>DWYZ01000158.1 GCA_019118425.1 Candidatus Blautia faecavium | reverse complement strand
TATCATAAGTTTGAAGAGTTTAAGGCCCAGGGAAAGACCATCCTTTTTGTCAGCCATGATCTCAGCAGTATTTCCAAGTATTGCGACCGTGTGATCCTTCTCCATAAAGGAAAAATGCTGGATCAGGGAACACCTAAGGCAATGGTGGATATGTATAAACAGCTTTTGGTCCACCAGGACCCGGTAAAGCAGGGGGAAGGAAATCCCCAGGGAAAAGGAGATTCCGAGAATTGGAGGGAAGGCTTTCAGGTCAATCCGGATACTTTGGAATACGGAGAAAAGCAGGCGGAGATCGTAGATTTTGTGGTGCTGGATGAAAAAGGCAGGCAGAGCAATACCATTGAAAAGGGTACCACCTTTCAGATCAAGATGCGGGTACAGTTCCACGAAAACATCCAGGAGCCGATCCTTGCCTACACCTTTAAAAATATCCAGGGAACCGAGATCACCGGAACCAACACGATGTACGAAAAGGCTTCGGTAGAACATCCGGAAGCGGGAAGAGAATGTGTGGTGACCTTTACCCAGAGGATGGATCTTCAGGGAGGAGAGTACCTTCTTTCCTTTGGCTGCACAGGCTATCGGAACGGAGAATTCGCTGTGTTCCATCGTCTGTATGACGCCTGCAACATTACCGTTGTCTCCGCAAAGAATACCGTTGGCTTTTACGATATGAATTCAAAAGTGACAATTACAGAATAAAAGGAGAAATCCATGGAGGAAAAAATCGGCAGGGTAACGCTGGATCTGTCCTGTTATCCCGGGGAAGATCTATACAGCGATGGCCCGGTGGAAGAGGAGCTTTTGCAGATCGCAGAAAATTATAAAGAAGAGGAATTAAACCAGGTGATCGCCCAGAAGGGAAGCTGGCCTGTGCTCTATCATTTTTCGCATATACGCCAGAACATTTTGGAGTGGCTGCCTATCACGAAAGAAGATAAAGTGTTAGAGATCGGTTCCGGCTGCGGAGCCATCACCGGAGCCCTTGCCAGAAAGGCAGGACAGGTCACATGCATCGAGCTGTCGAAAATGCGCAGCACTATTAACGCATACCGGAACCGGGACTATGACAACATCCATATTCTGGTGGGAAATTTTCAGGATATAGAAAAAAATCTTACTGAGACCTATGATTATATCACCTTGATCGGTGTGTTTGAATATGCGGAAGGGTATATCGGCACCAGGGAGCCGTATGTGGAAATGCTGCGCCGTATTGCCGGACATCTGAAAAAGGACGGAGCCCTGGTGATCGCCATTGAGAATCGTCTGGGCCTGAAATACTGGGCAGGATGTACGGAGGACCATGTGGGAAAATACTTCGAAGGGCTGGAAGGGTATCCTAAGACGAAAGGCGTAAAGACCTTTTCCAGAAAAGAGCTTTTTGATGTGATCCGCCAGGCGGGAGATTTTCAGACTGCGTTTTACTACCCTTACCCGGATTACAAGTTTCCTTTGACTCTATATTCTGATAAATACCTGCCGAAGAAGGGGGATCTTACCGATAATTTCTGCAATTACGACAGAGTCCGGATGCAGCTTTTCGATGAGCCTAAGGTTTACGACAGCCTTGTGGACGCCGGACTTTTCCCGGAATTTTCAAATTCCTTTTTCACAATTGTAAAGAAGGAGGAAAACCCTCACATTGCCACGGACAGTACAGCAGATGCACAAGGAGGAAAGGCAGAGATCATTTATTCCAAATATTCCAATGAAAGAAGCCGCTCCTTCGCTGTGCGTACGGATATTCTGGAGCAGGGAGGAACCCGCTTCGTAAGAAAGCAGCCTCTTTATCCGGAAGGACAGGAGCATGTAGAAAATCTGTGCCGCTGGTACGAAGCGCTTCAAGAGGAATATGAAAAGGCCGGGCTGTCCTGCAACCGGTGTGAAAAGGACGAAGAAGGCGTACGTTTGGAATACCTTGAGGGAAAAACCTTGGAAGAGCTTTTGGACGGCCTTTTGGAAAAGGGAGAGACGAAGAAGGCTGCCGGATATTTAGATCAGTATCTGAAGCAGGTAAAAACCATATGCAGCCAAGAGATGTTCCAGATGACAGATGATTTTAGAAAGGTGTTCGGGGAGGAGCTGCCCTCCGGTGAGTTTGCCTGCGCTAAGGTGACCAACATCGATATGGTATGCCAGAACCTGGTTCTTACCGATCCGCCCTGCGTGCTGGACTATGAATGGACCTTTGCCTTTCCTGTTCCCTGCGATTTTGTTTTGTACCGGATCATTCATTATTATATAGAGACCCACAGCGTACGGAAGGCTCTCTCAGAATATGATTTTTATGAAAAAGCAGGCATTACCCGGGAAAGAAAAGAGCTCTTTGCCCGAATGGAAGCGAACTTTCAGCGATATATCACAGGAAAGCATATTCCTATGCGTGATATGTTCGCGGACATAACCCCGGGAGTAGGGGTTATGGAGATGGTAGGAGGCGGTATGCTCCAGGTATTCTTTTCTTTTGGAGAAGGCTACCAGGAAAAAAATTCCAGGACCTTTCCCCTGGAGGAAGGAAGGGGGCAGTGCAGCCTTACCCTTCCGGAAAACTGCGTGAGCATCCGTATCGATCCGGGAGACCTTCCCTGCGCGGTACACCTGGAGAAACTGGCTTTTGACGGAAAGCCGGCAGATGTTTCAAAAGCGGCGGCGGAACAGGGCAGTATTTTCGGAGAATGGGCGTATATCGCAAAGGACGACCCCAATATTTCAGAAATTCCAGTGCCGCCCGGGGCGAAATGCCTTGAGATTTCCCTTAAAGTGTACGCTGCCGCTCCCGAAATGCTGGAGAACCTGAAAGAACAGGGATGTGAATTGATCCGTTTAAAAGAAAAAACGAAAAAACAGGCGAAATTGATCCGGGACATGCAGAATACAAAGGTTTGGAAGTTTTATCAGTCTTATCGAAATAAGATAGAGAGGAAAAAATAGGATGGATGACCATGTGGTAGTACTGGATACCTGTCAGTACGAGAGAAAGGACAACGGCACCTGCGTTTTAAGCGGGTGGATGTGCGTGAATGAGGAGAGAGAAGAACCCTATGCCCAGGTCAGGGTCCAGCACACCCCTGTGGAATGCACAATGGTGCGCACACCCAGGCCGGATGTACTCTCGGCAAGGGAGGATCTTCATTTTAAAGATGAAAATGTGGGATTTGAGATTCGGATCCCCAATATGGAGCAGCTTTTTTATGTGGCCGACTGCCTTAGGGTGCGGATCTGCTGCGCAGGGGAAGCCTTCCCTGTGCTGCAGAAAGATATGGAACAGGTGAGAAAGGAATATTACGAAGATACCATCCGCTATTATGTGGAGCTTTTAGAGAGGAGGCTTTCTAATCTCTACCTTCAGGGGTGGTGTGTAAATACCTTTGGAGAGCTTAAGATCCAGGTGTTGGATGAAAAAGGAGAGCCGGTGGAAGACGTAAGCTTTAAAAAGATACGCAGGGCGGACTTAAGCGAGCAGTTCGGGGTGGAACTTTCCTGCTGCCACGGATTTATTCTGGAGATCCCCAGGGAAAAAATAAATGCCAGAGAGCTTCGCGTTGTATTTTCCAATCAGGCGGCGTCCAAAGAGATCCGGATCCCTATGAGGAGATTCGATATGGAAAACACCCGGGTGGGCCGTATCTTAAAAGTGATGGGAAAGGAAAACCGGGAGAAAAACCAGGAGGTCTTAAAGGAACAGGGAATCCGGGGATTCTGGGATTATCTTCGGGAGGAATCCTCTACGTTTACCGATTCCTACGGCTATTTTGAAAAAAAACACCGGGCCTCCCAGAAAGAATTAAAAAGACAGGCGAAGGAAGTCTTTTCCCCTGCTCCGCTTTTTTCCATCGTGGTTCCGGTATATCATACCAAGCCACGGTATTTAAAGGAACTGGTGGAGTCGGTAAGGCAGCAGAGCTATGGAAACTGGGAACTGTGCCTGGCAGACGGAAGCAGGGAAGACTCCCTGGGAGAGTTGATCCGGGGCAATTATGGAGCGGACGAAAGGATACGCTACGAATATCTTAAGACAAATACCGGTATAGCCGGAAATACCAACGCGGCCCTTAATATGGCAAAGGGGGATTATATCGTATTTGCGGATCATGACGACCTCCTTGCTTTGGAGGCTCTTTATGAGCTTGCCCTGGCTATTTCCAGGGCTCCTGAGACAGAGCTTATCTACACGGATGAGGATCTGATTGATGAGGATGGAAACTGTGTGTATCCTCATTTTAAACCGGACTTTAATCTGGATCTTCTGCGCTGTATTAATTATATCTGCCATTTGACGGTAGTAAAGCGTACGCTTTTGGAGCGGGTGGGAGAGTTAAGATCCAAGTTTGACGGAGCTCAGGACTATGATTTTATCCTGCGCTGCGTGGAACAGACGGATAAGATCTGTCATATTCCTAAAGTTTTGTACCACTGGCGCAGCCATGAAGAATCTACAGCCGGAAACCAGGAGAGCAAGCAGTACGCCATTGATGCGGGGAAAAAAGCCCTGATGGAACATTACACCCGTCTGGGACTCCAGGCGGAGGTGGAATTTACCGGACTTTTCATCGTGTACCGCACCAAGTTCCTTGTTCAGGGAAATCCTAAGGTATCTATCCTTATACCAAACAAGGACCATACAGAGGATCTGAACACCTGTATCCGTTCTATCATAGAGAAAACCACCTGGAAAAATCTGGAAATCTTGGTAATAGAAAACAATAGTGAAAAACAGGAGACCTTTGATTATTATAAAAAACTGCCCCAGCGTTACCCACAGGTTAAGATCGTTACCTATGAGGGGGGATTTAATTATTCTGCTATTAATAATTTCGGCGCCGGCCAGGCGGGGGGAGAGTATTTCCTTCTTTTGAACAACGACACGGAGGTGATCACCCCGGACTGGCTGGAGCGTATGCTGGGATACTGCCAGAGAGAGGACGTAGGGATCGTAGGCGCAAAGCTTTACTATCCTGACGACACAGTACAGCACGCGGGCGTGGTCATTGGCATGGGCGGTTTTGCGGGCCATATTCTTACCGGCTACGGGAAGAATTATACCGGCTATATGGGAAGATTAAAGGCGGCGCAGGATATCAGTGCAGTGACCGGTGCTTGTCTTATGGTAAAGAGGGAAGTGTTTGAAGCCCTTAACGGTCTGGATGAGGATTTTGCTGTGGCTTTGAATGATGTGGACTTTTGCCTGCGGGCGAGAGCCCTGGGAAAGCTTGTGGTCTTTGACCCGGATGCCCAGTTGTATCACTATGAATCCAAGTCCAGAGGACTGGAGACTACTCCGGAAAAGCTGGCGAGGTTTGAGGGAGAAATAGAGAGATTTAAGGAACGTTACAGGGAGCTTCTGGAAAAAGGCGACCCTTATTACAATCCGAACCTGAGCCTGATCCGTGGAGACTGTTCCCTGAAAAAGGTTCATGAAGGCGTGAAAGGAAGAAAAAAAGTTTGGAAATAAATTTCCAAATCTACCATTATTGACGCAGCAAGTGCATCAGAAGGAGGAAACCATGAGACATCAGTTGCTGGAAGTGGAAAGAGAAAGATTTGATCTGAGCGATCCCAGGAAATATCTGATCCGTGGAGTGATCCCGGAAAAATATACCATTGAAGCCTATATGGACGGTACGCCTCTTAAAGTAGAGACAACGCGTCAGATCGCGAAAAGCGCGGTGGAACGCTATAAAGACGGAGAGCTCCTCGGAGGACAGAGGGTGGAGGCTGCCATCACGCTGCCGGCGGATTTAAAAAACAGGAAAAAGCTTTTGGCTTTCGCCGTCTGGGAGGATAAAAAGCTTCCCTGGTTTCAGATCAAGGTGGGAGAACTTCTAAAAAAACAGGGAAAACCCCAGTATTATATAGAAGAGGAAAAAGTGGATCGTGGCGCCGCAACTTTAAGCATCAGAGGCTGGGCGGCAGATACCAGCCACGTTGCCATTAAGCTTTTCGATGAGGAAAAAAAGCCGATTCCCTGCAGGGTGCAGCGGATGGAACGTGTGGACGTGGCGGATATGTTTCAGGAATATCCTGTGGAGCAGGACTGCGGCTTTGCAGTTGAGCTTACAGATATTTCCGGAAAATTCCTTTACTTGGTCATGCGTACGGCAGACGGAAGAAAATCTGTTTATAAGGTGGGGCTAGGAGCCAGAGAAATCCTTGCGGGAAAAGCAGAAAAGTATCGGAAGAAGGGCATGGATTATCTCCGGGCCCATGGGGCAAAGGCCCTCTTGGTAAAGGGAATGCGAAAGCTTACGGAACTAACCCGCCGCCCGGTGGATTACAGTAAATGGCTGCCCCAGCATCTCCCAAGCCAGTCAGAACTGGAAAAGCAGAGAAAGACAAAGTTTTCTTATGAGCCGAAGATCAGTCTTGTGGTGCCTTTATATAAAACAAGAGAAGAATATTTAGACCAGCTGATCCAGTCAGTAAAAGCCCAGACCTATGGAAACTGGGAATTATGCCTTTCCGATGGAAGCGGCAAGGACTCTCCTATAAAGGCAGTTTTAGAAAAATATGCGGCGAAGGATGAGAGAATCAAGGTGGTGTACCATGAGGAACCCCTTAAGATCGCGGAAAATACCAATGCCGCCATTGGAATTGCCACAGGAGAGTTTATTGCTTTCGGCGATCATGACGATGTGCTCACTGCTCATGCTTTTTATGAGTGTGTAAAGGCGTTAAATGAAGATCCGTCCATTGAAGTCCTATACTCTGATGAGGATAAAATGTCCATTCATGGAAATAAGTTTTTCCTTCCGCATTTTAAACCGGACTTTAACCTGGATCTTCTCTGTACAGTGAATTATATCTGTCATCTTTTCGTGGCAAAGAGGGAACTTTTAGACCGGGTGGGACTGCTTAGGCCGGAATTTGACGGAGCTCAGGACTACGACCTGATCTTCCGGTGCGTGGAGGCGGCAGAACATATTTATCATATTCCTAAGATTCTTTATCACTGGAGGAGCCATGAGGATTCTACAGCAGAAAATCCGGAGAGCAAATTGTATGCCTTCGAAGCCGGAAAACGGGCGGTGCAGGCGCACTTTGACCGGATCGGAATCAAGGCGGAGGTATATAAAGGGGAGTATCTGGGGCTTTATCGTACCAGGTACCTTCGGGATTATGACCCGCTGATCTCCATCCTGATCCCTAATAAGGATCATATAGAGGATTTGGAACGGTGTATTTCTTCCATAGAAGAGAAATCCTCTTATAAAAACTATGAATACATTATTATAGAAAATAACAGCACCGAAGACAAGACCTTTGCTTATTATAAAAAGCTTGAGGAAAAGAATCCTAAGGTGAAGGTAGTATACTGGGAGGGACCTTTTAATTATTCGGAGATCAACAATTTCGGCGCTTCCTATGCTAAAGGAGAATACCTGCTTCTTCTGAACAATGACACAGAAGTGATAAATTCGGATTGGATGGAAGAATTGTTAGGATATTGTATGCGTCCGGATGTGGGGATTGTGGGCGCGAGGCTGTACTTTGAGGACGATACGATCCAGCATGCCGGTGTAGTGCTGGGCTTTGGAGGAATCGCGGGACACTGCTTCGTACAGCAGCCAAGATCCACTACAGGGTATTGTCACCGGATCATCTGCGCCCAGAACTACAGCGCGGTGACGGCTGCCTGTATGATGGTGAAAAAGAAAGTATTTGACCAGGTAGGCGGTTTAAGCCCGGATCTGGCCGTTGCCTTTAATGATATTGATTTCTGTCTGAAGGTGAGGGATGCGGGCTATCTTGTGGTGTACAACCCTTACGTGGAGCTGTATCACTATGAGTCTAAATCCAGAGGACTGGAGGACACCCCGGAAAAGATGGCGCGGTTTAATAAAGAGATCGCCACATTGGAGGGACACTGGCCGGATATCTTTAAAAAGCCGGATCCCTATTACAACCCCAATTTGACATTAAAAAGCCAGGATTTTTCCCTGAAACGATTATGAATTGCCCGTTACTGGTCAACGTGTGACCAGTAACGAAAAGGGTGAAAAGATGGAGGAAAAGAAAATGCGAGTATTGGTGACAGGAGTAAAAGGCCAGCTTGGCCATGATGTAATGAACGAGCTTGAAAAAAGAGGCTATGAAGGTATCGGTGTGGATGTGGAAGAGATGGATATTACCGACCGGGAAACGGTAGAGCGGGTGATGAGGGAGGTACATCCGGATAAGGTAGTGCATTGTGCCGCCTGGACCGCTGTGGATGACGCGGAGGATAAAGTGGAGCTTTGCCGGAAGATAAATGCCTATGGTACAGAAAACATCGCCAGGATGTGTAAAGAGCTTTCAGCCCCTATGATCTATCTCAGTACAGATTATGTATTTGACGGGGAAGGAACCAGACCCTGGGAGCCTGACGATGAGAGACATCCCTTAAATGTATACGGCCAGACGAAATATGAAGGAGAGCTGGCTGTGGAAAAATATCTGGACGCTTACTTTATCGTGCGCATTGCCTGGGTGTTTGGAGTAAACGGAAAGAACTTTATTAAAACCATGCTCCGCCTTTCTGAGACTCACGATACGATCACAGTAGTAGACGACCAGGTGGGATCCCCTACCTATACCTATGACCTGGCCCGCCTTTTGGTGGATATGCTGGAGACGGAAAAATACGGACGCTATCACGCCACAAATGAAGGGCTGTGCTCCTGGTACGAGTTTGCCAAAGAGATTTTCCGCCAGGCAGGAAGAGAGGTAAAGGTCATCCCTGTTTCCAGTGAGGAATACCCCGCTAAGGCGAAACGGCCTCATAACAGCAGGATGAATAAAGATAAATTAAGAGAAATGGGATTTGCGCCCCTTCCGGCCTGGGAGGACGCCCTGTCCCGGTATTTGAAGGAGATTTTATAAATACGGAATGAAAAAGATATTAAAAAACGAAAGAACCATAGAATGGCTGCTTTTGGGGCTGGTGTTTGCGGTCGTTCTTGCCTGGTCCCTTACCACCGGCCGTCCGGGAGGACCGGATGAGTCCATGCGCTATGCTGTGGCAAAATATCTCTACGAGCATCCAGGCAGCCTGCCCCGGGGGGATGAGGCGGAGATCCTGAATAAAATCTGGGGGATTTCCTATGCTTTTTATCCCATTCTTTCTTATATGGTGTCCGCGGTTTTTATGTGGATTGCCGGGATTTTCAGCACATCAGAGGAGGTACTCCTGCACGCGGCGCGGCTTGCTGACGTGCTGTTTATAACAGGGGCGGCATGGTTTGTGATACAGGCGGGGAAGCGGTTGTTTGACAAAGAGAAGGCTTTTTTGTTTTCCTGTCTGGTGCTTTTCCTGCCGGGCTTTCTATTTTTGGGAACTTATGTAAATACAGATTCCCTGGCACTTTTGGCAGCGGCGATGATCCTGTATGCCTGGGCAAGGTACCTAAGGGAAGGATGGAACTGGAAGAACTGTATTCTTCTGGCTGTGGGTATGGCGGTATGTTTTTTATCCTACTATAATGCTTATGGGTGGATTTTGTGGAGCTTTTTCTTTTTTTGCTTTACGGTCCTTTTCTGCGGGGAAGGGAGTGTAAAGGAGAGGTGGAAATTTTTATTTTCCAGAGGACTTGTTATCGCGGCCATAACCTTTGTCCTGGCCGGCTGGTGGTTTATCCGGAATTACTTCCTCTATGACGGAGATATCTTAGGAAGAAAGGCAAGTACTCTCTGCGCGGAAAAATACGCCAGGGACGGATACAAGCCATCGCAGCACATCACTCCCGCCAAGCAGGGATGGAAGATCAAGGATTTTCTCCTCTATCAGAACCCGGGCTGGCGCCATAACTGGGTGATGACGGTACTGGTAAGCTTTATCGGCGTTTTCGGTACCTTTGATCTGTATATGAATGAGACGGTAAGCAAAATCTACCTGTTGTTTCTTTTTATCGGCTGTGTGGGCGTATTGTTTATGCTGCGGGAGTTTTACTGGAAAAAACGTTCGGTCACAGTGGAGAGGACGCAGGTGGGCAGCACCAAAGTTAAGGTGAAGACTATCCGGACCTCCAAGAAATGGAATAAAAAAGGATTGTTCCACCTGGCCATGGCAGCGGCCCTTATCACGCCGGTGATCCTTTTTATTACATACGCGTATTATAATGACAATCAGGCCCAGGGAAGATATATCATTTCCGCAGTGTATCCGTTGATGTATTTTATCGTGTGCGGCTATGAAAGACTTTTGGAGCGGTTTGTGAAAAAGAAAAGCCTGCACAAATGGTTTTACCGGGGTGCAGGGCTTATCTGGTGCCTGGGAGGGATCCTTACCTACTTCCTTGTGATCCTGCCTCATTATATGTGACAAAATGTTTTCAATGAAGAAAAAATAATCTATTGATTCAGGGATTTGTAACTACCGATAAGGGATACTGCAGAGAAAAAGAAATTATTAGCTAAATTGCACCCCATTGTGTTTGGGGTGCAATTTTATGGTTCCGTAAGTCTGTTGGATCATTTTTGCTAGATGAAGCTTCGGAGGTTAACGCTTCCGGATCACTTTGACCATAAGTACCAGAAGCAAAAGGAAAAGAACTCCGCCGACGCCTCCGATCACATAGTAAGGGATCAAGGATTTATTTGCCGTAAAATCGTATGCGGCCTGGAGGTTTTCCTGGCCCCGGGTGACAGCGGCGGTGTCCTCCGCCTCTACATCCTCGAGAACGGCGGTTCCTACCTGGACGCCATGATAGAGATACTGACGGCTTACCCCGTTTTCCCCTTCTGTGTCGGACACCTTAATATCCGTCTCAGAGGCGGTGGAAGGGATGACTACCGTACCGCCGGACTTCAGATTAAAATCATTTTCTCCCAGAGAAAGCTTCTGGAAGTTATTAAAGCCATAGTCTAAAAGGGTTACCGCCTCGCTGTCTGTCTGCTGGTCAGTTCCCTGGAGAATGACTGCGATGAGTGTCATATCATTACGCTCTGCCGCGCAGACCAAGGTGCTGCCGGCTGCGGAAGTGGCGCCTTCTTTTCCTCCCAGACATCCCTGGTAATAATAGGGGCTTGTGGAGGTGAGAAGAGAAAAGTTATTGGTAAGAGCTCTCTCTCCGCCGGACACATTGGTGGCTGGTATCGTATAAGAGGTGGCGGCAGCAATCGTGCGGAAATCCTCATTCTGCATGGCCGCCTTCATGATCAGGGCCATATCGTACGCCGTGATATGCTGTGCTTCATCCGGAAGGCCGGTAGGGTTGGTAAACAATGTATTTGTACAGCCGAGGGACTGGGCTTTTTGGTTCATCATTTCCACAAAGCCGTCTACCGATCCGCCTACATGCTCTGCCACCTGAAGGGCTACGTCATTGGCGGAGACGAGCATGATGGCATAGAGACATTGTTCCATGGTCAGCACTTCGTCCAATTGGGCGGAAATGCTGGCGCCTCCGTCAGTGACTCCGGAAACGCCTGTCTCTGTCATGGTGACCTGATCGGTAAGGGAGCTGTTTTCCAGGCAGACTAAGATGGTCATGATCTTTACCGCTGCGGCGGGGTATAGGGCCTGATCCATATTTTTAGAGTATAGGATGGTCTGGGTGGATTCCTCCATGACCACGGCGGCAGTGGAGGTGATCTCAGGTCCTGCAGGCCATCCAGAGATATCGTTTGTGGCGATGGTATTTTCCGCAGCAGGAGCAGTTTCTTCCGCCGCGGAAACGCCCGTCTGGAAAAATATGGAAACAGACAGGCTAAAAGCCAATAATCCTGCTAAAATTTTTTTCTTCCTCATAATATGTATGATCTCCTGTATTTCATAAAATACTCATCTGATTGTATGCTGCTTTTCCCTCCTGTCAGAAGGATACGTGTAGTATAACACATTCCGTACGGTTCTTGCAAAAAAATTTGTAATTCTTAACCATGTCTCTTATAGAATTTCATAATAGAACAAAATGGAGTTCCTGCCTCTTTACCATTTCACCATAATTTTTTTATTCTTTAGTAAGAACTTGCGACTTGTAAAACAGTATGGTATCATTTCCAATAGAAAAACTTAGAGTAAAATTTGAGGATAAATAAATGCAAAAAGAAAAAAATCCAGGGGGACGGATCCAGTGGGGAAGACTGGTGAAGAAGCTGTCCCCATATACACTCCAGAAAGGCTTCCGCTATCTGAAGCACTATGGGCCTAAGGAATTCTGGATCCGGCTCCACGAACGGTTTGAGCCGGAAGAAGTCCCCTACGGGCCATGGTACGAGGCTTATAAGCCGGACGAGGCAGCCCTGGAAAAACAAAGGAACCATAAATTTTCAAAGACGCCTCTTATCAGCATCGCTGTCCCGGCTTATAAAACGCCGGGTGTATTTTTGCGCCAGATGATCAGGTCCGTACAGGACCAGACTTACGGAAATTGGGAACTATGTATCGCCAACGGAAGCCCTGAGGATGAAGAAATGAAGAAAATCCTCAGGGAATGCGCCAGGGAGGATTCCCGCATACGCTATAAAAATCTGAAAGAGAACCTGGGTATCGCCGGCAATACCAACGAAGCCTTTGCCATGGCAGGGGGAGAGTTCGTGGGACTGCTTGACCACGACGACCTCCTGGCGCCAAATGCTCTCTATGAGGCAGTGAAGGCAGTAAACAAAAATCCCCAGGCGGATGTGATCTATACAGATGAGGATAAGGTGACCACAGATCTTTCTGAGCATTTTCAGCCCCATCTGAAGCCGGATTTCAGTTTGGATCTTCTACGTTCAAATAACTATATCTGTCATTTTTTTATCGTGCGGAGGGAAATCCTGGAAAAGACAGGAGGATTCCGGAAGGAATTTGATGGAGCACAGGATCATGATCTTATTTTCCGCTGTGTGGAACAGGCCAGAGAAATAGCCCACATACCGGAGATTTTATACCATTGGAGGACCCATAAAGCATCCACGGCGGATAACCCCGCAAGTAAGATGTACGCTTTCGATGCGGGAAAAAGAGCCATTGAAGCCCATCTTGACCGGATGGGGGTAAAAGGGATCGTAAGCCATACGAAGGACCTGGGATTTTTTAGGGTAAAATACCCGATACAGGGTTCCCCCCTGGTTTCTGTTATTATACCCAATAAGGATGAAGAGCCCACTCTCAGGGCATGCATTGATTCTATCCGTGAGAAGACCACCTATAAAAACTATGAGATCCTCATCATAGAAAATAACAGCACATCCAAAGAGATCTTTCAATATTATAAAGAACTGTCCGGACAGGAAAATATAAGGATCTTTAACTGGAAAAAGGAATTTAATTATTCTGCCATCAACAATTACGGAGCCAGTAAGGCCAGGGGAGAATATCTCTTATTCCTGAACAACGATGTGACGGTGATCACTCCCGACTGGATGGAGGAGATGCTTGGAGTCTGCCAGAGAAAAGAGGTAGGCGCTGTAGGCGTGAAGCTTCTTTATCCGGACAACACTATCCAGCATGCAGGATGCGTGATCGGGATCGGAGGGATTGCCGGTCATATGTTTGTAGATATGCCGGCGGACAGGACCGGGTACCTCCATAAAGCTTCCATTCTTCAGGATATGAGCGCCGTGACGGCCGCCTGTATGATGATGAAGCGCAAAGCCTTTGAAGAGGCAGGCGGTTTTACAGAGGAGCTGGCTGTGGCCTTTAATGATGTGGATCTGTGCCTGAAAGTGCGAAAAGAGGGGTATCTGATCGTATATGATCCATACGCCCAGCTTTATCACATGGAATCCAAGACCAGGGGGGAAGAGGACAGCGAGAAGAAGCTGCGCCGTTTCCAGACAGAAATTGAGTACATGAGATGTCACTGGCTGGATATCTTAAAAAATGGAGATCCCTATTACAATAAAAACCTTTCCCTGACGAAATGGAACTATTCTTTAAAGCCGCTTCCGGGAAGGGGAAGGAAAAGATAAGGAGAAGAGATGCTGGAAGTATCTGTTGTTATTCCGAATTTTAACGGACTTGTATATTTGGATGGTGTTTTAGGAAGCCTGGAACGGCAGACAATAAAAAGCTATGAGGTCATTCTTGTGGATAACGGCTCTTCTGACGGAAGCTGCCCTTATGTCATGGAGAATTATCCCTGGGTGCATATTATCGAATTGCCGGAAAATTTTGGCTTTTGCAGAGCGGTAAACGAAGGGATCCGCCGGTCAAGGGCAAAGTACGTGGTGCTTTTGAACAATGACATAGAGGCCGAGGCGCATTTCCTGGAAGAAATGACAGCTGCTATGAAACGCCATAAAAAGGCTTTTTCCTGTGGGGCTAAGATGATCCAGTTCTATGACAGGGAGCATCTGGACGACGCGGGGAACTACTATTGCGCGCTTGGATGGGCCTTTGCCCGGGGAAAGGGAAAGCCGATTGATTCCTATGAAGAGGAAGAAAGAATTTTTGCCGCCTGCGCGGGAGCGGCTATTTACCGGCGAAAGCTTTTTGACAGGATCGGATATTTTGATGAGGAGCATTTTGCCTATCTTGAGGATATGGATATTGGCTATCGTGCCAGGATCTATGGCTATGAGAACTGGTATGCTCCTAAGGCTGTGGTCTATCATGTGGGAAGCGGGACTACTGGTTCCCGGTATAATCAGTTTAAGACCCGGTACTCTTCCAGGAATAATATCTATCTGCTGTATAAAAACATGCCTGTTCTGCAGGTGATCTTAAACCTTCCTTTTCTTGTGCTTGGATTTGGAAGCAAGTTTTTGTTTTTTGCGGCAAAAGGAATGGGAAGAGAATATCTTGCTGGGATCAAGAATGGGTTTCAGATAAGCCGCCGTGAAAAAAAGGTGCGTTTCTCTGTGAAAAGGCTTCCATATTATGTTAAGATTCAGTTAGAATTGTGGGTGAATATGGTGCGCCGTATCAGGGGATAATTGGTTAAAAAACAGGATTTCACAGAATTTTTATAAAATGAATGTTAAGATTTTATTGCATTTAAGGTTTTTCTATTATAATATAAAGGCAATGAATTTGATTGAGGTGACAAGACTTGATTCAAGATAATCAAAAGAACTTCAGTCGTCTCCATATGCTGATCGATGCATTAGTGATCTCCGGCTCGTATCTTTGCGCATGGGCATTAAGGTTCGTAGGGCCTTTTGCCGGGTCTGCTGTAAGGACCCTGAGTTTTCAGCAGTACATGCTGCTTTTGATCTTCATTGTGCCGGGTTATCTGCTTTTGTATCACGCATTTACCTTATACACTCCCATGCGTATGCAGGGGAGACGCCTTGTGCTGGCGAACATTATCAAGGCAAATACGTTAGGTTTCCTTCTCATTTTGTCATTTCTCCAGATGATCAATGAGGGGGATTTTTCCCGTCTGACGATCCTGCTTTTTTATGTGATCAATATTTGTGCCGGCTGGGGTGTGCGTATGCTGATCTTCAGTTTGATGCGGGATATGCGCAAGCGCGGCCTGAACCAGAAGCAGGTGATTCTTGTGGGCTACAGCCGTGCTACAGAGGAATATATCGACCGTATCCTTATGAATCCCCAGTGGGGCTATGTCATCCGCGGGATCCTGGACGATAATGTTCCGGCGGGGACCGTGTATAAAGGCATAAAGGTTATCGGCAGGATCGCGAATCTGATGGTGATCCTTCCTGCAAGCAGGCTGGATGAGATCGCGATCACACTGGGGCTGAGCGAATATTACCGCCTGGAAGAGATCGTAGCACTATGTGAGAAGTCAGGAGTACACACAAAGTTTATTCCCGATTATAATAAAATTATACCGACCAAGCCATATACAGAGGACATTTTAGGACTTCCCGTTATCAATATCCGTTATGTCCCCTTAAGCAACACATTTAACGCACTGGTGAAACGGTGTATGGATATCGTTGGCTCCATCGCGGCAATCATTGTATCTTCTCCGGTGATGCTTGTGTTATGTGTGCTGATCAAGCTGACTTCCCCCGGACCGCTTATCTATAAGCAGGAGCGGGTCGGCCTTCATAATAAAACCTTCCGGATGTACAAGTTCCGCTCTATGGAGCTTCAGCCGGAATCGGAGGAAAAGAAGGCGTGGACGGTAAAAAATGATCCGAGAGTCACCGGCATTGGCAAATTCATGCGGCGGACAAGCTTGGATGAGCTTCCGCAGCTTTTTAATATCTTAAGAGGCGATATGAGCCTGGTGGGTCCAAGACCGGAGAGGCCCTTCTTTGTAGAGAAATTTCGGGAAGAGATCCCGAGATATATGGTTAAGCATCAGGTGCGGCCGGGACTGACCGGGTGGGCACAGGTAAACGGCTACCGGGGTGATACATCTATCAGAAAGAGAATTGATTGCGATTTGTATTACATTGAAAATTGGAGTATCGGCTTCGATATTAAGATATTATTTTTGACCTTTTTTAAAGGTTTTGTAAATAAAAACGCATATTAGGAAGATAAGGGGAAAAATCATGCGAGGAAAAAGAAAAAAGATATTATTTGCTATAGAAATCGTTGTTCTTCTGCTGTTTATCGGAGGACTGTACGTCTATGGACAGATCATGACCAGACTGGATAAGATCGAGCAGCCGGTCTTAAATGAAGAAGAAATCATCGTTAACCAGGAGGCACCGCAGATGACCGGCTACAGCACCTACGCCCTGTTCGGAATTGACCACAGGGATAAGAACGCGGAGCTGGGAGCAGAAAACAGTGATACCATCATTATCGCCAGTGTAAACAATGATACTAAGGATGTAAAGCTGGTGTCTGTTTACAGGGATACTCTTTTGAATATCGGAGATGATACGTACACCAAGGCGAATGCAGCTTATGCTTATGGTGGAGCAGAGCAGGCGATTTCCATGCTGAATACAAGCCTTGACCTGAATATTACAGATTATGCTACAGTAGACTTTAATGCTCTTGTTACAGTGATTGATCTTTTAGGCGGGCTGGATATCCCTATGTCCTATGCGGAGATCGAGCATATGAACAATTACAGTGTGGAAACATCTGAGGAGACAGGAAAGAGCTATACGCCTATTGAAAAGCCGGATCCCGCTCCAGAGGATCAGGAAGCAATCATCGGCACATACCATCTGAACGGGGTACAGGCTACATCTTACTGCCGTATCCGTTATACATCAAGTCTGGATATGGGAAGAACAGAGCGTCAGCGTATGGTGATCCAGCTGATCGTACAGAAGGCGAAACAGGCGGGGCTGGGAACGATTTTTGATATTATGGATGAAGTCTTCCCTATGGTCACCACTTCTTTGAGCAAACAGGAGATTCTGGAGCTGATTCCTGCCATGATCGGCTACAGTGTGGATGACACCGTAGGCTTCCCTATGGAATATAAGTTTTCTAATATTAAAGGAAGCATTATCGTACCCACTACTTTAGTGAGCAATGTAGAACAGCTTCATAAATTCCTTTATGGAGAGGATACAGAATATACTCCATCCACAGAAGTGCAGACCTACAGCCAGAGGATCATAGAGATCGTAGGCGGTGAAGAACAGCTTACAGATGAGGCAGCCGTTTCTTCAGAAACAGACGAAACGACAGACGATACCTTCATCTGGCAGGATACAGACACCGGCGAGAACGGATGGACCGGAGATTCAGGGAGCAGTTCTGATTGGAGCGATGGAAGCGGAAGCTCTGACAATAGCGGAGGAACCTGGACTGATCCTGGAACAGGGGGAGAAACCACTGACCCCGGAACGGGAGGAGGAACTACGGATCCCGGAACAGGGGGAGGAACTACTGATCCTGGAACGGGAGGAGGAACCACTGACCCTGGAACAGGGGGAGGAACTACGGATCCCGGAACGGGAGGAGGAACTACGGATCCCGGAACAGGCGGGGGAACCACTGATCCTGGAACAGGGGGAGGAACTACGGATCCTGGAACAGGAGGAGGAACCACGGATCCCGGAACGGGAGACGGAACTACTGACGGAGGCGGAGCCACCGATGGCACAGACGCTGGCTGGAGTGACGGAAGCTACGGTGGAGGCGATGGAAGTTCTGCGGAAGGCACTGTCTGATCCGAAAGTGTTGTGAAAGCATAAAAAAACAAATTTAGCAGATACTGTCTGTATGGAATCAGAATAAATATACGGTGAAGCCATCCCCATATAGAGATATATAGGGATGGCTTTTTTCGGGAGAGCAGATCATGGAAAAAATAAAGGTAGATGTCATCATACCCACATATAAGCCAGGAGAAGAGTTTGAAAAGGTTTTGGAACGGCTGGAAAAACAAGAGTATCCTATAAATAAAATAATGATCATGAATACAGAAGAAAAATTCTGGAACAGAAAATGGGAGGAAAAGTTTTCAGGCTTAGAAGTTCATCACATAAAAAAGCAAGAATTTGATCACGGAGGCACGAGAAAAAAGGCTGCGCAGCTTTCTAAAGGAGAGGTCATGGTCTTTATGACCCAGGACGCAATGCCGAAAAATGCCGGATTGATAGGAAATCTGGTGCGCCCCCTTCTGAAAGACGCAGATACAGGAGCGGCTTACGCCCGTCAGCTTCCCGGAAAAAACTGCAGCTTTTTGGAATGTTATACAAGAGAGTTTAATTATCCGGCCTATTCCAGCAGGAAGACGAAAAAGGATATTCCCCGCTTGGGGATAAAGACATATTTTTGTTCCAATGTATGCGCTGCTTATAAAAAGGATATTTATGAACAGCTTGGAGGCTTTGTGGAACGGACTATCTTTAATGAGGACATGATTCTTGCTGGAAAGATGATCCAGAATGGGTATGGGATCTTCTATGCAGCGGATGCGGAAGTGATCCACTCCCATAATTATACGGGAATGCAGCAGTTTCACAGAAATTTCGACCTGGGAGTTTCCCAGGCGGAGTATCCGGAGATTTTTCAGGGACTTCCATCGGAAGGTGAAGGAATCCGGCTGGTAGCTGGCAGCGCGAAATATTTATTGAAAAAAGGAAAATTCTGGCTGCTTCCTTCTTTGATTTTCCAAAGCGGATGTAAATTTTTAGGATACCGGGCTGGAAAAGGATATAAAAGGCTGCCTCGAAGATGGATCTTAAGGTGTACCATGAACCCTGATTATTGGAGGTAAAACATCCTTTTTTAAAATATCCATCACACTTTAAACACAATTAACTGGTAGACTGGACATATCAATAAGAGAACAGGAATGATTTACACATTAGAAGGGAGCAGCAAAGATGAGTGACGAAAGGAAATGGGAACAGACCCCTATGGAATCTGCTGACACGGGGAATACACAGGGTGGATCGGCGTCTCAGCCTTCTCAGAATATAGACACAAGCACTGACACAGGAAGCGGATCTGTCCCTCCAAGATATGCACATTATCAGATAAATCAGAATCCAACTCCGGAACCGGCAAAGAAAGCGCCGGAAAAACCCCGGAAAAAGAAAGAAAAAGGAATGGGAGAACGCTTTGGGATCGTAGTTGCCTTTGCCGTTGTATTCGGACTGGTGGCGGGAGCTGTATTCCAGGGAGTAAATTATATTTCCCGCCTGTATTTCCCTGAGGAGACTTCTAATACCCAGGTGGGAATGGCAGGCACAGTCAGCGGAAATTCAGTAACGACTTCAGCGGGAAATTCTTCTTCCAGCGCGGCCGGACAGACCGGAACGGTAGCAAGCGTTGCGGAATCGGCTATGCCGGCAGTGGTGGCGATCACCTCTGTCAGCATTCAGGAAATACCAAGCTTTTTCGGCAGCTTTGGATTCGGCAATTATGGTGTGCAGGAATATTCCAGTACAGGAAGCGGATCCGGTATCATTGTAGGCGAGAATAACGATGAGCTTTTAATCGCCACGAATAATCATGTGGTGGAAGGCGCTACTACCTTAAGCGTCTGCTTTATCGGTAAAGACGTGGTCAACGCAGAGGAAGAAACCCAAAATCTTGCCAGCGGAAACGGAGACATTAATGTAGAAGACGCGGTAAGCGCTAAGATAAAAGGTACAGATACCACTAACGATCTGGCAGTGGTGGCAGTCCAGAAATCAGACATTCCGGAGGATACCATGGAGCAGATCAAGATTGCCCAGATCGGAGATTCCGACCAGCTTGTGGTAGGAGAACAGGTAGTGGCCATAGGAAACGCTCTGGGATATGGACAGTCCGTAACTTCCGGCTGGGTAAGCGCTTTAAACCGCAGTGTGACAACGGATACAGGCACAAGCTCAGAATTGATCCAGACAGATGCTGCGATCAATCCCGGAAACAGCGGCGGAGCTTTATTAAATATGAACGGTGAGCTTATTGGGATCAATTCCGCGAAATACGCAAGCAATACCATTGAAGGCATGGGATATGCTATCCCTATATCCAAGGCGAAACCTATCCTGGAAGAGCTGATGAACCGTACAACGAGAGATAAGGTGGATGAATCCCAGGCGGCTTATCTTGGCGTCACTGCGGCGGATCTGACGACAGAGGCTATACAGATGTATAATATGCCTACCGGGGCTTTTGTAACAGATGTAGAACCTGGTGAGGCCGCAGATAATGCAGGCATCCAGAAGGGAGATATCATTGTAAAGCTGGACGGCCAGCAGGTAAGCGATAAAGCGGACTTGGTAGATAAGCTTTCTTATTACGCGGCGGGAGAATCGATTACCGTGACCATCGCAAGAGCGGACAATGGAGAATATAAAGAGCAGGATTTGGAGATCACGCTGGGATCAAAACCGGCTTCAGAAAATTAATAGAGAGCAGAGAGAAGGGACCTGGACGCAGGTCCTTTTCCTGCGTGAAGCAATATTTTGGGAGTAAACAACGGTTTCGATAAGAAGATATTGACGGTCACAAGTTGACCGGCAGCGGGGCAATTTGGCGTTTAAATTTATAAAAACTTTATTTGATAGATATATAAATTATGTTATAATTTCTCTATAGCGGGGGAAGCATGCCCGGTTATCCGCTTCGTTTGCTTTGAGAAAGACTGCCGTCTTATAAGAATGGCAAAAAGCACAGCGGACGGACAGAAGAAAGGAGTTTATATGACAGACGAGTTTGACAATATAACTGATTTGACAGAAGAGGAAGAAGAAAAATATGAAAAATTTTGTTTTCTCTGCCACAGGCCGGAGAGCCAGACGGGGAAAATGATCGATCTCCCTAATAATATACATATTTGCCCGGACTGTATGCAGAAGAGCTTCGATACCATGAATCAGCATATGAGCAATGGAAAGATCAATTATTCTGATCTGTTTAATATGCCCAATGTAGGCATGATCGACCTGAGCAGTCTGCAGAACCCTGCAGCGCAGCCTAAGAAGGTAAAAAAGAAAAAACACGAAGAAAAGAAACCAGCTTTGGATCTGCGCAGCATTCCGGCTCCTCATAAGATCAAAGCGTCTTTGGACGAATATGTCATTGGTCAGGAGCACGCGAAAAAGGTAATGTCTGTGGCAGTGTATAATCATTATAAACGAGTTGCTACAGATACAATGGATGACATTGACATAGAAAAGTCGAATATGCTTATGATAGGGCCGACCGGTTCCGGAAAGACTTATCTGGTAAAGACCCTTGCCCGGCTCTTAGATGTGCCCCTTGCCATAGCGGACGCTACCTCTCTTACAGAAGCTGGTTACATTGGCGATGACATTGAGAGCGTGGTATCTAAGCTTCTCGCCGCTGCGGATAATGACGTGGAAAAGGCGGAGCATGGCATTATCTTTATTGACGAGATCGATAAGATCGCTAAGAAAAAGAATACAAACCAGAGAGACGTAAGCGGAGAAGCCGTGCAGCAGGGAATGCTGAAACTTCTTGAAGGAAGCGAAATCGAGGTTCCGGTAGGGGCAAACAGTAAAAATGCCATGGTGCCTCTAACCACAGTAAATACCAGGAATATCCTTTTTATCTGCGGCGGAGCTTTTCCGGATCTGGAGAATATTATCAAGGAGCGCTTAAACAAGCAGGCTTCCATTGGTTTTTATGCAGATCTGAAGGACAAGTATGACAACGATCCTCATATTTTGGAAAAGGTTACAGTGGATGATATACGTGCCTTTGGTATGATACCGGAGTTTATCGGGCGTCTGCCTATTATATTTACCCTGGAAGGGCTTTCTGAGGATATGCTGGTAAAGATATTAAAAGAACCGAGGAATGCTATCTTAAAACAATATCAGAAGCTCTTGGAGCTGGATGAGGTGAAATTAGAGTTTGAAGAAGAGGCTCTGCACGCCATAGCCGCTAAGGCAATGGAAAAGAAAACAGGTGCCAGGGCGCTGCGCGCCATCATAGAAGAATTTATGCTGGATATTATGTACGAGATACCTAAGGACGACAGCATCGGCCAGGTGATCATTACCAGAGAATATATAGAAGGAACAGGAGGTCCGAAGATTCTTCTGAGAGGGCAGGAAGTGCCCCGTATCGGAGCGGCACAATAAAAAATGCGTTAGGATCATGCCGGTACGTAACCACGCAGCAAGCGTGTGGTTCGGATGTGACATGCAACAAAAATGCAGCCATGACGGCAGGAAAAGAAAGGGGTTAGAAGGAATGGCGACAAAGGGATCAGAATTTTTTGACGAATTAGGAGTGACTATCGCGAAAACTGCGAAAGGTCTGGGAGAAAAGGCGGAGCTGCTCTATGAAACGCAAAGGTTAAGAAGCCGGATTTCCGGCGAAGAGCGCCTGATCGGCAGGATCAAGGAGGATCTTGGAAATATCCTGTATCAGCATTATCTGGACGGGGAAGAACTTCCGGATGAACAGCGGATATTATGCGAACAGATAGAGCAGCATAAAGCCAGTATCGAAGAATATAAAAAGAAAATGGCAAGCTATAAGAAAAAGAAAGTTTGTCCTTCCTGTAAGCGGCATGTGGATCAAAGCGTATCCTTCTGTCCTTACTGCGGCGCGGCCTGCCCGGATGAGGAGACTGAGGATAAGGATGAAGATGTAGTAGCAGTGGTCTCCCCGGAAGATGTAGTGGAGGAGCCTGCAAACACAGAAGAAGGAGAAGAAAAACAGGAAGAGAGCCAGGAGCAGACCGGTTCCGAAAAAGAGGAAAAGAAAGAAGTGTAAATATTTAGATAAAAAAAATTAACAATTATGAAAAATATAGTTGATTTTGCTATAGAATTGGTTTAAAATTACGCTTGTAAGGAATCTTCATAACTTTATAAATAAGCTATAGGAGTGAAAAAGGATGAGAAATAAAAAGTTATATCATGCATGTATGGCCAGTGTTTTAAGCGCAGCGATGCTTTTGACAAGTGCGCCTGCCTACGCGGCAGATTTTGTGTCTGGAGACACAGCAGCTGAAGCGGCGGCAGAACCAGAAGATTTATTTACCACAGAAGAGTCCGAGGATGCTTCCCAAGTTACTACCAGGGCTGCTTCTGACACAGTGCCGATTAACGTGGCTACTTTCCCGGATGCAACTTTCCGGTCTTATGTTTCTTCCACATTTGACAAGGATAACAGCGGTGGTTTATCTTCCTCAGAAATCAGCGCGGTAACAGAGATTAACGTATCCGGCAGAAATATCGCAAGATTGAACGGCATAGAGAGATTTACCGGATTAACTAGATTAAACGCTTCTAATAACAGACTTTCAAGTGTAGATCTTACGAGAAATACGAAGCTTACTTATGTAAATCTTTCTAACAATAAGTTAACTGGCACATTGAATTTGTCCAGGTGTACAGGCGGTCTTACCACAATTATGGTAAACAATAACTCTTTGACTAAGCTTACGATGCCGGCAGTTTCTAACTTGAGAAAGCTGGATTACATCGATGTAAGCAATAATCAGTTTGCTTCACAGGCAAATGCGGGACTTGGAAATATTTCTCTTTCCAGTCTGCCGAATTTGACGGAGATCTATGCAAGCAACAATAGGATCACCTCTTTTAACTGCTCCGGATTCGAGGGCATCCTGGATCTGAGCAATAACAGGATCACCACTTTCAGCGGCGGAAGTGAAGGATATCAGGCAGCAGCCATCTATCTGGACGGTTCAGGAAATACACTGAGCAGAACTTCCAAGGTAGATTTCTCCGTTCTTGGAAACAGAGTGCCTCAGCGTTTTACCTGCAACAGTGCAGCAAGAAGCAAATTCGTCATGGTAACGCCGAAAGCTTCTGCGACTATAGCAAGCGGTCTGGACAAGGTAACGGTTTCTGTGGGCGCTTCTACAGACAATGCTACTGTCAGACTGGAGAGAAGGGTAGGAAGCGGCGCTTTCCAGACACTTGCCACCTGGGAACCGGGACAGCTTGATGATCAGGAATTTGGCGATAATACCTATACAGACAATAATATAGAACCAGGAAAGAGCTATACTTACAGAGTAACCGCAACGGTAAGCGTACAGAACAAGGATAAAGTTCCTACTTCATGGTCAAGCTCTAAGTCTGTGACTGTAAAGGCTGTACCGAAGGCACCTGCGATTACTGTAAAGAACTCCGGAAGGAGAGCCGTAACTGTCAGCTGGAAAGCCGTTCCAGGTGCATCCGGATACAATGTATTCATGGGCAGAAACAAAAATAATGTAACAAACTGTATCGCAAAATACACAACCAAGACAAGTGTTAAGAGAACAGGTCTTCAGAGCGGAGGAACATATTACTTCAGAGCTAATGCCTTCGTACAGGCAAACGGCAGGAGATATCCAGGTTCCTACAGCGCTGTTAAGACGATCAAGGCAAAATAAAAATACAGATCATTACAGCTTTATACGTCAAGGGCTGCCGTGGGGCAGCTCTTGATTTTTTTTAAAGAGAGTGTAATTCATGGAAAAGCGTGAGTTATGCTCTTTTTCAATATAAATCGAGATGAGATTTTAGCGAATATGAACTTGGTGGAGGGGATAATAGGGGTTGGATATATTTCCTGACAGAAAGAGATTAGAGAACAAAAAAAGAATGCAGGAGATGGGACTTGAACCCACACGATCTTGCGACCACAGGCACCTGAAGCCTGCGCGTCTGCCAATTCCGCCACTCCTGCATTTCTATGTTTCAGTCATTTCCTGACTGCTTGATTATAATACCTCAGTTAGAGAAAAATGTCAACAGGAAAATGAAAAAAATTTAAAAAATTTTATAGAAAACTGAAAGAATTTGAGTATGACTGAATTATTTTTAGCCTGAAATTCTGTTGAAAAAACAATCTTCTTGTGATACAATCTTGAAGATTTAGGATAAAATAGAAGAAAACAAGAGAAAGGGAGATTGTATGAAAGCATTTCTGATATTGGAAGATGGCACTGTTTTTACAGGAACCAGCATTGGTTCTACCAGAGAAGTCATCAGCGAGATCGTTTTTAATACTTCCATGACCGGTTATCTGGAAGTAATGACGGACCCTTCCTATGCGGGACAGGCAGTGTGTATGACCTATCCTTTGATTGGTAATTACGGAATTTGTTATGACGACCAGGAATCCAGAGGACCCTGGATCGATGGCTTTATCGTTCGGGAATTGTCACGTATTCCCAGTAATTTCAGAAGCGTAGATACGATTCAGCATTTCTTATCAAAGCATGACATTCCAGGCATCGCCGGAATTGATACCAGGGCATTGACGAAAATCCTTCGGGAGAAAGGTACCATGAACGGGATGATCACTGTGGATGAAAATTATGACCTAGATGCAATCCTCCCCAGATTAAAAGAATATACAACTGGAAAAGTAGTGGAAAAGGTAACCTGCCGTGAAAAAGAAGTATTAAAAGGAAACGGTCCTAAGGTAGCGCTGATGGATTTCGGAGCAAAGAGAAACATTGCCAGATCTTTAAATGCCCGGGGATGTCAGGTGACCATCTATCCAGCCCTTACCTCGGCGGAGGAAATCTTAAAGGACGCTCCCGATGGCATTATGCTGAGCAACGGACCGGGGGATCCCAAGGAATGTACCTCTATCATTGAAGAAATTAAAAAATTATATGATTCCGATGTGCCGATTTTTGCTATCTGCCTGGGACACCAGCTTATGGCCCTTGCCACAGGGGGCGACACCCATAAAATGAAATACGGACACAGAGGCGGAAATCATCCGGTCAAGGATCTTTCCACAGGAAGAGTGTATATTTCTTCCCAGAACCACGGATATGTAGTAGACGCCAAGACCCTGGAAGAAAAAAATATCGCCCGGCCTGCGTTTGTCAATGTAAACGATGGGACGAACGAAGGCATGGCATACGAAGGAAAAAACATCTTTACCGTACAGTTCCATCCGGAAGCCTGCCCGGGTCCCCAGGACTCCAGCTATTTATTTGACAGATTTATGGAAATGATGGGAGGAAAGAAATAATGCCGAAAAATAAAGAGATCAAAAAGGTACTTGTCATCGGCTCCGGTCCGATCGTCATTGGACAGGCAGCAGAGTTTGACTACGCAGGGACACAGGCCTGCCGGTCCTTAAAAGAAGAAGGAATCGAAGTAGTCCTTTTAAATTCCAATCCTGCCACCATTATGACGGACAAGGATATTGCGGATAAAGTATATATTGAGCCGCTCACCGTGGAAGTGGTAGAGCAGCTTATTTTAAAAGAAAAGCCGGATAGTGTTCTTCCCACCCTGGGAGGCCAGGCGGGCTTGAACCTTGCCATGGAGCTGGAAGAAAAAGGCTTTTTAAAGGAACATAACGTCCGCCTGATCGGTACCACTGCAGAAACCATTAAAAAGGCAGAGGACCGCCAGGAATTTAAAGACACTATGGAAAAGATCGGAGAGCCAGTGGCTGCGTCCAAGGTGGTCACCACAGTGGAGGACGGTCTTGCCTTTACCAATCAGATTGGTTATCCTGTGGTGCTCCGTCCTGCTTATACCTTAGGAGGAAGCGGCGGCGGCATCGCCAATAATGAGCATGAGCTTAGGGAAATCCTGGAAAACGGCCTGCGTCTTTCACGAGTAGGAGAGGTTCTCGTAGAAAGATGTATTGCCGGATGGAAAGAAATCGAGTATGAGGTTATGCGGGACAGTGCCGGAAACTGCATCACCGTCTGCAACATGGAAAATATCGACCCGGTAGGGGTTCACACAGGAGACTCTATCGTAGTGGCGCCTTCCCAGACTTTGGGGGATAAAGAGTACCAGATGCTTCGTACCTCTGCTCTAAACATTATCACAGAACTTGGCATTACAGGCGGCTGCAATGTACAGTATGCCCTTCACCCGGAAAGTTTCGAGTACTGTGTGATCGAAGTAAATCCCCGTGTGAGCCGTTCCTCAGCCCTTGCAAGTAAGGCTACCGGTTATCCGATCGCGAAGGTAGCGGCAAAGATCGCCTTAGGCTACACCCTGGATGAGATCCCCAATGCCATTACAGGAAAGACCTACGCCAGCTTTGAACCTATGTTGGATTACTGTGTGGTAAAGATCCCCCGCCTGCCTTTTGATAAATTTATTACGGCAAAGAGAACTCTGACTACCCAGATGAAGGCCACCGGAGAGGTGATGAGTATCTGCCACAGCTTTGAAGGGGCCTTGATGAAGGCAATCCGTTCCCTGGAACAGCATGTGGACAGCCTTTTGTCCTATGATTTTTCCGGACTTTCCCAGGAAGATCTTTTAGATGAGCTAAAGATCGTAGACGACCGCAGGATCTGGAAGATCGCCGAAGCCATCCGTCGCGGACTGTCTCAGGAGGAAATCCACCGGATCACGAAGATCGATCTGTGGTTTATTGATAAACTAGCGATCCTGGTGGAAATGGAGCAGATTTTAAAGAAACAGGAACTCACACCAGCTACCCTGCTGGAAGCGAAGCGCCTGGAATTCCCGGACAATGTGATCGCCCGCCTGTCTGGAAAGACAGAGGAAGAAATAAAGGCAATGCGCCGGGAAAATAGTATTACTGCCGCTTATAAGATGGTAGACACCTGTGCGGCGGAATTCGCGGCGGCTACCCCCTATTATTATTCTGTGTACGGAGACGCCGGCATAGAAAACGAGGCGGCGGCTACCCCGGATAAGAAAAAAGTTCTTGTCCTTGGCTCCGGTCCGATCCGTATTGGACAGGGAATTGAGTTTGACTTTTGTTCGGTACACTGTACCTGGGCCTTTTCTAAGGAAGGTTATGAGACTATCATCATAAATAATAACCCGGAGACAGTAAGTACAGACTTTGATATTGCGGATAAGCTGTATTTCGAACCGCTGACTCCTGAGGATGTAGAGAATGTGGTCAATATTGAAAAGCCGGACGGGGCAGTGGTTCAGTTCGGAGGTCAGACAGCCATCAAGCTTACAGAAGCTTTGATCAAGATGGGAGTAAAGATCTTAGGGACCTCAGCGGAGGATGTGGACGCGGCGGAGGATAGAGAGCTGTTTGACAAGATCCTGGAACAGTGTGAGATCCCACGTCCTAAGGGGCATACGGTATTTACCGCCCAGGAGGCGAAAGAAGCAGCGGCAGAGCTTGGCTATCCGGTCCTGGTACGTCCTTCTTATGTCCTTGGAGGACAGGGGATGCGTATTGCTGTAAGTGACGAAGATGTGGAAGAATACATCGGGATCATCAACCAGATCGCGCAGGAGCATCCTATCCTTGTGGATAAATATCTTATGGGAAAAGAGATCGAGGTGGATGCGGTTTGTGACGGAGAGGACATCTTGATCCCGGGCATTATGGAGCATATAGAGCGCGCCGGCGTTCATTCCGGAGACAGTATCTCGGTTTATCCTGCCCAGACCATCAGCGAGAAGGCGAAGGAAACCATCGCGGAATATACCCGCCGTCTGGCAAAAGCCCTTCACGTGATCGGTATGATCAATATTCAGTTTATCGTGTGCGGGGAAGAGGTTTATGTGATCGAGGTAAATCCCCGTTCCAGCCGTACAGTGCCGTACATCAGCAAGGTGACGGGTATCCCCATTGTTCCTCTTGCCACCAAGGTGATCCTTGGCCATAAACTGAAAGATCTTGGCTATAAGCCTGGGCTTCAGCCTGAGGCGAAACATATTGCCATTAAGATGCCGGTATTCTCCTTTGAGAAGATCCATGGGGCGGATATCAGCCTGGGACCGGAGATGAAGTCTACAGGAGAATGTCTGGGTATCGCGGAAACCTTTAACGAAGCTTTGTATAAGGCCTTCCTGGGAGCAGGGATCCGGCTTCCGAAGTATAAAAATATGATTATCACTGTGAAGGATGAGGACCAGCAGGATATCGTCCCCATTGCCAGAAGGTTTGAGGCTTTGGGATACCGTATATACGCCACGAGAGGCACAGCTAGGGCATTAAAGGAAAATGGCATTAAGGTGATCCGTACCAATAAGCTTGAACAGCCTGCGCCGAACCTTTTGGACCTGATCCTTGGCCATAAGATCGATGTAGTCATTGACACGCCGCCTCAGGGAGTAGAGCATCAGAAGGACGGCTTTCTGATTAGAAGGAATGCCATTGAAACAGGTGTAAATGTGCTGACTAGCCTGGATACGGCAGAGGCCCTTGTGACCAGTTTGGAAAATACGGATCTGAATAATCTGACCCTGATTGATATCGCTGCGATTGACCAGAGATAACTGGGTCTGACAGACATTAAGCTTTTTATAGCTTGTGTGAAATAGCCCGAAATATTGTGAAAATT
The DNA here is from genome assembly GCA_019118425.1 of Candidatus Blautia faecavium. Lineage (GTDB taxonomy): Bacteria > Bacillota > Clostridia > Lachnospirales > Lachnospiraceae > Blautia_A > Blautia_A faecavium. The sequence continues at coordinate 41,285 of DWYZ01000158.1, read as the reverse complement.
TTTTGAGACCGGGAAAAAGAAGTTTACGAAGTGAATCAGGTGTAATATACTTAAAGAGGATGAAGAAGATCGTGAAACCTTCATCCTCTTTTAGCTGTTTATAGGAACCCGCATAATTCTTATATATAGGCAGGAATCCTGTAATAGGACGACGTGGAGAACATGACAGCAGGATGAAGAAAGCAGAAAGGGGAATGTATGAATATTATAGAAATTTTAAAGGCAGTGCTTTTAGGTATAGTGGAGGGGATCACGGAGTGGCTGCCCATCAGCAGCACCGGGCATATGATCCTGGTGGATGAATTTATTAAACTGAATGTAAGCCAGGAGTTTAAAGATTTTTTCCTTGTGGCCATCCAATTGGGCGCGATCCTGGCTGTAGTGGTCTTATACTGGAGCAAGCTGTGGCCATTTTGTATAAATAAGCTTTCCAGGCAAAAGGCGGAGGCCATTGCCAGACAGCCTGCTGTGTCCAGATGGATTCTTACCTTTGTGGAGCGGTTCTGTGACAAAAAAAAGTGGATCTTATGGTTTAAAATACTGGTCGCCTGTATCCCTACCATTGTCATTGCCCTTCCCTTTAATGATTACATAGAAGAAAAATTCAACAATTATGTGGTAGTTGCCATTGCGCTGATCGTGTACGGCGTCTTTTTCATTGTGATAGAAGACTATAATAAAAAAAGAAAGCCGTCCTGTACTTCCCTGGAGAAATTATCTTTTAAGACAGCCTTTCTTATAGGAATTTTCCAGGTTTTATCTGTGATTCCGGGAACTTCCCGTTCCGGTTCCACCATAATCGGCGGGATTCTTGTGGGAACCTCCCGTACGGTAGCAGCGGAATTTACCTTCTTTCTGGCTATTCCGGTCATGGTGGGGGCAAGTCTTCTTAAACTGGTAAATTTTGGCTTTTCCTTTACCGCCAACGAACTGATCATACTGGGAGTGGGCTGCGGGGTAGCGTTTATCGTTTCCATACTTGCTATTAAATTTTTAATGAGCTATATTCAAAAGCACGATTTCAAGGCTTTCGGTGTGTACCGCATTGTTTTAGGCGTTTTAGTCATAGGATACTTTGTCGGGAAAAATCTTTTAGGATAAATATAGAGTGGGGTAATACGGCAGACAAGGAGGGTTTTTATGGGAAATTATGTGATGGCGCTGGATCAGGGAACTACCAGTTCCCGGTGTATATTATTTGATAAAAAGGGGAATATGCGCAGCGTGGCGCAAAAGGAGTATACTCAGTATTATCCTAAGGCAGGCTGGGTGGAGCATGATCCCCATGAAATTTGGTCTTCCCAGATGAGTGTCATGAAGGAAGCGATGGGAAAGATAGGAGCAGATGTGGCGGATATAGATTCCATAGGTATCACGAATCAGAGAGAAACCACTATTGTCTGGGATAAGGTTACAGGAAATCCGGTTTATCCTGCCATTGTATGGCAGTGCAGAAGGACGGCCGGGATGGTGGAGGAGCTGGAAAAAGAAGGATTCGGCCAGGTGATCAGAGAAAAAACGGGACTGATACCAGATGCCTATTTTTCCGGAACCAAGCTTCGCTGGATCCTGGACTATGTCCATGGGGCCAGAGAGGCCGCGAAGGAAGGCAGGCTGCTGTTCGGGACGGTGGATACCTGGCTGATCTGGAAGCTCACCAGAGGAGAAGTCCATGTGACAGATTATACCAATGCTTCCCGGACTATGCTTTTTGACATCCATAAAAAACAGTGGGATGAAGAAATTTTAAAACGGCTGGATATTCCTGCCTGTATGCTGCCGGAGGTGAAACCGAGCTCATGTATTTACGGCTATACCAATGAAGCGGTCATGGGAGGAAGGATACCCATAGCCGGAGCGGCGGGAGACCAGCAGGCTGCTCTTCTTGGCCAGTGCTGCTTTACGCCTGGAGATGTAAAGAATACATATGGGACCGGTGGATTTCTTCTGATGCACACAGGAGAGGATGCGGTAAAGTCAGAAAACGGACTTTTAACCACTATGGCAGTAAACGGGGACGGTACGCCGGGGTATGCCTTGGAAGGAAGTGTATTTGTGGCCGGAGCCGCGATCCAGTGGCTGAGAGATGAGCTTAAGATCGTGGAAAGCGCGCCGGAGTCAGAAAAATATTGCAGGTCTGTGCCGGATTCCAATGGAGTCTATGTGGTTCCCGCCTTCACTGGCTTAGGAGCCCCTTACTGGAACCAATATGCGAAAGGAACCATCCTGGGTCTTACCCGCGGGGCGGACAGGGCGCATTTGATCCGGGCTACAGTAGAGTCGCTGGCTTACCAGGTGCATGACGTGATCCGTGCAATGGAAATGGACGCAGGCAGGAAGCTGAGCGTCCTTCGCGTGGATGGAGGCGCCAGCGCCAATGATTTTTTGATGCAGTTTCAGGCAGACATTTTAGACGCCAGGGTGGTGCGGCCTAAATGTATTGAAACCACCGCTCTTGGAGCTGCGTGCCTGGCAGGGCTGGCCACGGGCTTTTGGAAGGACGCTGAGGAGATCAGGGAAAATTGGCAGCAGGATAAGGTGTTTGTTCCCGAGATTTCCAAGGAGAAGCGAGACGCTCTTTTAAAAGGATGGAGAAGGGCGGTCCGCTGTACTTTAGAGTGGACGAGAGAGGAAGAGTAGGAGGCAATTATATTATGAAAAAATCTGCGGCTGCTGTTTGTATATTTTGTTTGGCTTTCGCTTTCTTTGGAAGTGGATGTGGGAGAGGAGGAGAGGCTGAAGTCACCCCAACGCCTGTGGCGCCTACGGCGACTCCTACGCCGGTACCGGTTACCCCCACACCCATCCCTACCCCTACTGAGGCGCCTAAGCTGATCGGAGTAAAAAAGGATACCGCCAGGTTTATTGTGTTGACAAACAGTACAGGCGTGGATTTAAGAGAAATCTATATTCAGATTTCCGGAATGGGGGAGTGGGGAAATAACCTGATCCCTGCGGATTCTTCCGTCAAAGCAGCGGAAGAGGTAAATATGTATTATGATCCGTCCCAGGAGGAAGGAACGGTGTATGATGTGCGCATCGTTACCGGAGATGCTTCTTCTTATGAGATCTACGGCGTGGATCTGGATGATATGGAACGGGCCAGCCTGCATTTAGAGGAGGGCAGCATGTATCTCAGATACTTAAGCCTTAGCACCAGGAACGAGACTACAGCCACTGCCTCTTCCTACGAGGAAACCTATGACGAAAGCTACTACGACAGCAGTGACGACTATTACAGTGACTATTCTTATGACTACAGCTATGATACAGAGGATTCCTCGGATATATACTATGACGATAGCTATTATGAAGATTCTTATGACGACAGTTATTATGAGGATTCTTATGATGATAGTTATTACGAGGACTCTTATGATGAAAGCTACGAGGACGACGGATCTTCCGGGGATTCCTATGAGGACTATTTCGATGATGGCAGCAGCTCCGGAGACGGCGGCGGAACAGTCGTGTGGGATGAGAACGGGAACTGGACGGTATATTAAGGAATGGCTTTTTAGGGATAAATACAGGTTTTCCAAGAAAAAACGGAATTAATATTACAAAAATCCCCTCAGAGAAAATTTCTTATTTGATGAATAAATAGGAAGTTTTTTCTGGGGGGATTTTAATTTTTTATTTTTGGGGAGAGTTTTCTGTGATTAAACAACTCATACATCTATGGATATAGATTCATAAGGTATTTTTTATTAAAAAGAAAAACTATTAAAAGTAAAAAAATTACTCAAAAAATAGTTGAAAATAAGTAAAACCTTTAATAAAATGAGAACTTAGGGTTATCCATTAGAATGTTTATACTAAAATTATGCAGGGGAAAAGTAATGGCAGCACTTATATTTATGATTTTTGGATTTGCGGTGGGACGTGTCTTTCCCATCCGATATAAAGTTTTAAATGAACGTATACAGCTTTTGTGTACACTGATCCTTATTTTCATGATGGGAGTGGGAATGGGGCAGAAAGAAGGATTTTTTTCAGGGCTTTTAAGTCTGGGACTCAGAAGTTTTCTGTTCTTTTTGATCCCTACAATTTTATCAGTCGCAGTTGTTTATCTTCTGACCAGATGCTTTATGGATGGAATAGGAGAAAACAAAGGGGCATATTCTAATGAGAAACGTAAAAATATGGGGAACAGCGATCCTATGGTGTTTCTTGCTCTTGGCGCACTAATACTGGGAATCCTGCTTGGAGCGGTTCCGTTCCTGGCGGAAATTTTGAAACCATTGTCTGACCATACAGACTGGATCCTTAGTCTGCTGATGGTTTCTGTAGGAATTAGTGTGGGACTCCACCGGGGGATTGCAGTTACGCTTCGGCAGCAGCATGTGAAGATACTGCTTATTCCTGTGGGAATAATCGCAGGATCGCTGGCCGGAGGCGTCTTGTGCGCTTTGGTAATGGATTATCCGGTCAGGGAGGCTGTCTCCATCGCTGGCGGTCTGGGATGGTACAGCCTGGCTGGGGTGTCTATAGGCAATTTGGCGGGAGCAGAGGCGGGAAGCATTGCGTTTATGAGCAATCTTATGCGGGAAATCGGCTCTTTTTTTATGATTCCTTATCTTGCGCGGCATTTTAATGCTTGTACTTGTATCGCACCGGCAGCTGCCACGAGTGAAGATACGACGCTGCCCATGCTGATGCGCTATACGAATGAGGAGACAGTGGTCCTTTCTATGTTCAATGGAATCGTTTGCTCTGCTGTGGTGCCCGTGATTATATCACTGTGTTATTAAATAAACGCTGCATATTTAAAAATAAGTTTTTTGAATGAGCCTGCCTTTTGGCGGGCTTATTTGCTATGATTCTAAACATATCGTGGTTAAGATGATTTACCAAAAGCATTACTGTGCTCTTTTATATTCTTCTCCCCAATTCCACATAGCATCCAGAATAGGCTTCAGGCTTTTTCCCAGTTCTGTAAGGGAATATTCCACCCGTGGAGGAACTTCGGCATAAACGGTGCGTGTAAGCAATCCGCTGTTTTCCATATCTCTAAGTTGTGCGGTTAATACCTTTTGGGATACGTTTCCGATGGATTTTTTTAATTCACCGAATCTTTTTTTCCCTGGCATTAAGTCCCGCAAGATCAATACTTTCCATTTATCTCCGATCAGGGTTAGGGTGGTTTCTACCGGACAAGCGGGTAACTCTTTTTTAGATGTCTGCACTGTCATATGACCTCCTCAGATAATTGTGTGTATATAAGATATAAAATACTATAATGCCGTAGAAAAATAAAGTCAAGAATGCAGGTTTTTTGACAAAAGCCCCTTAAAATATTTCCTGATAATTACACAATAGTTTCCTTTTGGTAACTATGGCACAATAATGTGCTTACTTTCTTATTTCCTTCATAAGCGTTATGATAATACCGGAGGTGTATAGGAAATGACAGCAGCAGGCAGAAGGAGGTAAAAATGACACAAATAGAAAGACGGTTGTATTTGCTCCATGAACTATTAAAAGAACAGCCCGCTTATAAAAATATGGAAATCCCGGAGGGTGAAGAGAGCCAGAAAAGGCTGCTCCGTTCTCTGTTTAATATCCGGCTGCCTGAACCTGTCAGCCAGGAATTTTTAAAAATACAGGATGCTTATTTACAGGAAGAGACCAGAGAAAAGGGGATCACCCGCCTTGCGGATCTGCACCCGGTCCAGAAGGAAATTTACATCTGGAAAGGAGACATTACCACATTGCAGTGTGATGCTATTGTAAATGCCGCTAACAGCCAAATGCTGGGGTGCTTTGTTCCTTGTCATGGCTGCATTGACAATGCTATCCATACCTTTGCGGGCGTACAGCTTCGGCTGGCTTGTGCCAGGCTCATGGCGGAGCAGGGGCATGAAGAAGAAACAGGAAGAGCAAAAATTACACCGGCATTTAATCTTCCCAGCTGTTATGTCCTTCATACCGTTGGACCTATTGTTGGGTGCCGGCTGACAAAGAAAGATAAAGTACAGCTGGCATCCTGTTACCGTTCCTGTTTAGAACTGGCAGAGCAAAATAAAATAAAAAGCATTGCCTTCTGCTGCATTTCTACAGGAGAATTTCATTTTCCCAATGATACAGCAGCGGAAATAGCTGTGAAAACCGTAAAAGAGTATAAAGAGCGTACAAACAGTAAGATAGAGGTGATATTCAATGTTTTTAAAGAGACAGATTTCTACATTTACCGGAAATTACTGGGAGCAGACTGAAAAATTGAAACAGGAGATAGAAACCGCCGATGCCATTGTGATCGGAGCCGGAGCCGGACTTTCCGCTTCGGCAGGGATGTCTTACAGCGGAGAGCGGTTTGAAAAAAACTTTGCTGATTTTTATGAGAAATACGGGATACAGGATATGTACTCCGGCGGTTTTTATCCCTATGATACACTGGAAGAGTACTGGGCATGGTGGAGCCGTCATATCCTGATTAACCGCTATGAGGCAGGCGTGGGAAAGCCATACTGTGATCTGCTGAAATTTGTAAAAGATAAAGATTATTTTGTTCTTACCACTAATGTGGACCATCAGTTTCAGCTGGCCGGATTTGATAAAAAACGTCTGTTTTATACACAGGGAGATTATGGTTTATGGCAGTGTTCCAAGCCCTGTCACCAGAAAACCTATGACAATGAGCAGGCTGTACGCCGGATGGCTGCAGAACAAAGGGACATGAAGATTCCGACAGAATTGATCCCAAGATGTCCGGTATGCGGCGCTCCCATGACAATGAACTTGCGGGTGGATACTTCCTTCGTGGAAGATGACGGATGGCACGCCGCATCTGAACGTTATAGTGATTTTATCCATAAACATGAAACTGCACATGTTCTTTTTCTAGAGCTTGGAGTGGGATTAAATACCCCCGGCATTATCAAATATCCTTTCTGGCAGCTGACGTATCAGAATCTGAAGGCAACGTATGTATGTATCAATTTCGGGGAGGCCAGTGCGCCAAGAGAAATTGCGAATCGTTCTATCTGCATTGATGCGGACATTGGAGAGATGCTCAATAAATTAAAATAAAAAGCAGCAGACTCAATGCAGGCTCGCTATCGAGGTCTATTTTGAATATCATGCTATGACGTATAAAGAGGTTTTTCCTTGGGAAGCCTTTAAGATAAGGGAACGGTCTATTGTTTTGGGTCTCGAATAAAAAATAATAAACGAGACAAAGCGGAGGTGGATACGTATGGCAAACGGTTATGCGAAAGAGATCAAAAACCGCATTGGAGCTGCTCCCGGCGGTACGATTTTTATTGTTTCCGATTTTTTGGATGTGGCGGACAGCAAGACCATACGCAGAAACCTAAACTGACTTTGGACTTCAGAACGCAAGGATTAACTTTCGCCAGTTTGAACAGCCCCATTCCATGGATAATGTGATTTACAATGAGCTGCGTATGCGTGGATGTAGGAGTTGTACCTGTCGCTGAAAAAGATCGGAACGGGAAAGTAACACGTAAGCAGACCGAAAAAATCCGCCTTTTGCCGCAAAATGGCAAAAAGCGGATTTTTTATAAAAATATGGTTCAGCTCAGATTGTTTTGGGAAATCGTATCTCTGTATTATTTCTGGTCAAATACACCGAGCATACCGGCTTTTTCTACCCAGCTGCGTATCTCCTGCGTATCGGTGCTGTAGCGGCCGATTTCTTTCATTCTTTCGAAATACACAGAACCTGAGAAGGTATATTTGCGGGAACGTCCTTCCTCGGTCTCCATTTCCTTTTTTACAAAGGCGATGGCATCGCCGATCAGTGTGCTTTCCGGCAGTACAAGAGGTTCTTTTCCTTCGCAGTATAAAACTGCATTGTATCCTGCCAGAACACCGGTCACAATGGCTTCTGTGTGGCCTACCAGCAGGCCGGCTTTTTCTCCGGCACAGAAAAGATTATCCACACCTTTTACTTTCAGGGCGTTGCTTCTTGGAGCCATGGCAAAATAGCGCATGGAATTTCCTTTTCCTCCTGAATAAGGGTCTTCATAGCGGGCATTTTCGAATCCTGGTATGTGGCGCAAGGTCTCTAAGTCATAGAATGGGGTCATCAATTTTGCGTGTCCGGTGTCCAAGAGAACGATATTGTCTCTGAACTGTGGCAGCGCGTACTGCTGACAGCACTTGATCCCAAGATGGTCTTCACGGAGTTCTTCCGGGATGGGCCAGACTACAACGCCTTTTTCGTCCAGTTCTTTTACGATTTCCGGAGCGAGAGATTCCTTCAGAAGCTTACAGGAGCCGCTCATGGAACCGATGCTTCCATCGCCTTTCTTTCCCTGCATTTCTTCCACACCAGCCAGTCCTGTGACAGAAACCCGGCCGCCGAAGCTTGGACATCTTAATATACACATGGCACAGCCGTTTCCGTATTTCGTACAGTTGTTCATAGGTCCTGCTGTTCCGGTGGTATCAATGAACACATCGCCTTCATAAATATTACCGTTGCTGTCCTCAATGCTGATGATCTTATCGCCGTCTTTTTCCAGCTTGGTTATCCTTGCCTGGAGACATACTTGTATTCCAAGGGAACGGATATATCTGGTAACAGATCCGCAGATGGTTGCCACATCATAAAGATCCGCGTGGGCATGGCCCGGAAATTCGATGTTCTTGTGACGGAGATTTTGGTCAATGACCTGGAATAGGTCACCTCCTCCCATGGCGATCATTTCTTCCGTAGCAGTGTATCTTCCGTTATTTCTCATGATACCGCCTACCAGGCCAGTTCCCAGAAGCATATCGGTTCTCTCTAATAAAGTAACCTGGGCGCCGGCTTTTCTTGCCTCAATTGCAGCGGCACATCCAGACCAGCCGCCTCCTGCGATTACAACTTTTTTCATAGCTGATTTCTCCTTTACACTAAAACTGTTACGATTAGCTGCCGGTCATACGGCGGCCAGCAGCAAAAATCCTTTTCCTGATTATAGGATCAGTATGTTTTTCTTAAAATACCTTAGTTTTTTTCTTTCCTTTTGTCAATATCTTTAGTAAAAAAAAGTAGATTATTTTTTGTCGGAATAAGTCATATTTTTTCAGCTTGATTATTGACAATCAGCCTGTGCTATGTTACTATTTTACTTTGGCGGAGCAGAGTGTCAGAGGGGGTATATGCGCCCCGCTATTCATAAAATTCTATTCTTTTTTTATTTCAATTAGGAAGGAATCCAGTCAAGGCCGTATTCTGCGTCTGTTGTTCTGTGCCGTAATTTTGTTATATAAAAAGGAGATTGCTTATGACTACTCTGTCTCTGGTGCACTACATTTTTATCCTGATGACGATCATTATCCTGGCGTTACTTGTTCTAAAAAAGGAGATCGTTATTCCCTGCATAGTAGGTATCTTTCTGATTGCACTGGCTTATACGGGAAATGTGATATCTGCTGTTCAGGCGCTGAATAATGCGGTTATTGTTTCTAATGGTGAGTTGTTCAGTATTATGCTGGTAATCGCTCTGGTTACTGCCATGTCGAAGGCTATGCATAAGGTGGGAATTGATGAGATTATGATCCGCCCTGTACGGAAGATTATAAAAAGACCATCCGGAGCCTTTTGGGGAATCGGTATCTGTATGCTGATCGTTTCCTGGCTGATCTGGCCTTCCCCTGCAGTGGTGCTGATCGGGGCTTTGCTGTTGCCTGTGGCTGGCCGGGTGGGACTTCCAGCTATCTGGGCTGCGGTGGCGATGAATGTTTTTGGCCATGGCATGGGACTTTCTTCAGACTTTTTCATTCAGGGAGCACCAGCCATTACAGCGGCCAGCGCGGAACTTCCGGTGACTTCCGTTATGTCTGCGTCCGTTCCTCTTTGGCTGGTAATGTCTGTTACCGTTGCCATTGTATCGTTTGTTATGATGAAAAGGGATATGAAGAACAAGGTTCCGGTTGCGGAAAAAGAGATCAGTACAGAATATGCAGAATCTGAAATTACCAACCCTGGCCTTGCGAAGGTTTTGGCCATTGTGGTTGCCTGTTCTTTTATTGCCATTATCATTGCCATGGTGGTTCTGCATATTCAGGGGGGAGATGCTACGGCGTTTGTGGCTGGAACTGCATTGATTCTTACCTGTATCATTACTATTGCCGGATCCGGTCTGCCGCTGGCGTTGGGGGATACGGTAGATTACCTGAAAGAAGGATTTGTTTTCGCTGTGCGTATCTTTGCGCCTGTGCTTGTTATTGCGGCGTTCTTCTTCCTTGGAAGCGAGCAGTATGCCACCTCTGTTTTCGGAGAAGGGGCGCCGGCTATTTTAAATGATATCAGCTATTTTATTTCCGAACATGTTCCGGTAAACGGAGTATTTTGTGTGATCATCGAGATTGTAGTAGGGATTATTACCGGTCTGGACGGTTCCGGCTTTTCCGGTCTGCCTTTGGTGGGCTCCATTGCCGGCACCTTCGCTGCGACTACCGGGCTGAATACAGCAAGTCTCGCTGCTCTTGGACAGATTACCACGATCTGGGTAGGCGGCGGTACTATCATCCCATGGGGCGTTGTTCCTGTGGCAGCGATCTGCGGCATCTCACCCAGTGAGCTTGCCCGTAAAAATATGATCCCTGTGATCAGCGGAATTGTGGTCACAGGAATCGTGGCGTTGTTTTTAATATGATTTGATTTTTCTTTTGAAACATTTTAAATAAAGAAAGGGTCTGCTGCACTTGATGAATTAGTGCAGCAGGCCCTTTCTGGATTAATCAAACAAAACTTTCCAGTTTTCGTCTTCATAGGCCCTAAAACACATAAGGATCTGTTCTTTGGTTACTTTTTCCAAAGCTAGATTTTCCGGGAGCTCTTCCTTAGAAAAATATCTGCTTTCTGTGGTCTCTATATTTTCTGCAAAGGTTCCGTCTATAACAGAACAAAGAATAAAAGTTTTTATGACGCCATAAGCATAAACAGGTTCATTATGCTTATTCCTGTCCTGTACGGCGATGAGACGGTCCGCGGTGACATGCAGGCCTGCCTCTTCAAAGGTTTCTTTTATTGTGTTTTCTCCTATAGACAGGTGCACGTCGCACCATCCTCCCGGAAGAGCCCAAGTACCATTGTTTTCCCGGACAAGAAGAACTTTTCCCTTCTTAAAAACAGCTGCTCTGGTATCTAACTTAGGAGTCTGGAAACCGGTTTCATTGCAGAAAAGAGTGGTTACTTTTTCTACGGGCAGATCTGTTTTCCATGCCATCATCTCCGCGGCTATTTCCCGAAGGCGCCTATAGCGTTCCTTGTCATAAAGATCTTGTCCGTATGTAAGTCCTGCCTGAGCGATACTCTGAATTTCCACTGCCCAGGATACCAGTTTATCCCACTGTTTCATATTATCTTTCTCCTTATAAGTAAGTGACTTCGCCGGTATGTTTTATATCATACCCTGTCTGCCCATGGATTCCAGTACGGAAGTCTTCGCTTTTTACAATCTCCAGCATAGCGGTAAAACCTGGTTTGCTTAAGGAGGCTTCTTCAGCAACCAGATACATGGGCATAGTGGTAAGCGGCAGAAAATCAAGATTAGGAGATTGGCGTGCCACGTATTCCTCCCCTAAAGCAGCATCCGCCATTCCGCTGCCCACAGCTGCGGCTGTAGAAAGATCGGAGACCAGCTCTTTTCGATATCCTGATATATCTGCGGCAAGGATTTTTTCTTTTTTTAATTCTTTATCCAGGTATATCCGGCGGATGCTTCCTTTTTCCCTGTTTGCCAGGATCACATCCGCTCTTGTAAGATCCTGCAGACGGCGGATAGATTTAGGATTTTCCTTTTGGACATAAAGACCTAGGGAAAATTCATATAGGCAGACAGCGGCAAGGGCAGTGCCGGGAACGAGAGCCTGGATCTGTTCCAGAGGAAGGCTGGCGGCAGCAATATGCACCTTCCCAAAATAAAGAGAATATAAACCATTATAGGTATTCATATGAGACTGGAGCACAGGCATCCCCTTAGGATGTACCGCCATCTGACTGCAAAGAAGTTCCAAAGCCGGAGAAGTCTGCCCGCTTAAAATAAGACCATTGGAGTACAGCAGATAATCTCTTTTTAAAAGAGAACTTTCCGGAAGAAAATCCATATCGTGGGGAAGCGTGCCTGTTTCCTGTGTACTTCCGTGCAGATAATGTTCCAGCTGTTCTTCGCTGATGCGGAGCTGTTTGCCGATCTTAGAAGAAGCAAGCTCGCCCCTTTTGATGAGTTCATAGACAGTGGTTTTCTTTATCTTCAGTTTATCAGCAACTTCCTGGGCGGTATAGAATTTATTCATCGATACCTACCATTACATTTGTGGCCTTAATGACTGCGTAAGCATCGGAGCCTACCTCAAGCTTCAGCTCATCCACAGCAGCGCAGGAAATGGTAGCGACTACGATATTTCCGCCTCCGATATCAATAGAAACGATAGAGTTTACTGCTCCTTTGTTAATGCTGATGACTTTTCCTTTTAATTGGTTACGTGCGCTTAATTTCATAATGATCTCATTCCTCCTGAAAAAGTTTTTTATGGAAATATGCTGTATGTCACAATTGGACTACAGATTTGATGCATAGAAGCAGGACAATGCTGCTATGCCGTACCCGAACCACGTACTTGCTGCGGGGCTATGGGCCAATATGATTCTTATGGTATCACAGGGAAACAGAATTGACAAGTACACCGGAATTAGTTAAAATAAATAAAACAAAATAAAACAAAACAAAAATAAACGAAATAGGGTATAAGTATGAAGAAAAAAATTTTGTTGATGACGTTAGCTGGGATCCTGGCAGCCGGAATGCCGGTAAGCGTATTCGCCGCAGAGGAAGAGAGCGAGGTTAAAGGTGAGGTATATGCCTTTATTGCCGCCAGTTTAAGTAATTCCATGGAAGAGATCCAGAAAAACTTTAATGAGATTTACCCGGATGTAGAGATTTTCTATAATGCGGACAGCTCCGGTACGCTGCAGACTCAGATAGAGGAAGGGGCACGCTGTGATATCTTCTTTTCCGCTGCCCGTCAGCAGATGGACGCCCTTTTAGAGGAAGGACTGGCGCAAGAGGATACCGTAACGGATCTCCTGGAAAATAAAGTGGTTCTGATCAAGCCGGCAGGCGGCGAGACTGCTGTGACCGGATTTGAAAACATTACGGATGCGGCGAATCTTGCTCTTGCAGGAGAGAGCGTTCCAGTAGGACAGTACGCAAGAGAGATTTTTACAAATCTTGGTATTATGGAAGATGTAGAGCAGATGGAGATTAATGAAGGCAAGAATGTAACAGAAGTTCTTGCGGCAGTAAGCGAAGGAAGCAATGAAGTAGGCGTGGTTTACGCTACAGATGCCGCGTCTGTGGCAGACAGCGTGGAAATCATCGCTGAGGCTCCCGCAGGCAGCCTGAATACCCCTGTTTTATATCCGGTAGGTATGATCCAGGACAGCGAAGCTACAGAAGATGATCTTGCGGCAGCAGAACTGTTTCTTGAATACATTAAATCAGACGATGCTATGAAAGTGTTCGAAGAATATGGATTTGCTCCATATACACCAGAAGATACGGAAGGTACTGAAGAAGATACAGAAGCAACTGCAGAGGAAACCGCTTCTCAGGAAGAAACTGAAGGTACCGAGGATGCAGAGGCCGATACAGAAGCAGCAGAATAAAGCAAGGTACGGCGGGAAAGAAATTTGTAAGCAAATTTTTTAATATGCCGCTGTAGATGCAGGTATCTTGCCTTGCGGGTAAAATGCGTCAAAAGGAGAAAGAATGGAGTTTTTACAGGAAATTAACTGGAGTCCTTTATGGATTTCTTTAAAGACAGGGGTTGTGGCTACGATAATTGCTTTCTTTGCTGGGATATTTTTCGCAAACCTGGCAATGAAGCTGCGTCCTGCGGCCAGAGGAATCCTGGACGGTGTGCTTACCATGCCTCTTGTGCTTCCCCCTACGGTAGCTGGATTTTTCCTGCTTTTGCTTTTCAGCTTGAAAAGGCCATTCGGAAGCTTTCTATTAGAAAATTTTGACATAAAAGTGGTGCAGACATGGAAGGGATGTGTCATTGCTGCGGCAGTGATCGCCTTCCCATTAATGTACCGCAATGCCAGAGCTGCTTTTGAGCAGGTGGATGTGAATCTCCGTTACGCAGGGCAGACCTTGGGGATGAGTGACAGACAGATTTTTTGGAAAGTGATCATGCCTGCCGCTGGTCCGGGGATTGCCTCAGGGACGGTTTTGGCATTTGCAAGGGCAATCGGAGAATATGGAGCCACCTCCATGCTGGCAGGAAATATTCTGGGAAAGACCAGAACTATATCTGTAGCCATCGCAGCGGAGACGGCAGCGGGCAATTACGGCACGGCAGGTTTTTGGGTTGCCATTATCCTTACGCTGTCCTTCGTGATCGTAGCTGCTATTAATATCATCTCCGGCCGGGGCATGAAAATAAGAAGGTGGATCTGATGGCAATAAGTGTGGATATTAAAAAAAGTTTCAAAGGATTTTCTTTACAAGTAAAATTTGACAGTGTTTCTTCCACAGTAGGATTTCTTGGGGCATCGGGAAGCGGAAAAAGTATGACTTTGCGATGCATAGCAGGGATTGAAACGCCTGATTCCGGAAAAATCGTGGTAAACGGGAAAACCGTATTTGATTCAGAAAATAAGATCAATCTGAAACCGCAGGAGCGAAGGATCGGATATTTGTTCCAGAACTATGCGCTTTTTCCTACTATGACAGTGGAGGAAAACATTGGATGCGGTTTTCGCGGCAATAAGGAAAAACGTCAGGAGAAGACCAGGGATTTCGTACTTAGATATCGCCTGGAAGGACTGGAAAAACATTATCCTTCCCAGCTTTCCGGCGGACAGCAGCAAAGAGTGGCCTTGGCCAGGATGATGATCGGCGAACCGGAGGCTATCCTTTTGGATGAGCCTTTTTCTGCCCTTGACGGATATTTAAAAGATGTTATGCAAAGAGATATGCAGGATTTTTTAAATGAATATAAGGGCGATATGATTATGGTGACTCACAGCCGGGATGAGGCATATAAATTTTGTGAGCAGCTTATGCTGCTGAAAGACGGAAGGACCATTATTTTCGGAGATACGAAAGGACTCTTTAAGCAGCCTGTGCTTTTAGAGGCGGCGCGCCTTACAGGCTGCAAAAATTATTCAGGAATAGAGATTATTGATAAACATCATGTATATGCGGTAGACTGGGGCATAAGCCTTAGAACAGAGCAGGAGGTGACTCCGGATGTGATGTTTGTAGGGATACGAGGGCATTGGATGCGCCCAGCTTCTGAAAAAAAAGAAAACTGTCTTCCTGTTCAGCTGGAAGAATACATAGAGACCACCTTTGAACATCAGTATCTTGTGAAAAACAAAGAGCAGGAAGGTTCATCTGCTCTCTGGTGGATGAACCCTAAAACCAGCTTTGAATCCGATCCGTACTCCTGTCTGCCGGAATATCTTTATCTTCCTCCTGAGCATTTGATGCTTTTGCGATGATTCTGAAAGGTTATATGTCACATCCGAACCACGCACCTGCTGCGTGGTTACGTGCCAGTATGATTCAACAGGCAATTTGACTTCGCGAAGCGAACTTTGAATGCCAAATTGCCCGTTATTGGTCACCTTGCGGACAGTAACCCTGCAAGAACGGTCATCCTGCAGGAAAAGTTATCAAAAGCAGCGGGCTGTGCTCGCTGCTTTTTTTACCTCTTAGAGTATTTGATATAATCTACTACCATCATTGCCAGCTTAAAGGTCAATGCATCTTCAAACGTACGTATATCCAGGCCGAATTTCTTCTGCAGCTTTTCAAACCGGTACACCAGGGTATTTCGGTGTACATAAAGCTGCCGGGAGGTCTCTGAAAGGTTCAGGTTATTTTCAAAAAATGTGCGAATGGTGATCAAGGTTTCCTCATCTACAGAATCCAGTGTTTCTTCTTTAAAGATTTCGTCAATAAACATTTCACATATGGATACAGGAAGCTGGTAAATCAGCCGTCCGATGCCAAGACTGTTATAGCTGAATACATTCCTGTCAGAATAAAAGATCTTTCCCACCTCTAAAGCCATGCGCGCCTCTTTATACGCACCGGAAAGTTCCTTTAAATCCTCAGCGATCCGGCTGTAAGCTACCCATGCAGAAGTCATTGCCTCGGTGTTCAGCATATCTACCAGCATAAAAGCAATGCTTTCGAGGGAATCATAGCTTTCTGTAGATGAAAGTTCCCGTATGATGATAATGCCGCTGTCATCAATGGCAGTGATAAAATCTTTGGTACGGGAAGAAAAGATGTTCCTTATGGTAGCCAGAGCGTTTTCGTCCTTGGCCTGCTTGGTCTCTACAAGAAAGACCGCACGTTTTACCGAAGTGGCTATATGCAGCTTTTTAGCCCGGTTAAAGGCGTCTACCTCTGTATAGGTGTCCAGGAGGAGATTTTGCATAAAAGCGTTTTTATCGCTTTTCTCCGTATAGGCGCAGAGAAGGCTCTCTACCTGGCAGACCGCCAGTTCGCCGATAGTGGGCATCGAATCTTTGCTCCCCCATACAACCAGGATATAAGGGGTATCTCCGCTGTCAGAAACCTTAAAAAGGCTGTTGGAAGTATTGGATACGCACAGGGCGGAGCTTTCGCGAAATTCCTGCAGCTTTGAGGCGGCAGGGAGCTTTCGGCTGCAGGTGGAGACAAAGACGCTGTTGTCAAAGTTAAGGAGACAAAAGTCCAGATGGCTGATCCTGCTCCAGTCATCCAGACATTTTTGCAGTACATGTTGTATAGTCATTTGCTGTTTCCTTTCCTAATCTGTTATATATAAAGACCCGGGGAAATGCTTCCCCGGGTCAAAAAAGATTCCTACATAAAATTAGTTTGTAATAACAAGTTCTGTTTCTTTATCGAAGAAATGAGCTTTTTCCATATCGAATGCAAATTTGATCGGATCGCCTGTCTTAGCGGTAGTACGCGGATCAACTCTGGCTGTTACCTGAGTTCCGTCTACATCGAAGTACAGGAATACTTCGGCGCCAAGAAGCTCGTATACTTTAACTACAGAGGACATTGGCTCGCTTGGAGAAGCCTCGATAAACATCTGAGAATCATGAATATCTTCTGGACGGATACCCATAACAACAGTCTTTCCAACATAGCCGCCATCTTTTAAGATTTTAGCTTTAGCTGCCGGAATGATTACTGTATGCTCACCAATGTTAGCTACCAGTTCGCCGCCTTTTTCCGCAATTTTAGCATCCAGGAAGTTCATCTGCGGTGATCCCATGAATCCAGCAACGAAGAGGTTGCCTGGTTTCTGATACAGATTCTGTGGTGTATCAACCTGCTGAACAACGCCGTCTTTCATAACTACGATTCTGGTACCAAGGGTCATAGCCTCTGTCTGGTCATGTGTTACGTAGATGATAGTAGCGCCCAGTCTCTGATGGATCTTGGAAATCTCAATACGCATCTGTACACGAAGTTTTGCATCCAGGTTTGACAGCGGCTCGTCCATAAGGAATACCTTAGGATTACGAACGATCGCACGACCCATAGCAACACGCTGTCTCTGACCACCGGAAAGAGCCTTCGGTTTACGGTCAAGAAGTTTTTCAAGGTCAAGGATTCTTGCTGCTTCACGAACCTGTTTGTCGATCTGGTCTTTCGGAACTTTACGAAGTTTCAGACCGAAAGCCATGTTATCGTATACAGTCATATGAGGATACAGAGCGTAGTTCTGGAATACCATCGCGATATCACGATCCTTAGGCTCTACATCGTTCATAACTTTATCGCCGATTTTCAAGGTACCGCTGGAGATTTCTTCCAGTCCGGCAATCATACGAAGTGTGGTAGATTTTCCACATCCGGATGGTCCTACGAAAATGATGAATTCTTTGTCGTTGATCTCCAGGTTAAAGTCTTTAACAGCCTGGAAACCGTTTGGATAAGTTTTGTTAATGTGCTCTAATGATAAACTTGCCATGATTTTTCCTCCAAATAAATTTTTTAGCTTTTGGTTAAGTGATTCTGTTTTTATCTGTAAACAGTATAACGAAAACTCTTTAAAAGGGCTAGAGAAGAATCTTACAAATATTTTTGGGGTTTCTTGACAAAATGACGAAAACCATCAGCACCTCTTTTCGTTTATGAACATTCCCTGCAGAGGACGGGCATGGAAGCGGGTGGTGAACCATTCACATTTGCACAAAAACAGGTAATAGATATTCAGACCGCATTCGTGGAGGGTTTCAAAATTCCCCTGGCCCTTGGCAAGGATAACGTCCGCCTGATCAAGCAAAGTCCTTGTCTCTTCGCTGACGCCGGGAAGCCAGGTGCCGCCTACATTGCTGCCGTTTCCAATGACCCGGGCGATCTTGTCAAGCCCCGTCTCTTGGGCGTCTTCCATAGTGGCGTCGTTGACTACAGGGTATCCGCGCACGATCACAGTGACGGAGAGAAGGGGATACTTTTCTTTAAGGATTTCTACAGCGATCTTGTCAAGGACAATCTCTCCGCAGTTGTCCGTCAGATAGACCAGGGAGGAAGCTTTTTTTAGATCTTCTTTAAAATTTTTGTATTCCTGGGGATCCAGGGGCTCCTTGTTTTCTGATTCGATCATAGAAAGGATTTCCTTTTTATCTACTTTGGCCAGAGCGGCAAAGTCGATATAGTTTCCGATGCGGGCGTAGGAAAGGGCAGTTGCCAGAGGATCCGAAGATTTGCGGACGGAAGCGCGAAGGCTTTCCTCCAGGCCCAGCATCAATTGGTTAAATTCGTGTTTGATGTGGGTGTAGTCCTCATGGATATTCCAGTATTCTTCATAAATTTTCTGCACTTGTACAGCTAGGCTGGCGGTACAGGCTTCCTCATCACAGCCGGCAATCACCCCAAGGACTTTCTTCATATAGTCAGATTTCTTATTTTCATCCGGAAAAGGCCGGATCTTTTTTTCCTGTTTATTGATAATGCAGCACATGCAGAAGGGATTCAAATGCATAGGGCTTACTCCTTTGTATGTTTAATGATTTTTTATAGAATTCATAGTTTCAAAAAGATTATAGGACATCCTTTTAGGGATAGCAAGTGTAAGTTGCCTCGTTACTGGTCAGCTTGTGACTGTGCGGCAGGCGCGTAATCCGGGTGTGTTATACAGAGGAAAGTGCTGTTGACTATAGGGAAAAGGGCAGGCCGACAGAACAGGGCGAGAAGAAAGACAAAAGAAAGAAGAGCAGACCAGTCCTTAAGAGACGGGTCTGCTCCTGTAAGCAGAAGGGGGTGTAGGGGATTCCTTTTGCCTTTGGAAGGAAAAGTTTGCAGAATTTATTTTTCTGCCGCTTTTTTCGCGAAATCAGTGGTCACAAGCTGTTTATAGGGAACACGTTCTTTTAATTCTCCGGCCTCTTCCAAAATATTCTGCAGCAGATCAAAGCTTTCCTCTTCAAATACAAGGTTATCCTTCCAGGTGTCCTGGTCATGATATCTTTTTACGATGGTGGTAATGGTTTCCAGGTCGGTCTCGGGGAATTGGGGTTCGATCATTGCGGCGATCTCTTCAGGGGTATGGCTTTGTACATATTCCATGCCTTTTTGAAGGGCATTGGTAAATTTCTGGATGATTTCCGGGTTTTCTTCTATAAAGCTGGTTTTCGCGCTGTAAGAGGTGTAAGGAACGTAACCGGAATCTATGCCAAGGGAAGCGACTACATAGCCTACACCTTCCTGTTCCAGAGCCGTGGCGGAGGGCTCGAATTCTACGCTGAAGTCCCCTAAACCACCCGAGAAAGCCGCAGCGGTGGATCCAAAATCAATACTCTGGTCGATTTCCAGATCCTTTTCAGGATCAATACCGTTTTCCTTTAAGATATACTCAAATACCATCTGAGGCATGCCGCCTTTTCGTCCTCCAAGCACTTCCTGGCCTTTTAAGTCTTCCCAGGTGAAGTTAGGCATTTCCTCTCTGGCTACCAGGAAGTTTCCGGCCCGCTGTGTGAGCTGGGCAAAGTTGACTACAGGATCTGTAGCGCCTTCCTGGTATGCATAGATAGAGGCCTCCGCGCCCATAAAACCGATGTCAGCCTCGCCAGAGAGGACAGCGGTCATAACCTTATCCGCTCCAAAACCATTGACCAGCGTCAGGTCAATCCCTTCTTCCTTAAAATATCCAGCCTCAATGGCCACGTATTGAGGAGCATAAAAGATGGAGTGGGCTACCTCATTTAAAGTGACTTCTGTAAGCTCTTCTTTGTTTTCTTCTGCATATACAGGCGCTGGCAGGATTCCTGCAGCAAGGATGACAGCAGTGGCAGCAGCGATCCATTTCTTTTTCATAAAATAATACAGCCTCCTTGTTTTACTGATATATAATATATGGAGAAGAGATGGATTTGGTGATAAAATCCTAAAACCTAGTGTGCCAGTACACTAGTATAAGCCGCTTTAAATGCCGTACTGTTTCGGTGAGAAATTCCTTGCTGCACCGATATACTTACGAATCTGTTTTTACGATCACCCGGCAGGGAAGGCCGGTCATACCTTCATAATTCATTGGATAGGTATTTACGGTATAATTTTTTAAATTTACCAATTCCTTTAGATTACACAAATTTTCTACCACAAAAACTCCTCTGTCTGCACAGCGCTGATCTGTTTTCGAGTGCTCTGCTCCCTGCCTTACGCCTGCGCAATCAACTCCAATGACAGAAACCTTTTTTTCCAGAAGCAAGTCGATCAGTTTGTTGGAAAGCTGAGGATGCTCGGTAAAATACTTTTTTCCTCCATAGCCCTCTTCTTCAATAAATCCGGTGTAAAATGCCGCAAACATATCCGGATATAGGAGATCGGGGTTAATGTCAGAAATGTCAATTTCCCGATCCCGGACTGTGCTGACATCGAAAGTGATGCCCTTTCGCTCTGTGTATTCTAATGGAAAATCTTTGTCCATAACATCGAAGTGGGTTCCAAGATGGCCCACGAAGGCTTTTTTTTCGTTTCCCTGGGCGTCAGAGACCATTTTAGGGGTGATTTTTAAGGTGATATCAATCAACATTTGTCTGTCCTCCTTTTTCATTGATCTGTTCCTGCAGGTAGGCGTTAAAATCTGTCATAAAATCAGACAGGAATGTCAGCTGGCTCTGGGAATATCTGCTTAAAAACTGCTTGTCTCTTTCCTGCCAGAGAAGGTGACGCTTTTCGTGCTCTTTACACAGAAATTCCCCTTTTTCAGTGAGAGAATAAAAAACCTTTTGTTTGTTATCCGGAAGCTGGTAGGATTCGATTGCCTGGGCGGATAAAAGGCGCTTGATGATCTTGCTGACCGCACCTTTCGTCATTTTCATCTGCTGGGCGATAGAGGTTACATTAGGCTCCGGCAGAGAAGCGATGGCGGCGATGGTGTGGATTTCAGAATAGCCATATTCGTGCAGCTTTTCGTGCTCGGTAAGCTTGGAAAGGGCATCCTGTTTTTCTAGATATTCCGCAAAAAGGTCTAATAACGTATCGTACATTGTTCTTCCTCCTGCATAGTCTGATTTTATAGAAACAATCGTGATACAAACTTGTTTCCGTGGAAACAACAATAATACAAACTTGTTTCCTTGTCAACAAGAAAAGTATAAAAGTATTTGTGTGTCCTATTAACTAAATAATGGAAGAGGAAAATTAAGGGAAGAGTGCTCTGACGCACTGATTCGGATGTATATATACGAAGAGCCTGAAAAACTGTAATAATAAAAAAGGACTTCCTAAATATCTGGGGAAGTCCTTTTTTAAGAGCAGATAACGGGAATCGAACCCGCCTCCTCAGCTTGGGAAGCTGATATTCTACCAATGAACTATATCTGCATGGGTGTATTATAGCACTTAATTTTCCAAGATGCAAGTGCCAGAAAAAACAAAAATTAATTTAATGAATGAACAATATTCATTGACTTTTGAGATAAAAGTGCTATACTGATTCATGGAAAGGCGGTTAAGTGCGGAAGTAAATTTTCGAATCTGCCATTATCGACGAAGTCCTCATACCCTGTGGGTAAAATGCGTAGAAGGAGGGAAAAATGCGGATCACAAAGGAACCGGAGGAGCGTAAACAGGAAATATTCGATGCGGCCCTTAAATTATTCGGTGAGAAAGGCTATGAAAAAACTACGATCACGGATATCGCGAAAGAAATCGGGGTGGCACAGGGATTGTGCTATCGTTATTTTCCATCTAAAGAAGTATTGTTTGACAGCGCTATTGATCAGTACGCGGACCTTTTGGCAGCGCAGTACAAAGATCTGGCAGAAAAAACAGACATTTCTTTAAAGGAGCTTATCGAAAAACTGCCGGCAGGAATTGACGATAAGAATACGAAATATTACGCGGTTTTCCACGGACCTCACAACAAAAAATTCCATAATCTGCTTTCTCTTAAAACTTGCGAGAAGCTGATCCCGATTGTGGAAAAACTTCTGCAGAAAGCGCGGGAAAGGGGAGAAATCTACCTCCAGGATTTATCCACTGCCGCCATGTTCTGTGTATACGGACAGCTTGGCATTCTGCTGGAGGATGGTACGGATCAGAGAGAAAAAGCAGACCGGATCCGGGAATTTCTTATTTATGCCCTTCATCTTTAAAATAGCCCCTGCATTGGAGCAGGGGTATTAAAAAACATATTTAATGAATAATATTCATTCATTAATAGCGCATATATATTCCCTTTGTACACTGGGGATATCTGTTTGATATTGCGACAGAATAGTTTGTATTTGTTTATGCAGAAAGGAGAATGATTATGCCAACAAAAATTGATTTTATCAGCGGAAAAACGAAGGGCTGTCTTATGACAATGGCCCTGCCGATGATTGCAGCTATGTTCCTGAATATGATGTATAACCTTGTGGACAGTCTTTGGATCGGGAATCTTCTGGGAGAAACCGCTTATGCCGCCCTTACAAACTCGACGCCGATTATTTTGATCTTAAGTTCAGTCGCCATGGGCGCCACAAACGGAGTATCTATTTTGCTCTCGCAGGCCGTTGGGGCGAAGAACAAGAAGCGGATTGAAAGCCTGCTCACCACATCCCTGTGTATTTCGGTGGTCTTTTCTTTGTTTGCAACCGCCCTATTGGAGCTTTCTCTTCCAGGGATTTTGACTGCCTTGAATACTCCCAGGGAAACCTATGATATGGCGTATAGATACTTATCCATTTATGTGCTTGGATATCTTGCCGTTTATTTGTATTGCTATTTTGCCGCGGTTTTGCGCAGCTATGGGAACTCTATGTTTCAGGCTGCAGCTATGCTGACAACAACTGTTTTAAATGCAGTTCTTGACCCAGTGTTCATTCATTTTATCGGGTTTAACGGCGCCGCCCTTGCCACTGTCCTTTCAGAAGCCATATGTCTTCTGTTTATGGCGGTCTATCTGAAAAAGAAAAAATTGTTTTCAATCAGGATTTCCGCCTTTGATAAATCCGCCATACTTCCATTGATCCAGAAAGCGGTTCCCTCTGTACTCCAGCAAAGCATTCCGGCTGTCAGTACAACTTTTCTCACTGCTCTTATCAGTGCTTATAGTATAACCGCCATTGCTGCCTATGGGGTTGCGGGAAAGCTGGAAATCATTGTCTTTTATCCGGCAATGGCACTGAACATGGTTTTGACAACCATTATCGGACAATGTGTTGGGGGAGGAAGGTATGACCGGGCCAAGGATTATCTGAAATGTGCGTTGGGTTATGGATGCGCATTGCTTGTCATCCTCTCCGTTCTGGTAATCGGCTTTGCAAAACAGCTTTCCGGACTGTTTGTAAAGAGCAGTGAGGTAGCGGCTGTTGTGGGGACCTATTTTTTGATCGTCAGTGTGGGCTATATTTTAAATACAGTCACAAACTGCTATCTGGGACTGCTCAATGGAATGGGGAAACCTGCAAAGAGCATGCTGCTGATGATTTTTTATTATATTATCGTCAGGATGCCTCTTGCCTATTTGCTTTCTCGTTTAGGTTTTGGCTTAAACGGGATTTGGGCGGCAGTTCTGGTCAGCCATATCGCAGCCAGCACCGCGGCAGTAATTGTGGGAATGCTCACAATACAAAGAAAGGAGGCCCTGTCGGCAGGCAGCAAATAGGAGACAAAGGGCAGCCTTACCCTCTGTCTCCTGTTTAGTAAAGTGTATTTTAAATTCCGCCAGCAAAAATCGAAACTGCCCTGAAAAATTTTCCACAGCTCTGACGCTGCCGTTTATATACGTTTGGAGGCCTTTGATTTATGACTCTTATTCCCAGATCTTAAATACATTGTGCCCTGGCTTTATGTTTTCGAAAGGTCCCGGTGCAGGATGAATGTTTCGCTTTTCTCCGGCGTAATCTTCATCTATATGGATAGGATTTCCATTGGGATCGTCAAAAGGAGCACCCACTAACCTTGCCAGTCCGAGGTCCTCGGTTCCATAGATCTTGGTAGAAAGAGAAAACATTTCCTCTGGAATATCTATTTCCAGATAGGTGCCGTCTTCCTTCCGGCTGATCTTAACATTTGCGGCCTCTTTACTGCAGAAATTTTCCTCTTCCCGGTCAAATGCCCCGGCTCCCTCCAGATAACAGTTTTTGTTTATGTACACCGGCTGGTTCGTCTTAAGGAAACGATCCACATCATCCAACCCGCCGGCGCGTACTTTTTCCACAAATTCCTCCAAAGAAGCAGTACAGTCATTAAAGCCTGCTGTGCCGCAGGAGCTGTCCTTTGTATACACAGGGGCGCTTCCAAGGAAAATATTTTGATAGAACCGGTCATCCCCGCTGTACACCACCGCGCAGCCCGCTACCTGTGTGCTGTGAGGAAAGTGGTATGGAGTGGCCCTTTCCAGAAAGCGCTCGCGCCTTATGACGCCGCAGTATAAATTGTGGAGATAAGCTGTCCCCTGGGCCTGGTTATCCAGGCTGAAATCAGAGCCGAAAATATTATTGTCCATTACACAGGGACCATGGGTTACCTCGATCATTAAATCCCTGCTGTTTTCATAAAAAAGATTTCTGCTGATCCGTACGCCCTGGGCTTCCCAGTCCATCCAGATCCCTAAAGTGGTGTGGTGGATACTGTTTCCCACAATCTGGGTGTCAATAGCTGCATGGAGCTTGATACCGGCGATTTCATAGCCGAAAAACTCATGCTTTGTCCCAATGTTATAAATATGGTTATGGCAGATCTGGCTGAAGGCGCCGCCCATATGGCCTACAATGGCGTTCTGGCCGCAGTTATAGATCACATTGTTCCGTATGATATGGGAACCAATGGTCTCCTTGTCCCAGCCTTTCTGGATGGCCGCGAATACGGTTTCCAGCTGATGCTGATAACCCGGTTTCAGGAGATATCTGCTGCACAGGTTATGGCCTGTGGATATTTCCTTTCCTACGCTTAAGCCGCTGCATTTCGCGTCATGGATGATATTGTCCTCAATGATCCAGCCTTTGCTCCAATGGGTGCCGAGAAGAGCCGGCTGATCTGCTGTAGGCGGCGCCCATGGGCACGCTGCCTGAGCCATCTCAAACCCCCGGACGGTAATGTAGTTTACTCCGGTTTTTTCCGGATAGAAACAATAAGGGCGGACATTAATCTCCACAAGCTCTTTATTGGGATCATATTCGTGGAAATTAGCGTAGATTGTTGTATTTTCTTTTTCAGCCTTTGCATACCACACATAAACGGTCTGTTCCGGCTCCAGGATCAGCTCCTCGTGGTTTGTCCAGGGAGGGTTATTTCCCTTTGTCCGCATAGTGGGATGCAGAACCTCTTCATAGGAAGAAACCTCATAAAAAGACTTTCCATTTAAATACACATCTCCCAAATGCAGAGGATGATCCAGGGGGTAGCGGAGCCAGTCGCCGCTTAAAACAACAGCGTAAGGATTAAAGTCTCCGAATACAGAGTTAGGCACTACCGCCTTCCATACACTTTTTTCTACCTGTTCCCAGGACTGTATCTGCTCGGAACCTTTGATAATAACCTTTTCACCTGGAGCTGCCTCATAAGTAATACGGTCGTAGGCGCTTCTTCCGCTGTTCTTAGGATCCACCCATTCCCGGTAGGTACCCTCATGAACAATAACCTTGTCGTTCGCCTGTGCTATCCTTGCCCCTTGGGAAATGGTGCGGAAGGGGTGTTCTTTGCTGCCGTCATTCTGGTCGCATCCGTTTATGGCTACATGATATTCATAACTCATACGATTCCTCCATCCTTTTTCTGATTTTTTGGCTGCTTATATCTTAACATCAGACAATGGATTTCGCCAATATTTTTCTATATAAAAAAGAAAAAATATAAAGCAGCCTGTTTCTTTTTGCAGTATAATGTGATTATGACAAAACAGATAAAAACCTATAATTGTCTGGAGGAATCTTATGAGTAATGAAAAGATTTATCAAATGGAACTGACAAAAATCTACCCTCTTCTGGTAAATAAAGCCCAGCGAAAAGGCAGGACAAAAGCAGAGGTGGATGAGATCATAGAATGGCTTACCGGATACACCCGGGAAAAGCTGGAGGAACTGCTGGATAAAGGCTGCAGATACGGAGAGTTTTTTCAAAATGCCCCTCAATTAAATGAAAACAGAAAAAAGATCAA
The DNA here is from genome assembly GCA_019118425.1 of Candidatus Blautia faecavium. GTDB lineage: Bacteria > Bacillota > Clostridia > Lachnospirales > Lachnospiraceae > Blautia_A > Blautia_A faecavium. The sequence continues at coordinate 14,714 of DWYZ01000158.1, read as the reverse complement.
GGGCGTGATCTGCGGCGTGCGGGTAGAAGAGATCCAGGAACCTCTTATGCAGGAGATCCGATATCTGGATAAACTGATCGATGAACTTGCCAAGGGAAAGCCTATGGAAAAAATACTGAGAAAAGGGTAGGTATATCCCCATATTTCACCAGGCAGGAAAACAGCAAAAAATTTGAATTTTCCTATAGAATGTATTATACTTTAGAAAAACGATACGAGGAGTGACAAACATGTTAAAAGAAAATGTAGCAGCCTTATTGAACGAACAGGTAAACAAAGAGTTTTATTCCGCATATTTATATCTTGATTTCGCCAATTATTATGAAGATGAGGGACTGAAAGGCTTTGCCAACTGGTACCGTGTACAGGCACAGGAAGAAAGAGACCATGCTATGCTGATGATCCAGTATCTCCAGAATAACGACTGTAAAGTGACCCTGGAAGCTATTGCGAAACCAGACTGTGTGTTAAATGAGCGGATGGATCCCCTCAAAGAAGGTTATAAACATGAGCAGTATGTGACAAGCCTGATCAATAACATCTATTCCGCGGCATATGAAGAAAGGGATTTCCGTACCATGCAGTTCTTAGACTGGTTCGTAAAGGAACAGGGCGAGGAAGAGACAAATGCCTCCGACCTGATCAAAAAGATGGAGCTTTTCGGAGATGACGCGAAAAGCCTGTACATGCTGGACTCTGAGCTGGCAGGACGTGTGTATGCAGCTCCGTCCCTTACATTATAATATATGGAGGAAAGACCGATGAAAATAGGTTTTATAGGCGGCGGAAATATGGGAACAGCCATGCTCAGCGGCATTTTACGACAAGGGATCTGTAAAAAAGAAGAGGTCATTGTTTCTGATCTTTCTTTAGAACGTCTTTCTTATATAAAGGAAAAGATGGGAGTGGAAACCACCTCTGACAATAAAGAAGCAGCAAGCTCAGCAGAGATCGTTATCCTTTCCATTAAACCTCAGTTTTACGAGGAAGTCCTGGATGAGGTAAGAGAGTGTTTTACTCCTGAGAAGATTGTTGTAGGGATCGCTCCTGGAAAAACCGTTTCCTGGCTGGAAGAAAAGTGTGTGGTTCCTGTAAAAATCTTCCGGCTCATGCCCAATACCCCGGCACAGGTAGGGGAAGGAATGACGGCAGTCTGTCCTAACAGCCGGGCATCAGAGGAAGATATTAAAAGGATCTGTGAGATAACGGACAGCTTTGGAAAGACAGAAGTGGTTCCGGAAAGGCTTATGGACGCGGTAGGCGCGGTAAGCGGAAGTTCACCGGCTTATGTGTTTATGTTTATCGAAGCGATGGCGGATGCGGCGGTGGCCCAGGGAATGGCAAGGAAGCAGGCATATGCCTTTGCGGCCCAGGCTGTATTGGGAAGCGCGAAAATGGTCCTGGAAACCGGAATGCATCCAGGAGAATTAAAGGATATGGTCTGCTCACCGGCAGGAACTACGATAGAGGGTGTGCGCACGCTGGAAAAAATGAGCTTTAGGAGCGCTGTATACGAGGCATTGAATGCCTGTGCGGAAAAAGGGAAAACCTTATAAAAGTTTAAATAAAGAGGATGCCTCGGGCGGCTGGATCAGTCACCTGGAGGCATCCCTTTGCTTAAATTGCTGTTGTGGTAAATGGCGGAATATGTTACATCCTCGCCAAACCAGAACGGGGGCTGATAGTTTTCGGCGGCTTCTTTAGAGTCAAACTCCACCTCTGCCAGATACAGTCCCTCATAGGGTTCATCAAAAATATCCAGCTCAATGGTAAGCCCGTCCTTTTCCGGTATCAGATAGCGGGTTTTTGCAAGGACAATGCCGTCTGTCTTAAGACGCAGGTGAGCGTAAGCTTCCTTTGTTAAAGGAAGGTTATACTCCTCTCTGGCAAGAAAACCGCCGGCTTTGTAAGTCAGATAATAGGTGTCGTCTTCCTGACGGATCCGGACTACTGGATCTGTGCAGAGATAGCCCTGTTCAATCCTGCGACAGGGATATTGATCCAAGGATGGAGGGAGTTTTTCTTTTTCAATAAGAAACTTTCTTTCAATTTCCATTTCATATCACCTCTTGATTTTCTTTAAGTTTAGTATACGCAATTTATTGTAAAAAAGAAAGCAATTTGTTATAATTCATTAGGAAATCCGGTGGGAGAAGGGCCGGGACAGAAGAATAAAAAAGGAAAATCTTGGAAAGAATAAAAAGGAGTGGTTTTTATGAGTAAGGTATATATCTTTTTGGCAGATGGTTTTGAGGATATCGAGGGCCTGACCGTTGTGGATCTGATGAGAAGGGCGGGGATTGAGATCACTACAGTATCTGTAAAAGATACAAAGGAAGTGACCACCGCGCATGGAATTACGCTTTTAACAGACAGACTCTTTAAGAACACGGATTTTTCTGACGGAGACATGCTGGTGCTTCCGGGAGGAATGCCTGGAACAGTAAACCTGGGAGCATATGAGCCCCTTATAGAACTTTTAAAGAACTATTACACAGAAGGAAAAAAGATAGCTGCCATCTGCGCGGCTCCCAGCATTTTCGCTAAGCTTGGTTTCCTGAAAGGACGCAGGGCCACCTCCTACCCTTCCTTTTTAGACCAGCAGTCAGGCGCAGTGATCACAGAAGATCCGGTTGTGACAGATGGAAATGTGACGACAAGCAGAGGTCTTGGTACGGCCATTGACTTCGCGCTCTCTCTGATAACTCAGCTTCTGGGAGAGAAAAAGGCAGAAGAAATTGCGGATTCCGTCCTATATTCGCGCGAAATTGTGTGAAAAAATGCTGGCGTTTTTTTTCGTCTTATGCTATACTATCGTAATGACTGTAAATGTACTCTTGCCTGAATACGTTCTTCTGCCTTAGTGCAGTTGAAAATGGACGATCTACAAAGAAGGTGATCCTAAGTATAAGACACTTTAAATGCCATTTAAAGTGAATTATACTAGCTTCCTCCTACAGCCGGAGAGAAGAAGGAAAACCAGAAAAAATGTATAAGAATATAACCGGATAATGAAGGAGGAACATGTAACATGAGTTTACAGGTGGAAAAACTGGAAAAAAACATGGCAAAACTTACAATAGAGGTTTCTGCCGAGGATTTAGACAAGGCTATGCAGAATGCATATCAGAAAGCAAAAGGAAGAATTTCCATCCCTGGCTTCCGAAAAGGAAAAGTACCAAGAAAAGTAATTGAGCAGATGTATGGCAAGGGTATCTTTTTAGAGGATGCAGCGAACGCATTAATCCCAGAGCATTACAGAAAAGCTCTGTCTGAATGTGACCTGGAGATCGTTTCCCAGCCGGAGATTAACGTAACACAGGCTGAGCCGGGCAAGGCATTCATTTTCACTGCAGACGTAGCTGTAAAACCGGAAGTAACTCTTGGCGAATATAAAGGCGTTGAGGTTCCTAAGGCAGAGACAGAAGTTACAGAAGAAGAAGTAGAGGCAGAGGTGAAGAAAGAGCAGGAGAAAAACTCTAGAACAGTCACCGTAGAAGACCGCGGAGCAGAAAACGGCGATGTTGTCACCATCGACTTTGAAGGTTTTGTGGATGATGTGCCATTTGACGGCGGCAAGGATACAGAATATCCTCTGACACTTGGATCAAATACCTTTATCCCAGGTTTTGAGGATCAGCTTGTAGGAGTGAAAGCCGGAGACCACGTAGAAGTAAAAGTTACTTTCCCGGAGGAATACCAGGCACCGGATCTTGCAGGAAAAGAAGCAGTATTTAAATGCGACGTTAAGAAAGTGGAAGCAAAAGAGCTCCCTGAACTGGACGACGATTTTGCACAGGATGTATCTGAGTTTGATACCCTGGCAGAATATAAAGAAGACTTAAAGAAGAAACTTGCAGAGAGAAAAGAAAAAGAAGCTCTCCGTGCAAAAGAAGATGCAGCGGTAGATAAGGTAATTGAAAATGCACAGATGGATATCCCGGAGGCTATGATCCGTACACAGGTAAGCCAGATGGCAGACGACTTCAGCAGAAGAATGCAGGCACAGGGATTATCCATGGAGCAGTACTTCCAGTTTACCGGCCTTACCATGGATAAGATGATGGAAGACATGAAACCGCAGGCATTAAAGAGAATCCAGACAAGACTTGTTCTTGAAAAGATTGCAGAGACAGAAAACATTCAGCCAAGCGAAGAAGAAGTAGATGCAGAGATCGCTAAGATGGCTGAGGCTTATAAGATGGAAGCAGATAAATTGAAAGAGGTGCTTGGGGAGAACCAGCTTGAACAGATGAAGAAAGATATGGCTGTACAGAAAGCCGTAACTCTGGTTGCCGAAGCAGCGAAGGAAGTTTAACTGCCAGCGAATGGAGACGTAAGTTTGGAAGTAAACTTCCAAATCTACCATTATTGACGCAGCAAGTGCGTCAGAAAGGGGAAAAAATGAGTTTAGTACCTTATGTTATTGAACAGACCAGCCGGGGAGAGAGAAGTTACGATATTTATTCCAGGCTTTTGAAGGACAGAATTATTTTCCTCGGAGAAGAAGTAAACGATGTGAGCGCAAGCCTTATTGTTGCACAGCTTTTGTTCCTGGAAGCGGAAGATCCGGGAAAGGACATCCAGCTTTACATTAACAGTCCGGGCGGTTCTGTGACGGCGGGTATGGCGATTTACGATACCATGCAGTACATTAAATGCGATGTCTCCACCATATGTCTGGGAATGGCTGCCAGCATGGGTGCATTCCTTTTAGCAGGCGGAGCAAAGGGAAAAAGATTTGCTCTTCCCCATTCTACGATCATGATTCATCAGCCGTCCGGCGGTGCGCAGGGGCAGGCTACAGAGATCCAGATCGTAGCGGATCACATTGCACAGACAAAGAGAATTTTAAATGAGATTCTGGCAGAGAATACCGGCCAGCCAATCGAAGTTGTTGAGCGGGATACAGACCGTGATAATTATATGACCGCTGAAGAGGCGAAGGCATATGGTCTGATCGACGGTGTTGTCATGCATAAATGATGCCAATGAAAAGACTCCTGTAAACCGCAGGAGTCTTATCTTGCTTTTATAGATTTGAATATAGAAAGGAAAAAATTCATGGCAGATAAAACGAGAGATGGAAAAGTCAAGTGTTCTTTTTGCAAAAAGACAGAAGATCAGGTGAGAAAACTCATCTCAGGTCCTGACGGAGTTTATATTTGTGACGAGTGTATCGGAATCTGTGCGGAGATCATGGAAGAAGAATTCGCACAGTACGGGCAGGAAGAGTATTATGACACAGAGATTAATTTGTTAAAACCCGAAGAAATCCATGCTATTCTTGACGATTATGTAATCGGACAGGATCAGGCGAAGAAAGCTTTGTCTGTGGCTGTTTATAACCATTATAAAAGAGTGCTGGCATCCAGAAATCTGGATGTGGAACTGCAAAAGAGCAATATTCTAATGCTTGGACCTACCGGTTCCGGAAAGACCCTCCTTGCCCAGACACTGGCAAGGATGCTGAACGTACCTTTTGCCATTGCAGATGCTACTACGCTTACAGAAGCCGGCTATGTCGGCGAGGATGTAGAAAATATTCTTCTTAAGATCATACAGGCGGCAGATTACGATATTGAGCGTGCCCAGTATGGGATTATCTATATCGATGAGATTGATAAGATTACCAGGAAGTCTGAAAATGCCTCCATCACCAGAGATGTATCCGGAGAAGGCGTGCAGCAGGCTCTTTTAAAGATTCTGGAGGGAACGGTCGCCAGTGTTCCGCCTCAGGGCGGGAGAAAGCATCCCCACCAGGAATTTATTCAGATTGATACTACAAATATCCTGTTCATCTGCGGCGGAGCTTTCGAAGGAATCGAAAAGATCATCGAGGCGAGAAAGGATACCAAGGCTATTGGTTTTGGGGCTGAAGTCGCAGTTAAGAAGGAGAGAAATGTGGGAGAAATCTTAAAAGAGGTTATGCCGGAGGATTTTATTAAATACGGTCTGATTCCGGAATTTATCGGACGTGTGCCGGTGGTAGTCACCTTGGATGCCCTGGATGAAAATGCTTTGATCCGTATTTTAAGGGAGCCTAAGAATTCTCTTACCAAGCAGTACCATAAATTATTTGAGCTGGATGGCGTAGAATTGGATTTTGAGGAAGATGCGCTGGAGCTTGTGGCTAAGAAATCTCTGGAAAGAAAAACAGGAGCCAGAGGACTTCGGGCGATTATGGAAAACTCTCTGATGGATCTGATGTATAAGACACCGTCAGATAAGACCATCCGCAAGTGTATCATTACCAAAGAAGCTGTGGAAGGAACCGGAGAACCGGAGATCATATATGGAGATGCACCCGCATCTGCACCTGCATCCGGAAGAAGGAATTCCCGCTCCAGAAAAAAAGGGAAACCGGAAACAGCATGAGAAAGGATTGAAAGATAAATGACAAATCCCATAGAAGTGCTGCCTGTGATCGCACTGCGAGGGACGACGATCCTGCCGGATATGATCGTGCACTTTGATGTAAGCAGACAACGTTCGGTAAAGGCGATTGAAGCAGCCATGCTGGATGACCAGAAGATTTTTCTGATCACACAGAAAGACCCGGAGGTGGAAACCCCGGGCATGACAGATCTGTATAAAATAGGAACGATCGCTTATATAAAACAAGTAGTAAAACTGCCACAGAATCTTCTTAGGGTTTTAGTGGAAGGAATTCAAAGAGGCGAGCTTTTATCCATGGAACAGGATTTTCCTTATATACGGGGAGAAATATCCATGGTAGGAGCCAAAGACGCCCAGGTTCTCGCTCCTGCAGTAAAAGAGGCCATGCACCGAGGTCTTAAGGAACTGTTCCACCACTATTGTCTGGAAAATGGAAAAGTCAGCAAAGAGCTGGTGGCCCAGATCCTGAATATCGAAGAGGTAGAAGAACTGATCCAGCAGATCGCGGTAAATCTTCCTTTAACCTATCAGAGCAAACAGAAAATATTAGAGGCAGTCTCCTTAGAAGAACAGTATGAGATTCTGGGGGCAATCCTCAGCAATGAGATCGAGGTAATGCAGATTGGAAAAAGCCTCCAGAGAAAGCTTAAAGAGCGGGTAGACAAGAATCAGAGAGAATACATTTTAAGAGAGCAGCTGAAGCTAATCAAGGAAGAACTGGGCGAGGGAAATACGGATGATGTTATTGAGGAATACCGCAGGGAATTAAAAAAGCTTCAGGCATCAGACGAAGTAAAAGAAAAGATCAGCAAAGAAATCGACCGTCTGAAAGGCATGAACAGCAATGCAGCAGAAAACCATGTTCTTTCGGGATATATTGAAACGCTGCTGTCTCTTCCCTGGGAAAAACGTTCCAAGGATTCAGAGGATCTCAAAGAAGCCTGGAAGATTCTTCAGGAAGGACATTACGGTTTAAAAGACGTAAAAGAGAGGATTATGGAGTTCCTTGCGGTCCGCAAGCTGACACACAAGGGAAAAAGTCCGATCCTTTGTCTGGTAGGCCCTCCTGGAACCGGAAAAACATCCATTGCCAAGTCTGTAGCGGAGGCCCTTCATAAAAAATATGTCCGGATCTGCCTGGGAGGCGTCAGGGACGAAGCGGAAATCCGCGGCCACCGGAAAACTTACGTGGGAGCAATGCCGGGAAGGATTACAGTGGCTTTGCAGCAGGCAGAAGTGAGCAATCCCTTGATGCTTCTGGATGAGATCGATAAGACTAGCAGTGACTATAAAGGAGACACCGCGTCCGCCCTCTTAGAGGTACTGGATCCGGAGCAGAACAGTCATTTTACAGATCATTATGTGGAACTGCCCCAGGATCTCTCCGAGGTGCTTTTTATTGCTACTGCTAATGATATGCAGGGAATTCCCCGTCCCCTTCTTGACCGTATGGAGATCATCGAGATTTCCGGATATACGGAGAATGAGAAGGAGCACATTGCTAAGGAACATCTGATCCCTAAGCAGATGGACGTGAATGGAATCGAAAAGGGCAGGCTTTCTATACAGACTGCTGCTCTTAGGAAGATCATTAATAATTATACCAAGGAAGCCGGCGTAAGAAGCCTGGAAAGAAAGATCGGCCAGATCTGCCGCAAGGCAGCCAGGGAGATTATGGAAAACGAGAAAGAAAAGGTGACCGTTACCGGGAAAAACCTGCCAGATTTCCTTGGCAGGGAGCGGTATAATTACCTTATGGCGAATAAAAAGGACGAGGTGGGTATTGCCAGAGGACTTGCCTGGACACAGGTAGGCGGAGATACCCTTCAGATTGAAGTAAATGTGATGCCTGGAAAAGGAGAACTGCTCCTTACCGGACAGCTTGGCGATGTGATGAAAGAATCCGCCCAGGCAGGCATTACTTATATCCGCTCTGTCGCGGAAAAATATAAAATTCCCCAGGAATTTTTCCAGGAAAACGATATCCATGTACATATTCCTGAGGGAGCTGTGCCGAAAGACGGTCCTTCCGCAGGAATCACAATGGCTGCTGCTATTCTTTCCGCTATAACGAAGATCCCGGTACGGGCGGATGTGGCTATGACTGGAGAGATTACTCTAAGAGGACGTGTACTGGCTATCGGCGGCCTGAAAGAAAAGTTGCTGGCAGCCAAATATGCCAAGATCAAACAGGTTCTGGTGCCAAAGGAAAATAAACCGGATATTGAAGAAATGGATCAGGAAATTTTAGACGGACTTACCATCACATTTGTAGAAACCATGAATGAGGTGGTGACAGAGGCGCTAAAGAAATAGAGAGGAAAGATATGGTTATAAAAAATGTATCCCTGGATATTGTATGCGGCGTCACCAGCAGGCTGCCTGACACAGGCAGGCCGGAGGTAGCCTTTGCAGGCAAATCCAATGTAGGAAAATCTTCCCTTATTAACGGACTTCTGAACCGTAAGGCGCTGGCCCGTACCAGCGCTCAGCCAGGAAAGACACAGACCATTAATTTTTATAATGTAAACACCTGCATTTATCTGGTAGATCTTCCCGGGTATGGATATGCGAAGGTTTCCCCTGCTGAAAAAGAAAAATGGGGAAAAATGATAGAAAGGTATCTTCATTCATCGAAGAACCTGAAAGCAGTGTTCCTGCTTATTGATATCCGACATGAGCCATCAGCAAATGATAAGATGATGTACGACTGGATCGTACACAACGGGTTTGATCCTATTATCATTGCCACGAAACTGGATAAGATCAAGCGGAGCCAGTGGCAGAAGCATGTAAAAATGATAAAAGAGGGGCTGAAGCTGCGCCCGGGGACGAAAGTCATTCCTTTTTCTGCACAGACGAAACAGGGCAGAGAGGAAATCTGGGAGCTGATCGACGAGTTGACCGGATTTGTTCCGGCAGCTACGGAGGAAGCCTCTAAAGAAAATATGCCGAAATAAACGCTGTTGTTCCCCAGCTTTTCAGTGAGTGTAAAGCATTAAGGGGAAGAGCATGAGAGAAAGGGCTTTGCCCTGGTTTCCAGCCAGGGTGCTAGGAGGAAAATATGGGAATAATCAAGGCTTTGAAGCTGGGATTTGACTATCTCAAGTATGACGACGACGGAAACGTGCAGGAAACACAAAGAGCCGTCAACGATGTAAACCTGGACATTCAAGCCGGGGAATTTGTGGCAGTCCTGGGACATAACGGTTCCGGAAAATCCACTCTGGCAAAGCATATGAATGCTCTTCTCCTCCCCACGGAGGGGACCATCTGGGTGGATGGAATGGACACTTCAAAAGAGCCGGAGCTTTGGAAGGTGCGCCAGAAGGCGGGAATGGTCTTTCAAAATCCGGATAATCAGATCATAGGGACTGTGGTGGAAGAGGACGTAGGATTTGGACCGGAAAACATGGGTGTTCCTACAGAGAAAATCTGGAAACGGGTAGACGAAAGCTTAAAAAAAGTAGGAATGACCGCGTACCGCCACCACTCACCAAATAAGCTTTCCGGCGGGCAGAAACAGAGAGTGGCCATTGCCGGAGTAATGGCTATGCATCCCCAGTGTATCGTGCTGGATGAGCCTACCGCTATGCTGGATCCCAACGGGCGGAAAGAGGTTCTGGAAGCAGTTAGGGAATTAAACCAAAAAGAGAATGTGACAGTAATCCTTATCACCCACTATATGGAAGAGGTGATCCATGCAGACCGGGTGTATGTAATGGATGGAGGAAATATAGTTATGGAGGGAACGCCCCGGGAAATTTTTTCCCAGGTGGATACCCTGAAAGAATACCGTCTGGATGTGCCCCAGGTGACTCTTCTTGCCCATGAGCTGAAAGAAGCCGGCGTACAGATTGCGGACGGAATACTGACTACAGAGGAATTGGTGAGTGCCTTATGTCAATAGAATTAAAGAATATAACCTATACCTACAGTCCTGGTACAAGCTATGAGATCCATGCCATAAAAGATGTAAGCCTGCTGATTCCGGATGGTCAGTTTATCGGGATGATCGGCCATACGGGAAGTGGGAAATCCACTTTGATCCAGCATTTTAATGCCCTGATCCAGCCTACATCGGGGACGGTTCTTTATAACGGAGAGGATGTCTGGCAGGAAAAGTACGACCGGAAAAAGTTAAGAAGCGAGGTGGGCCTGGTATTCCAGTATCCGGAGCACCAGCTTTTTGAGAACGATGTGCTTTCTGATGTATGTTTTGGCCCTATGAACCAGGGGCTTACCAGAGAGGAAGCAGAAAAAGAGGCGAGACAGGCCCTTCTGCAGGTAGGTTTTAAAGAAAAAAATTTTGGGAAATCTCCTTTTGAGCTTTCCGGAGGACAAAAAAAGAGGGTGGCGATCGCAGGTGTGCTTGCCATGAACCCGAAGATTTTAATCCTGGACGAACCTACAGCGGGACTGGATCCTAAGGGCCGGGACGATATTTTGGATCAGATCGCGGAGCTTCATAAGGTCCGTGGGATTACCATTATCCTGGTTTCTCATAGTATGGAGGATATTGCAAAATATGTGGAGCGTCTGATCGTGATGAACCACGGGCAGGTGGCTTTTGACGATACGCCGAAGAAGGTGTTTGCCCATTATAAAGAACTGGAGGCAATGGGACTTGCTGCGCCCCAGATCACATATATCATGCACGCGCTGAAAGAAAGCGGTCTGCCGGTAGATGCAGACGCCACCACAGTGGCAGAGGCAAGAGAGAGTATACTTTCTGCCTTGAGAGAAAAACAGTCCCCTTTGTTAAAGGGACGAAAAGAAGGCACAAAGGACGGCGGGAAGGGAGGAAGGACGAATGCTTAGGGATATTACACTGGGACAATATTATCCCGCCAAGTCCGTTCTTCACAGACTGGATCCGCGGACTAAGCTGATCGGGACACTTGTATTCATTGTATCGGTATTTTTGTTCCATACCTTTTTAGGATATGCGGTGGCTACCGTATTTCTCGCAGGAATGATCTATGTGTCAAAAGTGCCTGTAAAATTCATGTTTAAAGGATTAAAAGCAATTTTTCTTATCCTGATGATCACAGTGGTATTTAATATCCTTTTAACGCCTGGAGAGGTACTGTGGCAGTGGGGCTTTCTGCGGGTGACAAAGGAAGGATTGTCCCTTGCGGGAAGAATGGCGATCCGTCTTACCTATCTGGTGATCGGCTCATCGGTGATGACGCTGACTACTACGCCTAATCAGTTGACAGATGGTCTGGAGCGTCTTTTGCGGCCTTTAAATAAGATTCATGTGCCAGTCCATGAGATTGCCATGATGATGTCCATTGCCCTTCGTTTTATTCCGATCCTTCTGGAAGAGACAGATAAGATCATGAAGGCGCAGATTGCCAGAGGAGCGGATTTTGAGACGGGAAATATCATCCAGAAAGCGAAAAACATGGTGCCGCTTTTGGTGCCGCTGTTTATTTCTGCTTTCCGAAGGGCAAACGATCTTGCCATGGCCATGGAAGCCAGATGCTATCACGGAGGCGACGACCGGACCCAGATGAAGCCCCTGAAATATACAGGAATGGACTATGCTGCTTATGGAGTGCTGGCTGTATATCTTGGGATTGCCATTGCTTTTCGTGCAGCAGGACTTTAGGATAAAAGAATGAAAATAAAAAGATAAGCCACACGAAATGCTCTTTATGGAAGAACTGGTTGTTTTGTGTGGCTTATCTCTTATATAAGAAGGTGCGGCAGATGCATCAGAAAGAGGAAATACATGAAGAAAAGAATAGGCCTGGTGGTTGCATATGACGGGACAAATTACTGCGGATGGCAGACGCAGCCCAATGGCGTGACGATACAGGGCGTGTTAAACGAGACCCTTTCAGAGCTTTTAGGTGAAAACATTGAGACAATGGGTGCCAGCAGAACAGACGCGGGAGTTCATGCCATGGGAAATGTGGCTGTCTTTGACACAGAAAGCCGGATTCCCGGGGAGAAAATCTCTTATGCGCTGAACCAAAGGCTTCCGGAAGACATCCGGATTCAGCTTTCCGAGGAAGTGGACCCTGACTTTCATCCCAGATACTGTGACAGTGAGAAAACTTATGAGTACCGGATCTTAAACCGGAGATTCCCCGTGCCTACAGAGAGGCTGTATTCGTATTTTTATCATTATAAGCTGGATGTGGAAAAGATGCGGGAGGCAACTTCCTTTCTGATCGGACGCCACGATTTTGCCAGTTTCTGCGGTTCTAAGGCACAGGTAAAAAGTACCGTCCGCACCATAACCGCTATGGATGTATGGCGGGACGGAGATATGGTGACGATCCGTGTATCCGGAGAGGGCTTCCTTTATAATATGGTGCGGATCATAGCCGGCACGTTGATAGAAATCGGCAACGGCCAGTATCCGCCGGAGAAAATGAAAGATATCCTGGATGCATGCAGCCGGGAAGCAGCGGGCCCTACGGCGCCGGCTCACGGGCTGACACTTATGGGAATCGAATTTTTTGACTAAGTGGGAAAGGGGGAAATATTTAGCTGAAATCCCGGTCGATCTGGATAACAGCGAAGTATTTTCTCCCTATTTTTTCCTGAATTTCCTGTTTTATGGTTTTTACCACTTCCACTTCCGTGTATGCACAGTGAAATGGCATCACCACATCAAAGACAAGATTTGTATGGGTAGGTCCTTTTACCATGCGGAAATCATGCATAGTAAAGTCTTCGCCTAAGGAAGCCACGATTTTATCCACGATTTCCCGAACCTGAACGACCTCTGCATCGTCTGTGACGATGGGGTCCATGTGTATGGTGGCTGCGCAGTTTAATTTCTGCTGGAGCTCATGTTCAATATTATCGATTTCGTCGTGAAGTTCCAGAAGATTTCCATCAGCGTCCACCTCGGCATGAAGGGAGATCATCAGGCGTCCGGGACCGTAATCGTGTACAATGAGGTCATGGATTCCGTGTACCGTAGAATGAGCAGTGACGATCTGCTCTATTTTTTTTACCAGTTCCTTTTTAGGAGGCTGCCCAAGGAGCGGGTTCATGGTATCTTTCATGGTCTGGATTCCTGTATAGAAAATAAACAGACCTACCAGAATACCAAACCATCCGTCTAAAAGCAGTCCGGTAAAGTGACTGATGATGGTGGCTGCAAGGACCAGAGCAGTAGAAATGGTATCGCTTAAGCTGTCCATAGCAGTGGCGTTCATGGCAGCGCTTCCAATCTTTTTCCCTACGGAACGGTTATAGTAGGCCATGTAAACCTTTATCAGAATGGAAGCCGCTAAAATCCCGAGGATTAGAGGGCTGCTTTCAATGGGCTCCGGCTGGCGTACTTTTTCAATGGAGGTAGTAATAAGTTCAAACCCCATGATAAGGATGGCAACGGAGACAAACAGCCCGGAAATGTATTCCATGCGCCCGTGCCCGAAGGGATGCTCCGGGTCCGGCTTTTGGCCGGAAAGTTTAAAGCCTACCAGGGTAATGATGGAAGAGCCTGCATCGGAGAGGTTGTTAAAGGCATCGGCGGTAATGGCGATGGAACCGCTTATCATGCCTGCAATCCATTTGCCCAGAAACAAAACCAGATTAAGGGCAATGCCGACTCCTCCGCAAAGGACTCCATATGCCTGCCGCACAGCAGGGGACTGGTAGTCTTTGGGATTTTTTATAAAGATTGAGGATAAAAAAGTAATCATATGCTCATCTCCTGAGAAAAATTTCAATAGTGATAGTAGCACAGATTTAAAAAAAGTGCCAGAAAAAAATAAGCAGATATAACTGCATTAGCTTATATGTGAGGATAAGAATAGCCGTTCCTAAACTTTTATGAGAACAGAACGGCTATTTCTTATGTATATAAATCAGAAAATTATATCTATCGATAGTTTATGCTTTTAAAGTTCAATGATGAACTGATCTTTTTCCGGATAATCCACTACTGTGCAGTCATTGGCGTAAGTACATTCCGGCAGGATGATCATTGCCTTAAGTTCCTCTGCATGCGCCGGAAGAGGCGCCAGATGCCAGATCGCGGAATTGATCTTCACAAGTGTTCCCTTGGGTACAAGAAAAGCTTTTGTCAGCTCCGGAACCGGAGTGCCTGCAGAAGCCGGCGCTACGTGGATGATCATGTCATCGTTAAGAGGCAGGATGATTTCCGGCGTAGTGGTATGATACTCTGCCTGTGTGATCTTCATAACCGCAGGCTTTTTCACGAGGATGGGAGAAAACGCTGCTCTTGATACATAGGATTCTGTCATCCGGTCCGGGAAGAAGCGGTGAATCTCGCCGTTCAGGGAATACCCCGAGGGTTCGGTCATATTATAGAAGGTTCCGAA
>DWYZ01000157.1 GCA_019118425.1 Candidatus Blautia faecavium | reverse complement strand
TTTTTCTTTGTTTCCATAGCCCTCAAGCAGATATCCGCGCTCCCCGCGGGGTACGCGCTTGTTTCCCTGTTTCTCAAAAAATTTCTTGCACTCCCCGCTTACTGCTCTTCACAATATGGAGCAAAGGATTTCGCCTGATTTGGTTAAATAAAATTATATAGTCTTTTTCCCTTGTGAAATACAGAAAATTTCCCTATAATATATAAAAAAACAACCAAAACAGGGAGGCTGCTATGGATTCTTCTATTCCCGTTCATTCTCATAATCCTTACCATGGAGAAAATTTTCCTCTTCTTGTCCTTGATGTAAAGCACAAAACCTGCTTTCCTTCCAACGAAGGCTTTCTTCTTCCCCATTGGCACGAAGAAGTCCAATTTGTGTATGTTTTAGATGGCGAAGTGCATCTTAAAGTATACCAAGAAGAGATAAATTTAAAAAAAGGCGACTGCGTTTTTCTTAATTGTATGGTCCTCCACCATATTACCGGAAAATCTGACTGTCATTATCACAGCTACATCATCCCGCCGAAAATGCTTTCTTTTTTCCCCGGAAGCGCTATGGAAGCAGACGTAGAAACCATACTGAACAACCCCTCTTTTACCCATTTTCTGCTTTTAGAAGCCAAACCTGAAAATGCAAAATGTTTAAAGTTTTTAAATGAGTTGGATTCCCTTTATTTTGAAAAATTCTCCTTATCTCACAGAGAATACCGGATTTCTGTGAAGCTTGCAGAGGTATGGCTGGAATTCCTCACCCTGCTTCCCCCTATGCCTTCTTCCCTTCCTTCCAGGGGCTATGCCAGGATCCGAAGCCTCCTCGCCTTTATCCATACCAATTTCAGCCATCCCATTTCCGCCAGGGATATCGCCGCTTCTGCACACATCAGCCAGACAGAATGCGTACGCTGTTTTCAGGCTTTTCTGGGGGAATCGCCTTATCAGTACCTTATGAAATACCGCCTTCATGCCAGCGCCGCCCTTCTTGCTTCTACAGAACGTTCCATAACGGAGATCGCCTTGGACGTAGGCTTTCGTTCCTCCAGCTCCTATATTCGTTATTTCAAGGAAGTCTATGGCATGACTCCGTTAAAATACCGTATGCAGTCAAAAAAGCGTCCCGAATCCTATTGACAAGATTTTTTATCCTTCCTAAAATCTATTCAAGAGTATTAGGGAAATCTATTTCATCCGGCTTAAATTGATATGTTTCTGTTTAAAAAGGGGGGCGTGTTTATGACAGAAGTGTATATTACAACAGCTTTATTTATTCTTTTAACTGTGGTTTTTTGGAAAGGAAAAGGGACCTGGCTTATCGCCGGGTATAATATGATGAATGATAAAGAGAAAGAAAAATACAGCCGAAAAAAACTCTGCCGACTGATGAGTGTCTGCATGGGAATTTGTAGTTTCCTTCTCCTTATCATGTGCATCCTGGGCGAGGAACGGATAGACGAATATGCGCATATTTTTGCGGTTATCATAATAATTACTGTAATTATCACCGTTATCCTGGCTAATACTCTCTGCCGAAAATAAGACATAATAATAGAAACCACGGGAAAATTCTGTTTATTTCCTCAATGCGGCTGCCTTTTCTCCGGCTGTATTTTATACTTCTGCCCACTTCCGGGTTAAGAAGACGGGCCATGCTTTAAAATAAGCTCATCTGCTCATACTCTGTCCATTTCTCAAGCTCTCCAGGAACTTTATGCAGCATGTTTTCCACACACGTATCGTCTAAAATCCATCTTTTTACTTCCGTCTCCTCCAGTATCAAGGGCATTCTCTCATGCACCTCTTTCACAGAAGCATTGGCCTGGGTGGTAAAAATCACGAAACACTCTTCGTTTTGAAAAATCGAATAGCAGCCTGCCATGTATAAAGGCTTTCCACTTCTTTGGGAAAATTGAAACTTCTCTTTTTGAGAATTCCACTCGTAAAAACCAGATGCCAGGATCACGCATCTTCTATGCAGTACGCTGTCTTGAAAAGTCCTCTTTTCTGCAGCGCTTTCTGCTCTGGCATTGATCAGATTTCCTTTCCCCTGAAGGCCGGGAAAGCCCCATCTCATAGACTTTTCTGTAAGCGTATCTCCTTTTCTTAAAAGAACCGGAGCCTCCTTTGAAGGAAAGATGTCTCCCCTGTACTGTTTCCGTAAAGACTTGCCAAGTCCAGGAAGAAATCTCTCCAGCTCATCAGCCATCGTTTCGTCAATATAGTATCTTCCACACATACAGGCAACTGCTCCTTTTCAACCCAAAATTGTCTATGCTAAAATACCGCCGCCAATGTCCTGCTCCGTTCAGACATCAGCGGCTTTCCCGATAAATATCATTCTTACAATGCCAATTTAATTATCAGCTGCATGAAAGTCCCTGGCAGCCGGAATTTCTTCCCAGGATTGCGCAGAATACACTGCCTGATTTACAGCCATCGCCATAGCTTCTTCAGCTAAAATACTTACCATATCCACATTGGCAGAAACTCTTTTTCCTGCACAGACCGCATAAATGCTGTCCCCGTCCGCTGAAGTATGCACAGGACGGATGGTTCTTGCATACGCGTTATGAGAGGCAGAGCACACTCTCTTTAACTGCATTTTATTGAAATCCCCATTGGTTATTATGACTCCTATCGTGGTATTGGAGGTAAAAAGATTATCTCCTTCCTGGCGGGCAAGTGTTCTCAGCAATTCCTCCTGGCAGTCCTGGAATCCGCTGCCCTCCAGGTTTCGCATACCTGCGATTTTCTTCTGGGTCTTATAATCATAAATATCTCCCAATGCATTTACCACAGCCACCGCTCCTACCTTAAGTTCGCCCCATGCAAGGCAATAAATTCCAAGCCCGGATTTCATCATGCTTTGGGCTCCTCTTGCTTTTCCTACCGTAGCGCCGATCCCGGCTCCCACATTCCCCATTTGTGTCCCGTCGTTCACTTGGAACGCATTTTTGCACGCCTCATATCCCATAGCCTTATCC
This sequence comes from Candidatus Blautia faecavium, assembly GCA_019118425.1. Classification (GTDB taxonomy): domain Bacteria; phylum Bacillota; class Clostridia; order Lachnospirales; family Lachnospiraceae; genus Blautia_A; species Blautia_A faecavium. The sequence continues at coordinate 3,457 of DWYZ01000157.1, read as the reverse complement.
GGCCTGCTGGAAGAAGAACCAATTCCCAGATCATAAATACAGGACTGACATACAAGAGGGACTTTGGAGAATCCGGTATCAAAACCGATTCCGTTTTCCTCGAGATATTCCATCACTCCGCTTGCCGCATCCAGACCAAAAGCGCTTCCTCCGCTTAAAACAATGGCATGGATGCTTTCCGCAGAAGACAGAGGATCTAAAAGTGTCGTTTCTCTGGAAGCCGGGCCGCCGCCCCGTACATCCACGGCCGCAGCCATCCCCTCCTTTGCCGCAAGTACTGTACATCCGGTAACTCCCACCGAATCTTCTGCATGGCCAATACATATTCCATCAAATTCTTTAAGAGAAATCTCCCGAATTCCCAAATCAGCTAAATTTGTCATATTTTCACCTTAATATCCCTTTTCATAAAATCCCCGTTCTTCCTCCAGAGGCATTTTTCTTACTCTTATCCTCTCAATAGAAATATACCGCTGGCTGTTCAGATACTGGATCAGGGCATCTATTTGTTCTTCCTCACCCTGAGCCTCCATCTCTACACTGCCGTCTTCCAAATTTTCCACCCACCCGGTAAGACCTAGCTGTCTTGCTTTATTTACCGCGTAAAACCGAAAGCCAACTCCCTGTACTCTTCCGAAAAACAACAGATGCTTACGTATCATTTGCGCACCTCCTTAAAGCTCCTGCTTCCTCTATGTCTAAGCATGATCAATAAGATATTTTTACTGGATGATCATTGTTTCAAACTCCTGTCCGCTGCAGTACTTTTCCAGGAGATCACAAAGCTTTTTCACATCCTCTTCCATGTCCATGCTGCCGGAAAATCCAAAGATCACCATCAGAAGTTCCGACGTATCTTCTGTTATCCTTGTACGCACAGAGTCACTGGTAGGATTGCCGAAAGGTCCTTTTTCATCAAAAAAAACCGGGAGAAATTCCACATTGATCTGATCCTTTCCGATTCCCTGGTAATGGGATCCTTCCTCCGCCACTTTCCAGACTACAGGTCCTTCTATCCTGCTCACATCATAGGCGCCCAAAGAATACCCTTCCCTGATGGAAAAAAGGTTATTGCATTCCACCACATTATTGATATGATACAAACCTTTTCCTTGAATCAGCCGCCTGCACATTGCCTCCGCTGAGCTGCGGTAACGGCTGGGTTCCTTTCCGAAGGCTTTATAGGCCTGGCGGGTATCCGCAATCTTATCCCTTTTGGGAAGGTCCGCCGGCTTTTCATATGTTTCCTGTATTCTTCTGCCCTGGGCGTCAAGCTCTTCTAAAAGCTCCCCGGAACTTTCTTTTACGGTTACTTTACACTGTATACATCCAAGGACTGCCTTGGACCATAGCTGTTTCAGCCCTTTGTCTATAGAAATCTCAATCATTTTTTCCTCTTTCTGACGCACTGGCAGCGTCAATAATGGTAGATTTGGAAGTTTACTTTCACACTTTCTCCTCCAGCCCGGCAAAAAACAACTCGTAAAAGTCGTCTTCGCCCTCCAGCACAGGAGAATTTTCTCCTCCTCCATTGGTACTGCGTTTCATTTCCGCATAAAATTCTTCCCCTGCATTGATCAAATCCATGTCATAAATAGGATAGCCCAACTCCCTGCATTTTTTACAAAAAGCACCTACAGGATTCTTATCTTTTCTTGTGGCGAGAATCTCTTCTTTTAGCTTTTCATCCTTTAGCACCTTTCTCTTTAACTCATCCAACATCTCAGGAATATTCATTTTCTTACCGCCTTTCTCTTATTCTAAATCTATCTTCTATGTACCTGGAATCTTTCCAGGTCCCCATCCATTTCCTCTTTATTTACAGCTTAACTATATAAAGGACAAAATAAGACTTTAAAAGATCATTTCAGCAGTTCTAAAATTTCCTGTCTGCTCAGCCTTACACTGTCCATTCCGTCTCCTGTTAGAATTTCATCTGCCAGCTCCTTTTTTTGCTCCTGCAGATTTTTTATCTTTTCCTCGATCGTATCCTTTGCAAACAGCTTGTACACACTGACCACATTCTTCTGTCCAATGCGGTGGGCCCTGTCCGTAGCCTGATTCTGCACTGCCAGATTCCACCAGGGATCGTAATGGATCACCATATCCGCTGCCGTTAAATTTAATCCCGTTCCTCCTGCCCTAAGAGAAATACAAAACACAGAAGTATCATCCTGATTAAAGGCATCTGCCAGACGAACCCGCTCTTCTTTTAAGGTCGCTCCGGTAAGAACATAAAAAGATATTTTTTCTTTTTGCAGCCTTTGGATCACAAGCTCCAGCATAGAAGTAAATTGGGAAAATACCAGAAGCTTATGCCCGCCGTTTATAGCATTTTTTATTAGTTCCACACAGGTTTCCAATTTCGCGGATCCTCCTGTGTAATCCTGGTAGAGCAGTCCCGGATGACAGCATATCTGACGCAGCTTCGTTATCTCAGCTAAAATCTGAATCCTGGAATTACGGAATTCCCTTTCTGACTGTCTGGCAAGCATCATCTGCAGACGCTTTACATGGGCCTCGTAAATCCTTTGCTGTTCCCCTTCCATTCTGGAAAAAACATTTTTTTCCAGTTTATCCGGAAGTTCTTTCAGAACATCCTTTTTCAGCCGGCGAAGAACAAAGGGACGGATCATCTTTTGCAGGCGTGCCTTTGCTTTTTCCTCATCCATCTGGATCACGGGAAGTTCAATCTCCCTCCGGAATCTCTCGTATCCATATAAAAATCCTGGCATCAGATAGTCAAAAATGCTCCATAACTCGCTTAACCGATTCTCTACCGGCGTTCCTGTCAATGCCATGTGAAAGGCGGCACGGATGGTTTTTACTGTTTTTGCGGACTGTGTCCCATGATTTTTTATATACTGGGCCTCATCTATAATCTCACAGGAAAAAGTAAGGTCATCATAATACAAAATATCTCTTCGCAAAAGCTCATAAGAGGTGATCACTACCTCCCTTTCCCTTATATTTTTTATCTGTTCTTTTCTTTCTTCTGCTGTTCCTACGATCATTCTCACAGGGAGTTTGGGGGCAAAGCGCTGGATTTCATTTGCCCAGTTAAATACCAGAGAAGCCGGCGTGACGATCAGCGCTTTCCAGCTTTCTCCATCTTTTCCCTCCAGAAATTCTGACCATAAAAAGGCGATCACCTGGAGGGTTTTTCCCAATCCCATCTCATCTGCAAGTATACCGCCAAATCCATATTGCTTCTCGGTTTTCATCCACAAATATCCTTGTTTCTGGTATTCCTTTAAGATCTGTTCCTGTTCTTTGGGGACTTCATATAACGTCTTTCCCATTGTTTTCATATTTTTTATTAGAGAACAAAAATATTGATCCCGCGAAGACAAAAGAGAACCGCTCTCCTTTAACTGTTCGTCCAGATATAAGGCACGATAGGACGGCAGAGCCAGTCTTTCTTTCCTGAGGTCTTTTCCAGTTAATCCAAGACCTT
>DWYZ01000156.1 GCA_019118425.1 Candidatus Blautia faecavium | reverse complement strand
CATGAAATGCGCCGTTCATCTTGAACGTTGACTGACCCGGCTGGCTTTGCTATCTTCCGATAAACCTAATTTTGTGTTATTGAAGTCCCATAATAAAAACTACCAGCGCTATGATTATAAGTAAAGTCCAGCTGATATATCTACCTGCAATTTCAAAATCAGATGGCTCCGCATGGTCTACATTGCGGATTTGAAATCTCAAATTCCAACGGAACAATTCATCTGCAAACAAAATTAAAAGTGCATTTAGAACGCAAATGAATACCGCTCCAAACCATACAAGCCAATTACCCTTGTGCGTTAGTTCTGGTTCACTCATCAAATCTAATATTGTAGTAGCAGAAGGTTCCATTGGGTCTATTATATTTCCATTTTCATCCATTACAGTTCCATAATTCGTTGTCATGGTTATATCAAGGCTTTCTATACTTCCATCCTCATTGTAAAGCCAAAGGTAATCTCCATGGTCTAACACTCCTCCACGAAAGAGAATTTCTTCTCCTTTGCGAAGCTCAATTCCAATCATATTATCTCTTAGTTCGCTATCATTTGGAATGGCGGTTGCGTCTTCCTTAGCAGTATAGGGGCCATATGTCTTGCCGTCATATTGAAAAAGCACCGCCTTGTCTTCATACACTGTAAAATTTGCCTGTTTTCCTTGTATTTTACCGGAATACACAGTGCCGTTGTTTTCATAATTCGGAACAAGAATAGCATCCTTATATGCAAATCCCACTCGAGCAATAGTAATGGGATAAAGCATTGTAAACACAATAATCATGGCAACCATAATAAGCAATACTCCCTTTTGGTAGCGCCCCAAACATTTAATCCGCTCCAAAAAGCACACCCCCATTTTTATAAATCATCTTTTCCTTGTTTACTTTCTCCTCCGCTGCGGCTTTGGTTTTTTCAACAAGTCCGACTTCTGTTCAATCCGTTTCAGCCACTTCTTTTCTTCCTCTGACAGCTTCCCATAGTTCAGCTTGAGCCGCTTGCAGATAAACGCCATCGCCGCCTGTTCCGGGTCGCTGTTCTCTTTAGCGGTTTCCTCGGCTGTATGCAAAAAATCGTCCAGAGGATTGTCCTCCGGGACACTGAAAAAATCGTCCTTATGGGCTTCTCGCAGGTCGAGGGCTATCTTGTTTATGTCCTGCTGTATTTACAACACAGCGATAAAAGCTGTCATCGTCAATATGAGCGGCGATAAGCTTCAACAGTCACTTCATAAAACTTTGCCAATTCAATAAGGGCATAATGGCTGATGACCTTGAACTTGTCCATCTCATAACTACCCAAAGCAGACTTGAAAAGATGGGTTTTCTCCGTAAGCTGCTCCAGCGTCAGGCTGCGCTCTGCACGCAAGTCTTTCAATCGTTCTTGTACGGATTGTTCCATGCTCGCCCTCCCTGTCTGCCCGATAAATGGGAAGTTGTCTATTAGCTTTTGGATTGTTTTATTTCATTCACCATTAATGCAATGCCATAAAAGCCGCAAATTAACAGAATAATATCTTCGTATGCGTTAAAAATAACAGACTTTATTCCTGTAAATCCCCAAATAGTTAATAATAGAAGAAGCAATTTATTTTTTCTTTTATACCCTGCATAAACAGTTATACTCAGGCTAACAATGGGACATGGCATGATATATGTTACCATTTGTGGAAAACTATTTCCTAACACAACAGAAATAAATGGATAGAGCAGATAAAGTACGATCAGCAGGCTTTGAAAAGATGTAGGCTTTTCAAGTAAATCATTCTTATTATGCCAGCTTTCATATAAAAATAAAATACCGCAAAGCAAATATAATGGTAAGGCAAAAAACTTTTGGATAGGCTCTGTTCCGTACCATGCAAAAAACCCAATGCCTATAAACAAATTAGTAATTCCCAATGCAAACTTTGCCGCCCAGTTTACCTTTCCTATATAAGATAATGTAATTGCCAAAGTTAAAAATATAAGCAAACCAATTTGAATGAGTTTTGTCTGCTCATTATAATTCCCAATGACATTCCAAAATGCCTGTGCATTCATCTGTTCCCTCCGAAAAATCCAGATTTGTCGCTTATGTACTTATCATTTTACCACGATTCCGAGAGCGTGGAAATAACCTGTTTTTTCTTGAGTTTCCGCAGAATTATCCCCACCTGATAAATCTGCGGAAACTCAAGTGAGGAAACACTTTGACATATTAAATGCCATATAGTACAATTTAAAAATGATAACGGTCAGAAGCTAAAAATTATGGCTATTCCATTGGAAAATTGGTTTTACTGATCCTCTTATCAAAAGACTATTAAAAAAATAGTACACAGTGCTTTTGGAAAAACACAGTGAAAAGGATGTTTTAAAATGAGAAAACTAGCATTAAGTGATGAGGTTTTATTAAGTGTAGATAAAGCAGCACGCTATATTGGCGGAGAGATAAACTCTGTCATGAAGGAAAAAGATAAAGTGAAGCTGCGCTTTGCCCTTGGATTCCCCGATGCCTATGAAATCGGGATGTCTAACCAGGGGATGCAGATCTTATATCATATGTTTAATGAGCGGGAAGACGTTTGGTGCGAACGTCTTTTTTCGCCTTGGCTGGATTTGGATAAAATTATGCGGGAGAAAAAAATCCCGTTGTTTGCCCTGGAATCCCAGGATCCCGTTAAGGAGTTTGATTTCCTTGGCATCACTATGGGATATGAAATGTGCTATTCCAATGTACTTCAGCTTCTGGACCTAAGCCAGATTCCTCTCCTTGCCAGAGACAGGGGAGAAGACTGCCCTCTTGTGATCGGCGGCGGCGTCTGTACTTATAATCCGGAGCCTTTGGCTGATTTTTTTGATCTGTTTTATATCGGTGAGGGCGAAACGGTTTTTAACCGTCTGTTTGACATTTATATTGAAAACAAAGAAGCGGGCGGCACGAAAAAGCAGTTTTTAGAAAAAGCAGCTTCCATACCGGGAATTTATGTGCCTGCTTTTTATGATGTGGAGTATAAGGAAGATGGAACCATCGCTTCTATGAAACCAAACCGCACATGTGCTCCAGAAAAAATCCAGCGCCAAGTAGTTATGGATATGGAAAAAGGATATTATGAGGTGGATGCGCCGGTGGTTCCTTTTATTAAGGCAACCCAGGACCGGGTGACACTGGAGATCCAGAGAGGCTGCATCCGTGGATGCCGTTTTTGTCAGGCGGGAATGATCTACCGTCCTACTAGGGAGCGGAGGGTAGAAGATTTAAAAGAGGCTGCCAGAAAAATGCTTGCAAACACCGGGCATGAGGAAATTTCCCTGAATTCCTTAAGTTCCAGTGATTATTCCCAGTTGGAAGAGCTGGTAGACTTTCTGCTTGAAGAATGCAAATCCCAGGCGGTAAATATTTCTCTTCCTTCTCTTCGTATTGATTCTTTTGCCCTAGATGTGATGAGTAAAGTACAGGATGTAAAAAAGAGCAGTCTGACCTTCGCTCCGGAAGCCGGTTCACAGCGGCTTCGAAATGTAATAAACAAAGGGCTTACGGAAGAAGATATCTTAAAGGGAGCCAGCGATGCCTTTAAAGGAGGCTGGAACAGAGTAAAACTTTATTTTATGCTGGGCCTGCCCACGGAGACGGAGGAGGACATGCGGGGAATCCCCAGACTTGCAGAAAAAATCGCAGAAGAGTACTACGAAATCCCCAAGGAGAACCGAAACGGGAAAGTACAGATCGTGATCAGCACTTCCTTTTTCGTGCCAAAGCCTTTTACACCTTTCCAGTGGTGCGGCATGTGCAGGGAAGAGGAGTTTATCAATAAGGCTAAGATTGTAAAGGAAGAAGTGCGGGCACAGCTAAACCAGAGAAGCCTGAAATATAATTGGCATGAACCGGATGTGACGATCCTGGAAGGCTTTCTTGCCAGGGGAGACCGCCGGTGTGCCGCTGTGATCCAGAAGGCATATGAAAAAGGAGCCATTTATGATGCCTGGTCAGAATCCTTCCATTATGATTTATGGAAGGAAGCCTTTGAAGAAACAGGAATTGACTTGGACTTTTATACCCTCCGTGAGAGAAGCCTGGACGAGATCCTGCCATGGGATTTTATTGACGCGGGCGTAACAAAGGAATTTTTAAAGAGAGAATGGGAGCAGGCGAAAAAAGAAGCGGTGACACCTAACTGCCGTCAGAAATGCTCTGGATGTGGTGTGAAAAAATACGGTGGAGGCGTGTGCTATGAAAGTAAGAATTAAGTTTACGAAACAGGGTCCTATGAAATTTGTAGGACATCTGGATACAATGCGCTATTTTCAGAAAGCCTTAAGGAGGGCAAAGATACCTGTAGCGTTTTCAGGGGGCTACAGCCCGCACATGATCATGTCCTTTGCCGCGCCTTTAGGAGTAGGTACCACAAGCCTTGGAGAATATTTTGACATGGAGCTTACAGAGACAATGCCTACTTCGCAGATCGAACAGCGCTTAAATGAGACTATGGCAGACGGCATCACTGTGCTTAGTGCCCGCCAGGTAGAAGACGGAAAGGCAAGCAAAGCTATGTCTTTGGTAGCTGCGGCAGATTACCGGATCCGTTTCCGCCCGGAGGGGGTTCCCAAAGGCCCCTGGAAAGAAAAACTTTTGGAATTTTACAGCCAGCCCTCTATTCTTGTGACCAAAAAAACAAAGAGAAGCGAAAAGGAAGTGGACATCCGGCCTTTTATATATGAGATGAAAGCGGAAGAGGATGGCGTATTCCTTAAGCTGGCTTCTGCAAGTGCCAATTATACAAAGCCGGAACTTGTCATGGATACATTTTTAAGCTGGATGGGTATGGAACCGGCTCCATTTTCCTATATGGTAGAGAGACTGGAGGTTTATGCAGACCAGGATCCTGAGGGAAGCCATTCGTTTATTTCCCTGGAAGCGTTAGGTGAAAAGGTTGAGTAAGATCATTATTACACAAATGGAAATTTACGGACACCTATGTACCGTATGCGCAGTGTGGGAAGATCAAAAGATCATGGAACTGCATCTTTCCTCAGAGGAAGAAAAGTCTGTTCTGAATAATATTTACGTTGGTCAGGTAGAAAGTATTTCCCAGAATATCGGCGCCGCTTTTATACGAATAGGAAAAGAAGGCAATGGATATTTTCCATTAAAGGAGCAGGAATATGCACTTTTTACCTCGGGAAGAAAAGGAAATCGTCCTCTTAGTGCCGGAGACGAACTTCTCGTTCAGGTAAA
>DWYZ01000155.1 GCA_019118425.1 Candidatus Blautia faecavium | reverse complement strand
CGCCCATTTTGATACTTATATTGGTGAGTTCCCGTATGCTATTTCTCTTTTGGAAGAACTTTCCTTCCCGGAAGAACTGGTCCTGAACCGTTCAGTGGAGGCAGTGGCAAAATATGTGAACCGTAGCTTGGACATATAAAAACGATAAAAAATTAACAATTCATTGAGAAATCTATATTGTTAAGAAAATAACGAAAAATACTGCAAAAAATACTTGAATAAAATAAAAAAATATGATAAAATTTAGAAAATTGAAAAGATAACCTGGAGAGTGGAGCAAGGTTTATAAGGCAGGAATGCTTTTATAAATGTTGCTCTTTTTTATTGTAAATAATTTTTAAGGACATAAGAAACCGCGTTATTTATAACATAAAAGATCCTCCGGGCAGGATGTTTTAAAAATTTTGCTTTGACCATGGCAATGGAAAGAGTTGGCTAAAACTCTGGATTGCCAAGGCATAAAATATATTGGGGCGTTTTATTATGGAAAGAAGAAAAGAGAGAGAGATTAGAGAACTGCTGGACGGCTGTCCTGTGATCGCGGCAGTAAAAGACGCAGAAAGTTTGGAAAGAGGAATCCACAGCGATATTCCGCTTGTATTTGTCCTTTTTGGAGATATCTGCAGTATTGAAGAAATTGTAGAAAAATTAAAAGAAGCAGGAAAAACCGTATTTGTACATCTGGATCTGATCCAGGGCTTAAGCGGCAGGGAAGTGGCTGTAGATTTTTTAAAAGCCAGGACAAAAGCGGACGGGATCATTTCTACCAAGATAAATGTAGTGAATTATGCCGAGCAGCAGGGATTTTATACAGTATTTCGGGTATTTTTGGTAGATACCAAAGCTTATGAGACCTTAGTGAAACAGAGAAAGCAGATACATATGGACGTTTTGGAGATACTTCCGGGAGTAATGCCCAGAGTGATCAAAAAACTTGTCCAAAGCTTCCCTATCCCCGTGATCGCCAGCGGGCTGATCATGGAGAAGGAAGATGTGATCGAAGGCTTAAAGGCAGGGGCTATGGCGATATCTACAACAAATATAAAAGTATGGGAAATGTAGCAAAGGAGGAAAAAACGTGGAGCAATATGTAATGGCGCTGGACGAAGGAACAACCAGTACCCGGTGCATTCTTTTTAACAAAAAGGGAGAAATCTGTAGTTCCGCACAGAAAGAATTTACACAGTACTTTCCGAAACCTGGGTGGGTGGAACATAACGCCCAGGAAATTTGGTCCGCACAGTTAAGTGTGGCTGTGGAGGCGATGGCGAAGATAGGAGCTTTGGCGGAAAATATCGCGGCCCTTGGTATTACCAATCAGAGGGAAACGACAATCTTATGGGATAAAGACACAGGAGAGCCTATTGCGCCGGCTATAGTATGGCAGTGCAGACGAACAGCGGACATGTGCGATGAGCTGAAAGAACAGGGATATGAAGAGTTTTTCAGGGAAAGAACAGGGCTGATCCTGGACGCATATTTTTCTGCCACCAAAATTAAATGGATGCTGGATCATGTCGCGGGAGCAAAGGAAAAGGCCCAAAACGGAAAAATTCTTTTCGGAACAGTGGAAACCTGGCTAATCTGGAAACTGACAAAGGGAAAAGTCCATGTGACGGATTATTCCAATGCCGCCAGAACCATGCTGTTTAATATTCATACCTTGAAATGGGACGAGGAGATACTAAAGCTTTTGGATATTCCTGCGTGTATTTTGCCGGAAGTGGTTCCTTCAAGCGGAGTTTGCGGAAAGACGGATGCTGCGTTTTTAGGAGGAGAAATTCTCATCGGAGGCGCTGCGGGAGATCAGCAGGCGGCGCTTTTTGGTCAGGCCTGCTTTGAACCGGGCGAAGCGAAAAATACATATGGGACCGGCGGATTTTTACTGATGAATACAGGAAAGCAGCCGGTGGATTCTAAAAATGGACTTTTGACTACGATCGCCTGGGGAATGGACGGAAAAGTAGATTATGCGCTGGAAGGATCTGTTTTCATTGCCGGAGCAGCTCTGCAGTGGCTGAGGGACGAGCTGAAGATGATAGAATCAGCGGCAGATTCAGAATATATGGCAAGCAAGGTGAAAGATACAAACGGCTGCTATGTGGTTCCTGCTTTTACAGGCCTTGGAGCGCCTCATTGGGATCCTTATGCAAGAGGAGCAATCCTGGGAATGACAAGAGGAGTAAATAAATATCACATTATCCGGGCTACCCTGGAATCCCTTGCATTTCAGACAAATGATGTGCTGTGCGCTATGGAGAAGGATTCCGGACTTACCCTGCCTTCTCTTAAGGTAGACGGAGGAGCCAGCGCCAATCAGCTTCTCTTAAAAATGCAGGCGGATATCATACAAAGACCAGTAGTCCGCCCGGAATGTATCGAGACCACGGCAATGGGTGCGGCATATCTGGCAGGGCTTGCGGTAGGCTACTGGAAAGACAAGGATGAGATCAGAGAAAACTGGAAAATCGGAAAGCGTTACGAACCGTCCATCTCTCAGAAGGAGAGTGAATATAAGAAAAAACAATGGAACAAGGCGGTGTCCTATGCGTCCGGATGGGCAAAGGACTGAAAAACAGGTTGATTAATATTTAGGAGGGAATTTTTTATGGAAACAAGACCTTATGTATCATGGGAATTAGTTGGAAATTTTATGGTAGACGCTTTTAAGGCGGTAGGTGTACCGGAGGAAGACGCAAAAATCTGCGCGGACGTACTTATGGAAAGCGACCGCCGGGGAATCGAAAGCCATGGATGCAACCGCTTTAAGCCGATTTATATAGACAGGATCGAGGCTGGAATCCAGAAGCCCGTCACAGAGTATGAGGTTTTAAAAGAAACCTGCACGACTCTGGTAGTGGATGCTCATGACGGAATGGGCATGGTGGCATCCCATAAGATGATGACAAGCCTTATTGAAAAGGCGAAAAAGTATGGCATGGCTATGGGAGCGATCCGAAACTCCACTCATTACGGAATCGCGGGCTACTGGGCGATGATGGCTTCCAAGGAAGGAATGATCGGCATTACAGGCACGAACGCCCGCCCATCCATCGCTCCTACCTTTGGAGTGGAAAATATGCTGGGAACCAATCCTTTAACCTTTGCTTTCCCGACAGATGAGGAATTCCCCTTTGTGATCGACTGTGCCACATCCATTACCCAGAGAGGAAAAATCGAATACTACGCAAGATGCGGAAAAGATACTCCCAAGGGAATGGTGATCGGAAGAGACGGTACAGCCCTGACAGACAGTCCTGAAATCTTAAAGAGACTGACAGACGGCACCGCTGCTTTAGCGCCTCTTGGAGGAATCGGAGAAGAGCTTGCCGGCTATAAAGGATACGGCTATGCCACAGTAGTAGAAATCCTCTCCGCAGCCCTTCAGGCAGGAAGCTTCTTAAAAGCTCTCTGCGGCAAGGATGAAAACGGCAGCAAAGCTCCCTACCATCTTGGCCACTTCTTCATCGTGATCGATCCGGAAGCTTTCTTAGGCCTTGAAACCTTCAAGAAAACCACAGGAGACATCCTAAGAGAACTCCGCGCCTCCGAGAAAGCCCCAGGTGAAGAACGCATCTACACCGCCGGCGAAAAAGAATACCTGGTATGGCTGGAAAGAAAAGACAAGGGCGTACCCGTAGGAGAAGCAGTACAAAAAGAATTCATCGCCATCCGCGACAAATACTGCTTACCCTA
>DWYZ01000154.1 GCA_019118425.1 Candidatus Blautia faecavium | reverse complement strand
CTATCCCCGTGATCGCCAGCGGGCTGATCATGGAGAAGGAAGATGTGATCGAAGGCTTAAAGGCAGGGGCTATGGCAATATCTACAACAAATATAAAAGTATGGGAAATGTAGCAAAGGAGGAAAAAAAGTGGAGCAATACGTAATGGCACTGGACGAAGGAACAACCAGTACCCGGTGCATTTTGTTTAACAAAAAGGGGGAAATCTGCAGTTCCGCGCAGAAAGAATTTACACAATATTTTCCAAAACCAGGGTGGGTGGAGCATAACGCTCAGGAAATCTGGTCTGCACAGTTAAGCGTGGCTGTAGAGGCAATGGCCAAGATAGGGGCCTTGGCAGAAAATATCGCGGCTCTTGGCATTACTAATCAGAGAGAGACAACAATTTTGTGGGATAAAGATACAGGAGAACCCATTGCGCCGGCCATTGTATGGCAGTGCAGAAGAACAGCGGATATGTGCGATGAGCTGAAAGAGCAGGGATATGAAGAGTTTTTCAGGGAAAGAACAGGACTGATCCTGGATGCATATTTTTCTGCCACTAAGATCAAATGGATGCTGGAACATGTTTCTGGGGCAAAAGAAAAGGCACGGAACGGAAAAATCCTTTTCGGAACCGTGGAGACTTGGCTGATCTGGAAGCTGACAAAGGGAAAAGTCCATGTGACGGATTATTCCAATGCCGCAAGGACCATGCTGTTTAATATTCATACTTTGAAATGGGATAAAGAGATTCTTGAACTTTTGGATATTCCGGAGTGCATCCTGCCTAAAGTGGTTCCTTCAAGCGGAATCTGCGGAAAGACGGATGCTGCGTTTTTAGGAGGAGAGATCCTTATCGGAGGAGCTGCGGGGGATCAACAGGCTGCGTTGTTCGGGCAGACCTGTTTCGAGCCGGGCGAGGCGAAAAACACATATGGAACCGGTGGTTTTTTGCTCATGAACACAGGCAGCCAGCCGGTGGATTCAAAAAATGGACTTTTGACTACCATCGCCTGGGGAATAGATGGAAAAGTGGATTATGCGCTGGAAGGATCAGTATTCATTGCCGGAGCAGCTCTTCAATGGCTGAGGGATGAACTGAAGATGATAGAATCAGCGGCAGATTCAGAATATATGGCAAGCAAGGTAAAGGATACAAACGGCTGCTATGTGGTTCCTGCCTTTACCGGCCTTGGAGCGCCCCACTGGGATCCTTATGCAAGGGGAGCGATCCTAGGAATGACAAGAGGTGTAAATAAGTATCACATTATCCGGGCCACCTTGGAGTCGCTTGCGTTTCAGACGAACGATGTGCTGTGCGCTATGGAGAAGGATTCCGGACTTACCCTGTCTTCTCTTAAGGTAGATGGAGGTGCCAGCGCCAATCAGCTTCTTTTGCAAATGCAGGCGGATATCATACAAAGACCTGTAGTCCGCCCGGAATGCATTGAGACTACGGCTATGGGCGCGGCATATCTGGCAGGACTTGCGGTAGGCTACTGGAAAGACAAGGATGAGATCAGAGAAAACTGGAAAATTGGAAATCGTTACGAACCGTCCATCTCCCAGGAGGAGAGTGAATATAAGAAAAAAGAATGGAACAAGGCGGTGTCCTATGCGTCCGGATGGGCTAAGGACTGAAAAACAGGTTAATTTATGTTTAGGAGGGAATTTTTATGGAAACAAGACCTTATGTATCATGGGAATTAGTGGGGAATTTTATGGTAGATGCTTTTAAGGCAGTAGGCGTACCGGAGGAAGACGCGAAAATCTGTGCGGATGTACTTATGGAAAGCGACCGCCGGGGAATTGAGAGCCATGGATGCAATCGTTTTAAACCCATTTACATAGACAGGATCGAGGCTGGAATCCAGAAGCCTGTTACAGAGTATGAAATTTTAAAAGAAACCTGCACAACTTTAGTTGCAGACGCACACGATGGAATGGGTATGGTAGCATCTCATAAGATGATGACAAGTCTTATTGAAAAAGCCAAAAAGTACGGCATGGCTATGGGCGCCATTCGCAATTCCACCCATTACGGAATCGCAGGCTATTGGGCAATGATGGCTTCCAAGGAGGGAATGATCGGTATTACAGGTACGAATGCCCGCCCATCCATTGCTCCTACCTTTGGTGTGGAAAATATGCTGGGAACCAATCCTTTGACCTTTGCTTTTCCAACAGACGAGGAATTTCCGTTTGTGATCGACTGTGCCACATCTATTACCCAGAGAGGAAAGATTGAATACTATGCAAGATGCGGAAAAGACACCCCTAAGGGAATGGTAATCGGAAGAGATGGCTCAGCCCTGACCGACAGTCCTGAAATCTTAAAGAGACTGACGGACGGCACGGCTGCTCTGGCGCCTTTGGGAGGAATCGGAGAAGAGCTTGCCGGCTATAAAGGATATGGCTATGCCACAGTAGTAGAAATCCTTTCAGCAGCCCTTCAGGCGGGCAGCTTCTTAAAAGCTCTCTGCGGCAAGGATGAAAACGGCAACAAAGCTCCTTACCATCTTGGCCACTTCTTTATCGTGATTGATCCGGAAGCCTTCTTAGGTCTTGAAACCTTCAAGAAAACTACAGGAGAAATCTTAAGAGAACTCCGCGCCTCCGAAAAAGCTCCGGGAGAAGAACGCATCTACACCGCCGGCGAAAAAGAATACCTGGTATGGCTGGAAAGAAAAGACAAGGGCGTACCCGTAGGAGAAGCAGTACAAAAAGAATTCATCGCCATCCGCGACAAATACTGCTTACCCTA
>DWYZ01000153.1 GCA_019118425.1 Candidatus Blautia faecavium | reverse complement strand
CTTAATTCTGTCATGAATTCTATCCCGCTTCCGTCCGGCAGGTTTACGTCCAGCAAAATAAGGGCGAATTTCTGTTTTTTATAAGCCTCCCAGGCCTCCCTCACAGAAAATGCCTGGATGCAGAGGAACTCCTTTCGCAGCGCCAGCCGGATCCCTTCATTTAATTTTTTATCATCTTCCACGATCAAAATACTTTTCATAGCCTTCAAGTCCGATCATCCCTTTTTCTTTACTTTTTTCATTATATCGGATTCTCCTTTTTAACGCCAGACTAAACTTTATCCGGTTCTGTCCCTTTTCTTTCTTGTGGCATTCTGCCTGCCGCTGTATAATAAAAAGCAGCGGCAAACTTTCTGAAAATATGTGCCTGATAAAGAAAATAAGCCTTGAAACGCTCCGTCAGATATGCTATATTGATAATAGAAAAGGGAAAGCCACAGAAGCGGCCTACCCTCAACAATGATTTACCTAATTACTTAGGCCGTCACTATTGGCAGTAGTGGCGGCTATTTCTTTCCCTTGAAGATCTCATAAATAAGACCAACAAGGGCGACAATGAATATTAAAAGCTGAATCAGATCAGCATATGTAACATACATTGGCATCGCCCTCCTTTCTTTCGTCTAGAGGGTTAGCCCCTCCCAAAAAAACAGAGGGTAAGCCGCCCGGCTCTGTGGTTTTCCGCCTATCCCTTATCTGCACATTTACCGCTCTTCCTCAGAAAAAGTCCCGATGCCCCGGACAGACTCGCCCTATCTTTATGTGGTGCTCACCGGCTCCATCCGGCTTTATACCCCTTCAGGGATTTTAGACTATGTGGCAGGACAACATTCTATATCGGAAATAGACACGCCTCTTTGGGGTCATGTACTGGCTTTTCCTAAAGGGCAGGATTTTCTGGCATTGTCTTTAGATTTTACCCTGGAACAAGTGATCTCCGTAGTCCTGAAATTAGAAGAAAATCTTACTGAGCATATTGTAAAGGGGCAGTTCCGAGGAAGAAGACTGCACGATCGCGGAATATGTAGTTTCTGTATTTGATTCACTGACAAAATAATAAAACAGAAAGGCCCTTCTCTGTAATTTCTTACAGAGCCAGGGCCTTTCTGTTTCTTTTCGTTACTTTTATTTGATCAGGCGGCTGCCTTTTTCGCCTTCAGGATGCCTACCTGCTCTAATACTTCTTTTACATAATGTACAGGAATGATGTTAAGCTCCTTTTTCACTTCTTCCGCCACTTCTTTCAGGTCATCCACATTTTCTTCAGGGATAAATACTTGTCTCACTCCCGCGCGCTGCGCTGCCATCAGCTTCTCCGGAAGCCCGCCGATAGGCATGACCACGCCTCTTAAAGAAACTTCTCCGGTCATGGCGAATTCCGGATCCACCGCCGTGTCTGTAACCAAGGAAGCAAGGGCTGTCGTCAGGGTAATTCCTGCTGATGGGCCATCTTTAGGAACAGCTCCCGCCGGTACATGAATATGGAGATCGTTCTTCTCAAACAGTTCTTCCTTATCCGGGAACATGGCTTTTACCAGGCTCACCGCGATCTGTACAGACTCTTTCATAACGTCTCCAAGCTGTCCTGTAACTGTAATCTTTCCTGTTCCCTTGGTAAACATAGTCTCAATAAAGAGAATCTCGCCTCCCGCCTGCGTCCATGCCAGTCCGGTAACGATTCCCGGATTTTTCATTTCCAGGATACGGTCATGACGGATAGGAGCCAGATCCAAAAAGCTTCGCAGATCTTCTTTTTTGACCGTAACGCTTTCTTCTTCTTTATTTACGATCTTTACCGCCGCCACTCTACATAAAGTGTCCAGGCGGTTCTTCAGTCCCCGCACTCCGGCTTCCATAGTATAATCGGAGATCACTGACTGAAGGGCCTCATCTGTGATCTGAAGTTCCTCGTCATGGATCCCGGCTTTTTGCATCGCCTTAGGAATGAGATGCCTTCTGGCTATCTGGAATTTTTCCGAAGCAGAATATCCGGTGAAGGAGATCACTTCCATTCGGTTCAAAAGCGGCTCCGGAATCGTATCTGTCGTATTCGCCGTGCAGACAAACAATACGTCAGACAAATCATAAGGAACATTCATATAATGGTCTGTAAAGGTAGAGTTCTGTTCCGGATCCAGCACTTCCAAAAGCGCGCTGGAGGGATCTCCGCCATAGTCCCGCACCAGCTTATCCACTTCGTCCAGTACCATTACCGGATTCGTGGAGCCGCTCCGCTTCATTCCATCCATGATCCGTCCGGGCATCGCGCCGATATAAGTACGCCTGTGTCCGCGGATCTCTGCTTCATCCCGGATCCCGCCCAGGCTGATACGCACATATTTCCGCTGGAGAGCTTTCGCGATGCTCTGTCCGATGCTTGTTTTTCCAGTTCCGGGAGGTCCTACTAAAAGCAGGATGGAACCAGACTGCTTCTTATTCAGCGCCATGACAGCAAGCTGCTGTATGATACGATCTTTCGTCTTTTTCAGTCCGAAATGATCTTGGTCCAGCACTCTTCTTGCCTCTGCAAGATCGATCTGTGCCGGCTCTTCTTTTTTCCATTTCAGGCTGGTCATGAAATCCAGATAATCGTAAAGCATTCCATATTCATGGCTGTCCTGACCTTCCTGCTTCATACGGTTAAGGACTTTCTGTGCCTCCGCCTCTGCGGCTTCATTCATTCCGGATTCTTCTATTTTCTGCTGAAATTTCTGTATGTCTGTCATGTTCTCCGGATGAAGCTTATCTAATTCCTTCTGAAGGAAATTCATCTGCTTGCGGATCGCCTGCTCCCGGTAGAGCTGCTCATTGGACTCTTTCTGAGCTGTCTGGGCTTCATTGTTTACCTTATACAGTTCAAGGGATTCATAGAAGGCTTTTTCCATAAGGGCCGTTCTTTTTGCCACGGAATCTTCTTCCAGGATTGCATATTTCTCTTCATTGGAAATCTGGAGCATGGCGGAAGTAAAGGTCACCAGCTCGTTCATATTTTTCCAGCGCATAATATAATTTCTTGCACCCATAATCCCCTGGTTTTCTTTGGATGTCTCCAGGATTGCTGCACGCATTTTTTGGAAATGATCCTTTAGTTCTTCCGGATCCATGTCCTCAATATCCGGGCGAGAGCGCATTTCCATATGAAAGTTATTTCCTTCTATAGAAATAGAATCCAGATTGACACGGCCTGTGGTATGTATCAGAGCCCACTCTCCGTCAATGCTCTCCACTACACCTCTGGTGGCGACTGGATAAATATCCTCAGCGGAAATTCCTCCTGCCTCTTTTTTATTTTTTAGCATTAAAAAAAGTACCTTTTCCCCTGTGCTCACCGGCTTATCCGACAGGCTATTTAAATATTCCACCTGAAAATAGCAGGAAACATCCGGCAATGAAAGTACATTATAATAGGGAATATACAACATATCTTTTCACCTCTGCTCTATCTAATCTATTCATCTGTAAATACAGATCCCTCTATTGCTGCATTTAGCCGTAATAGAGGGATCTGTGTGAGTGACTTGGTTCCTAAAAAAATATTATCCTTCGATCTTAATGTATTTTTCCTGCTCTACTTTGCAATTGTCTTCTTTCGGCAGAGACAATTTTAACATTCCGTCTTCAAACTTAGCGTGAATGTCTTCTTCTGTGAGCTTTTTCCCTACGTAGAAGCTTCTGCTTACTGAGCCTGTAAAACGTTCTCTCCGAATATATTTTCCGTTATCATCTTTCTGGTCTTCATTGGCGTTTTTAGTGGCCAGGATCGTAAGGTATCCGTCTTTCAGCTGTGCCTTAACATCTTCTTTTTTAAATCCGGGGAGCTCAATATCCAGCTCATATCCCTCATCTGTTTCCCTCACATCTGTCCTCATAACATTCTGGGCATTTTCTCTATGTGCTGGTCTGCTTGTTCTCGGAAATGAAAAATCCATCAGATCATCAAATAAACTTTCT
Organism: Candidatus Blautia faecavium; assembly: GCA_019118425.1. Lineage (GTDB taxonomy): Bacteria > Bacillota > Clostridia > Lachnospirales > Lachnospiraceae > Blautia_A > Blautia_A faecavium. The sequence goes on along the minus strand of DWYZ01000153.1, from coordinate 1,077 downwards.
CCAAAAATACTAGGCATTAACATAATTCTTTTTCCCCTTTCCATTAACGAATTTCCACCCCATCTGCGGTCTGGCTTGCTGAAGTAGAACTTCTTCTCATTCATTTGTTCTAGGTGTACTATAGCACATGTTTGTTAGCACTGTCAAGAGGTGAGTGCTAAATCTTTTGTGAAAAAATTGTGAAGGTTGTGAAGTCCGGATAAAGTATGATTCTGAGCGATCTCCTCTTGATTCGCCGACTCCAAAATTAAGGCGAGTAGTGGGCGGCTATTTCTTTCCACTAAAGATTATGATAAAAAAATACTTGCAGAAAAAATAAATTTATGATAAAAATAAAATTGCCGTGTAGCTTGATCAAAATGGATGCAAAGCGTGTGATCTTTTCACCAAAACCAGGTGAAAAGACATGCGCTTTTTTTATTTTGCGGAAGGCAAAATGCCTTTGATCCGGCGATAACCCGGCACGGTACAATTTTAAATGTAAATGGAGGAATCTACTATGCCTAAAACAAAAACTCAGGGAATCATTTTCGGGATCATCATGTCCTACGCCATGGCCTACGGTATGGAGGTGTACAACATCGCCATCAAAGAAGGCATCAATCTGGCAGCCGGAGGGTTCAGCAATATGACCAATCTTGTTTTCTGGGATGCCTTAAAAGAAGCGCTGTATATGGGAGTGTTTGTCTTTATTTTTTCTAATCTCTGGGGAAACCGTCTCGGACAGGCCTTTGCAGAAAAGCATTGTGATCCGAAAAAGGACAATCCCTACATATGCCGGCTTTTAAGACAGGCAGGAACCGTTGCCGTTATGTGTCCTACCATGAGTCTGGCGGCTTCCATATTGTTCAACGTCATTTTAGCAGGACAGCCTATTTACCAGCTTCCGGCTATCTGGGTAGGAACCTTCCTTAAAAATTTCCCAATGGCCTTCTTTTGGAATATGTTTGCGGCAGCGCCTTTTTCCCATTGGCTTTTCAATAAACTCTTTCCCGCATCCTAAATGCTTGAAGGGAAAAACTTCTTCTATAAATAGAGAAGCCCTGCATCAAGGATAAAAAATACTTGCAGAAAAAA
>DWYZ01000027.1 GCA_019118425.1 Candidatus Blautia faecavium | reverse complement strand
ATATTTGCCTACCCTGATTCTTAAGAAACAGCAGCTTCAGTCCGAGATCCGTGCCATTGAAGGGAACGCGAAAGCCGTAAGACAGCAAAAGACAGAGCTTGAAAAGGAGTTTGAGCAGTGGATTGCCGTCTTCAGTGAAGCAGATGTGTTTCCGAAGGGGATCATTACCGTTACCAATATACGGAAAGGAACCGGCAATATTGCAGGTGTTATGATTCCCACTTATGAGGGAGCGGATTTTTCCAGAGGAGATTACGATTTGTATGAAACTCCTTTGTGGGTGGATCTGGCGGCAAATTGTATGGAAAAGGCGATGGAACTTGATCTGGAAGCAGAAGTGCTGGAGGAACAGGTCCGGCTTTTGCAAAAAGAACTACTCACCACATCACAGAGAGTAAACCTGTTTGAAAAGGTGAAAATTCCTGAGACCCAGGAAAATATTAAAAAGATTTCGATTTATATGGCAGATCAGCAGGTCAGCGCAGTAGTCCGTTCTAAGATCTCTAAAAAGAAAATAGCGCAGGCGAATGAAGCTGCCGCCGGAAGGGAGGTGGCAGTCCTATGATTGTGCCAATGAAAAAAGTTTCTCTGATCGTACTTAACGACGAGAAAAAAAATGCATTAAAAAAACTGCGTAAGCTTGGGCTTTTGCACATTGAAATCAAAGAGGGAAAAGGGCCTCGCCTTTTGGAGCTGAAGGAGCAGATCGCTTCCCTGGAAAAGGGCCTGTTCGCAGTTGCGGATCTAGGGGCCAAGGATACGGTTCAGAAAGAAGCAGACACACAGGAGGCGCTTTCCATAGCCGAAAGAATTGATTCCCTTAAGGAAGAACAAAAGAAATGTTATGGGGATATTTCCGCATATGAGGCGGAGCTGGAACGAGTCAAATCCTGGGGAGAGATCGATCCAGAGGAGATTGCGGTTCTGGCTGAAAAGGGAATTGTCCTTTCTCTCCATGAAATGATTCCTTCCGAATATGAAAAGCTAGGTGATTCTGCCAAAACGATCGTGCTGGAACGCACAAAAGACATAGTACGTTTTCTCTTTCTTCACGAGGAAATCATCCAGGAAGCTATCCCAGAAGAAGAGAAAGTCTCTCTGGAGCGCAGCCAGTTGAAACTTCCCAGCATATCAACAGGAGAAATCCGAAGAAAACTTAAGGAGTCCGGCCAGCGGCTGCAAAGCCTAAAGGAAGAGCTGGCTGGTTTGGCAGCCTACAGATCCAGCCTGGAGCAGGCCATCATGGGGCTGAAAAAAGAAGTCGAGTTTGAAACCTATGCCAGCGGAATGGGAGAAGAAGATCTTTCAGAAGACTCTTCCAGCAGGGTTTCCGTGGCTTATCTCGTCGGCTTCCTTCCGGCAGAAGATTTAAGCAAGCTTTTGACCATGGCCCGGGAGAATGCATGGGGGCTTTTGGCAGAAGATCCGACAGAAGAAGACGATGCGCCAACCAAGCTGAAAAATAATAAGTTTGTCAGTCTTGTGTATCCTCTCACAGATTTTCTGGGAAGCGTACCGGGGTATTTTGAACCTGACATTTCCGGTTGGTTTTTAGTTTTTATCATGATATTTGTGGGAATTATTTTTGGAGACGGCGGTTACGGTTTGCTGATCTGCGGTATATCGGCTGCAATGATGCTTAAGAATCACAGGGAGAAAAAGGCGATTGCTCCCATCACGTGGCTGCTCCTGCTGTTTGGCGGAATTACTGTAGTATGGGGAACTGTCACCTGCTCCTGGTTCGGTCTGGCCCCGGAGGTGCTGCCACAATGGCTTAGAAAACTGTCTGTGCCAGTGCTCTCCAATGTATATTCGGATAAAGTCTGGTATCCATTCTGGACAGGCGGAGAAGCAGGGCTTACCACAAGCCAGAATGTTCAGATATTCTGCTTCACGATCGCGCTGGTACATCTTTTGATCGCCCATGTAAGCGGGGCAAGAAGGAACCGCGGATCCTTAAAAATGCTTGGGGATATCGGCTCAATCCTGGAGCTGATCGGAATGTATTATGTGGTTCTTTCAATGGTCGTGAATGGAGCGGTATTTGGCTTGGATCTGGTCGTGTCAGGGATTCCGGTAGGTACGATTGCCATTGCCCTGGTCATCATCGGATTTGTGGTGAATTTTATTTTCGGGAATTATGAGAAAAGTATTTTGCAGTCAGTCCTGGACAGCGTAAAGGATATTGTTTCCATGCTGCTGGGAGTCGTCAATGTATTTTCCGACATTGTTTCTTATATCCGCCTTTGGGCGGTAGGATTGGCGGGAGCGGCAATCTCTTCAACCGTCAATGAGATGGTAAATCCGCTGCTTGGACATTTCATTTTTATTATATTTGCCGTAGTCGTGCTGGTATTCGGCCATGGGCTTAATATGATTTTAAATGTATTGTCTGTTATCGTCCACGGCATCCGGCTGAATACCCTGGAATTTTCCACACATATCGGTCTGTCGTGGAGCGGACATAAATATAAACCATTCGAAGAGTAAAAAGCAACCGTTTCGAACGGCGGAAAAAAACAGTTACGAATAAAAGCGAAAAGGAGATTTTATTATGGACATTGGAATGATTGGAACAGGATTGTGTATGTGCATCGCAGCAATCGGTTCATGTATTGGTGTTGTAATCGCAGGAACCACCTGTATCGGAGCATGGAAGAAGTGTTATATAAGCAATAAGGCAGCTCCGTTCATTCTTACTTCATTTGCAGGCGCGCCTCTGACCCAGACGATTTATGGTTTTCTTCTGATGCAGACCATGCAGGGTTCAAGCGCAGATCCGACGCTGAAGCTTTTCCTGGGTATCGGCGCCGGCCTGGCGATGGCTTTTTCTGCTGCTGTACAGGGAAAAGCCGGTGCAGCCGGTGCAGATGCCATGGCTGAAACGGGAAAGGGTTTTGCGCAGTATATCACAGTTGTGGGACTTTGTGAAACCATCGCTCTGTTCGTGCTGGTATTCAGTCTGGTTGCTCTAGGATAGCAGCCGATGACCCGGCCGGATACCGCGAAAAACAGAAGATTTGGAGAAAAGGAAGGGCTGAGCCGAAAAAATCGGTGTCAGTCCTTTTTTTGCGGCTTTCGCCTTATCGATTAAAAATCCTTGAATCTACATTTTCAATACTGTCTAAATTATATCTTTTACGAATAGCAAGAAATATGTTATACTGGACAATAGATTTTAGAGGAAGGCGGCGAGCAGATGGCGGGAAAAAACAAGTATACTTTTGAGAGTAAAATTCATGTGTACCGGGCAACCAAACGAATGACACAGCAGGAACTCGCTGATTTAGTCGGTGTATCCCGTCAGACTATTATGCAGCTTGAGCGTAACCGTTATAATCCTTCCATGCTCTTGGCATATAGCATTGCAAAAGTGTTTGATGTAACTATTGAAGATTTATTTGATTTTCGGGAGGCATAGAAAATGGAGGGGTTATTCTATTGCTTTTTGTCTAACCGGCAGGCAACTTTAGTTAATATGGTTATTGGGGTGCTGCTGTTTATTGCGCTTTTGTTTCTGTTCTTTTGTAAGAGCAGCCGGGATGAACGTGGCAGAAAAATTATTGGAAAAGCGAGTATTATAGCATTGATCTGTTTTGGCATTTGTGCTACGCTATTCAGCCATTATATGCAATATATCGCTACGCAGCAATCTCCGGATGGGGACGTTCTTGTACTGGACGCATTTTTAGCTGTAAATGCTATCCAGCTAATTTTCAATATTACTGTAATTGTTGAGATAGTAGGAATACTTATTTTAAGACACAGAGAGTAATCCGTTGCATTTCCAAGTGTAAGTAGCCGTCGTTCTTTGGCGGCTATTTATTTTTACTTAGATGTAAGAAAAACTTTACATATAGAATGAAATAATATATACTGTATGTGAGCCAGTAAATAACAAATAACAATGGTAAATACACTAAGCAGGAGGTGCCATTATGAAGCCAAAAAGAGAAAACGAAGATTTTAACAGGATACAGGCCAACTTAAAAGCAAGTGGATACAAAGAAAAAAATGTTATAATCTCATCGAGAAAAGCAATGATTTTAGGGATTATTTATGCGATTCCCTTTATAACAATTTTGGGGCTATTGTATCGATTTATGTTAATTAAAAGAGCACATTTATTAGAAATCAGTGGACTTTCTTTTTATATTATGTTTATAGCCATCATTGTTGTCTCAGTTGTGCTGCATGAGTTGCTGCACGGTATCGGTTGGGCAATTTCAAGCGGCAAAGGCTGGGAGGTGGTTTGTTTTAATATTAATGCAATGATGCCAAGTTGTGCGTGTAAGGTGGCATTAAAAAAGAAATCGTACTTAATTGGAGTTTTGGCACCCTTTGTAGTATTGGGATTAGGCAGTATACTGTTTGTTTTTATATATCCTGGTACAGTATCTTTGTTAACCATGATGGTCAATTTTGCTGCCGCAGGAGCTGATTTACTTATTGCCTTTAGTGTATTAAAAGAGGAAAATTGTTTGATTGCAGATCACCCAACAGAAGCCGGATACGTGGCGTTTTGTAAATAAGTGTGGCAATCGGAGAGCTTTGATGTATGT
>DWYZ01000152.1 GCA_019118425.1 Candidatus Blautia faecavium | reverse complement strand
TCTTCCACATTATAGCATATTCCCGGTAAACTTACAAGACAGCAGAAAAAACAGAAAAGCTTCTGGATACATGTCACACCCGAACCACGCAAAAAGGCTGGCCGAAAATCCGGCCAGCCCGAAAAAATCTGTTTATTAGTTCGCCTTAGGCAGTCTCTCATCGATCATATTGGTAAGATGATCCGTACATTTCAGAGGTGCAACGAGAGCGGCATCAGCCACTGGAACCAGTTTCGCGTCCTTACATTCCAGAACGCCTCCGGAAATCTCACCCATTTCACCGTAACGGTAAACAGGAAGTTTCTCATTCATTTCATCGGAGATATCCTCAATGTCATCGTATGGCATTTCGATCTCATATACATGAGCCAGTTCTGCAGCTACTTCCCAGTTGTTAAATACAACATCTTCTTCGATTGCCTGCTCTACTACCTGAAGCCTGCGCTCGGTATTGGTATAAGTACCATAGGTAGATGCAAAACCTGTACCTGGGATCACAACATCTGCCATCTTAGCGGTCTCTGTCATATGCGTATCGCATACCATCAGGAATACCAGCTCTTTTAATGCTTCAGCCGGAACATCCTCGCCAAATACAAGGAGTGCTTTTACTCCTTCCATTGCCTCAGCGCCAGCAGTGATGCCAAGATCAATGATACCCTGGCTGTTATTCTTAGCCTTTAATTCAAGGATACCGTCACGTGCTTTTCCAATATGTCCGGACAGAACTGCAATGTCTGCCAGAAGGGTTGCAGCCTCAACAGAAACTACATTCTGCTGGAATACGATCATAGCTTTCTTTGCGTTTGCATAAAGCTCTGCAACTGCTTTGATCTCTTCGCATACATCTGCATTTTCTACGGAAGCTTTAAATGCATCGTAGCCTTCTACGCCTGCGCCTTTGCCCATATCTGCCAGAACTTTTGCAACGCCTTTAAAGAACGCAAGGCTGTTGCTTGTAGAAATAGTCTTGTAAGCAAAGCTCATATGATCCTGCTCATAACCTTCCGGATTTACAAGGATCACCTTAGCGCCGTTTGCTGCAGCCTGTTTCAGTTTCAGGCGGATTACCTGATTTTCTTTTGCAACAAAGCCTGCGCAGAGGATTACTTCTGCAGAAAGAAGTTCGTCGATCGTATTCGGGGATGCATTTACACCCAGAACCTTTGTCAGACCATTTTCGCGGTTGTTAAAGCACAGTGTCTTTGCACCGATGGAATCCGCGAATTTCTTCATTACATAAGCTTCCTCGTTTGTATATCTGTCGGAGATCGCTACCGCTACTGCATCTTTTCCATATTTTGCAGCAAGGGATTCTGCCTTTTTCGCTACAAGGACAAATGCCTCATGGTAGTCTACCTCTGTCAGCTCGCCGTTCTTTCTTGCCATTGGCTCAAGAATCTTTCCGTCCATAACGGAGCAGTCAAATCCAAACTTACCTCTTCCGCAGAGAAGTCCTTTGTTTACTGCACCCTCTTTATCCGGAACTGCCTTTATGAGCATATCGCCATAAGTTTCCAGATGGATCGAGCAGCCCACAGAACAATGGGAACAGGTGGTGTCTGTAACTTCTGTATCAAGCGGAACAGATTTTTCAATGGAAAGTCTTTCCTGTAATGCACCTGTCGGGCAGACGCTTACACACTGACCGCAGGAAATACATCCAGTCTCAGCCAGAGGCTGTTCCAGTGCAGGCATAACCACTGTGTCAAATCCACGTTTTATAAGGCCAAGGGCACCTACACCCATAACCTCATCACAGGCACGAACACACAGACCGCAGAGGATACACTTATTCGGATCTCTTAAGATAAACGGATGTTCATCTTCATAGTCTACTTCGTTCACATCACCTGCAAAACGATCCGGATCTACATTGTACATATTTGCATAGGAGATCAATTTACATTCAAAGTAATCTTTACATCCACATTCCAGACAGCGATGTGCTTCTTCCACCGCCTGCTCTTCGTCATAGCCGAAGACAACTTCTGTAAAGTTATCCTTTCTCTCCTCGGCATTTAACTGTTCCATAGTAGGACGGCACATTCTCTCACGGTCTTCAAAGGTTGCTGCAGTCACATCCTTCTTAGTCACATAGTAGTTTGGCTCATATGCGATCTCTTCTCCGCGAAGGTATGCGTCTACTACCAGACATCCTTTTTTCGCATCTGCAATAGACTCTACTGCGATGGAAATCTTGTCATTACCGCAGTCACCGCCGGCAAATACGCCTGGGATTGCTGTCATAAAGGTCTTGGTATCGTAAACGATGCCGCCCTTTCTTGTCAGCTCTACGCCTTCGATGCCGGCTGCGTTTACTTTCTGGCCGATAGCAAGGATAACAGTATCTACGTCAATAGTCTTTGTCTCACCTTCTACAGGAATAGGCGCACGACGTCCGGAAGCATCCGGCTCGCCAAGCTTCATAACCTGAAGAACCATCTGACGGCAATGTCCGTTTTCATCGGAGATAATCTCCAGAGGATTGGTCAGGTTCAGGAAGATTACGCCTTCTTCTTCTGCCTCTTCGATTTCTACCATATCTGCAGGCATTTCGTCCTTTGTTCTTCTGTAAATATTATAAACATTTTCTGCACCCAGACGTACAGCTGTACGGCATGCGTCCATAGCTGTATTTCCGCCGCCTACGATGGCTACGTTCTTTCCAAGGTCGATTGGCTCATTGCGGACTACTTTGCGCAGGAAGTCGATACCGCCGATCACGCCGTTGGCATCCTCTCCTTTGCAGCGTACGCCTGTGGATACCCACGCACCGATACCGATACAAACTGCATCGAAATCTCTCTTGATGGTCTCAAAGGAAATATCCTCACCGATCTTAGTGTTTGTTACCATGGTAACGCCCATTCTTTCGATCAGTGCGATTTCTTCGTCAAGCACTTCCTTAGGCAGACGATATTCCGGGATACCATAGCGAAGCATACCGCCAAGTTTCGGCATTGCCTCATAGATGGTCACATCATGGCCTAACTGGCGTAAAAAGTATGCCATGGATAAACCGTAAGGACCACCGCCGATGATAGCCACGTTCTTTCCTGTATCCGGCTCACATTCCGGCATAAACGGATCTTCCCCGAATTCGTCAGTATCCGCTGCAAATCTCTTAAGATTTGCAATAGCAACCGGCTCGTCCACTAAGCCGCGGCGGCAGGCTGTCTCACACGGATGCGGGCAGACACGTCCGATGGAACCTGGAAGAGGAATATTTTCTCTGATCAGTTTAATGGCTTCTTCGTACTGTCCGTTTGCGATCAGGCCTACATAGCCCTGGCAGTCTGTACCTGCCGGACATGCAAGCATACATGGGGGACGGCAGTCACCCTTATGGTTGGAAAGAAGAAGCTCAAGGTTCGTCTTTCTGGATTCGATAACACGCTGGGTATTGGTACGGATCACCATGTTTGGTGCGATCTCAGTGGCACAGGCTTTCCAAAGTTTCGGATTTCCTTCCAGCTCCACCATACATAAACCGCAGGCGCCGTAAATTTCTGTTCTTTCGTCGTAGCAAAGAGTCGGGATGAAAATGTCGTTCTCTCTGCAAACTTCGAGAATTGTTTGACCGGGAAGTCCGTAAACTTCTTTTCCGTCAATATTTAATCTGTACTTATTCACAGTCTGCACCTCCTATTACACTCTCTTTACTGCGTCAAACTTACAGGACTCTTCACACTTGCCGCACTTGATACATACAGCCGGATCGATCTTATGGATCTGTTTCTTCTCACCGCTGATCGCTCCCACCGGACATTTCCTTGCACATGCGCCGCATCCTTTACAGTTGTCAGTGATCTCATAATGGATAAGAGCTTTACAGGATTTCGCTGTACATTTATGGTTATAAATATGGTCTTCATACTCGTTACGGAAGTATTTTAAAGTGGTAAGGACAGGGTTCGGAGCTGTCTGGCCAAGACCGCACATAGCGCCGTCTTTAATCTTTCCTGCCAGCTCTTCCAAAAGCTCAATGTCTCCGTCTTTTCCTTCTCCTTTTGTGATCCTTTCCAGGATTTCAAGCATTCTCTTTGTACCGATACGGCAGTAGTTACATTTACCGCAGGATTCCTTCTTGGTGAAATCCAGGAAGAAACGCGCCATATCTACCATACAGGTATCTTCGTCCATAACGATCATACCGCCGGAACCAACGATAGCACCTGTTTTATTAATATCTTCATATGTAACCGGGGTATCGATAAGTTCTGCCGGGATACATCCGCCGGAAGGACCGCCCATCTGAACTGCCTTAAATTTCTTATCGTTTTTAATGCCTCCGCCGATGTTATAAATAACTTCTTTCAGAGTCATTCCCATAGGAACTTCCACAAGACCGCCCTTCTTGATCTTTCCAGCAAGGGCAAATACTTTGGAACCGTTTGACTTTTCAGATCCTCTGGCAGCGAATGCCTGTCCGCCGTTTAACATGATCCAAGCAACGTTTGCGTAAGTTTCTACGTTATTAATATTGGTAGGAAGCTTCCAATAACCCTTTGCTGCCGGGAATGGAGGTTTCAGACGAGGCATGCCTCGCTCACCTTCCAGGGATGCGATAAGAGCAGTTTCCTCACCGCAGACAAATGCTCCGGCGCCCGCTTTAATGCGGATATCAAAATTAAAATCTGTGCCAAAAAGATTCTTTCCTAAAAATCCTTTTTCTCTTGCCTGCTCCATAGCAATTTCCAGTCTGGCAATAGCCAGCGGATACTCAGCACGGCAGTAGATGATGCCTTCTGTAGCTCCTGCTGCGAAACCGCCGATGATCATTCCTTCCAGAACGGAATGGGGATCGCCTTCCAATACGGAACGGTCCATGAACGCGCCCGGGTCGCCCTCGTCCGCATTACAGACCATGTATTTCTTAGGACCGCTGTTTGATTTAATGGCGTTCCATTTAAACCAAGTGGGGAATCCCGCGCCGCCGCGGCCTCTGAGTCCAGAAACCTTGATTTCTTCAATCACTTCATCCGGGGTCATGGAAGTAACAACTTTTTTTGCAGCCTCATAACCGCCGACCGCAATGTACTCTTCAATCTTTTCCGGATTGATCTGTCCGCAGTTGCGCAGCACGATCCTCTGCTGCTGGGACAAAAAGGCTTCGTCCTCTTTAGGGATCACATATTTTTCAACAGGCTTTCCGCCTATAAGATGTTCATCTACAATTTCTTCCACTTTATCTGTGGTACATTTTACATATCTTGCTTCCAGAGCGCCTTCGTCATTATAGACATCTACGATGGGCTCCAGGTAACAGGTACCGATACATCCGGTCTTGTCAACGACAACGTTTGACAGATTTTTCTCCGCTACGATTCTTTCAAATTCGTTAGAGGTTTTCTTTGCACCGGTGGCAATGCCGCAGCTGCCCTGTCCTACAACAACCTTCATACTTCTACCTCCTATGCATTCTGTGCTTTGTAATCATCAAGAATCTTCTGAACGGAAGATTTCGTCAGGTTACCGAATGTTTCCTCGCCGTCCACAGTCTTCACCATCATTACGGGAGCCAGAGAACAGCAGCCAAGACAGGCAACATTATTCAGGGTAAACAATCCATCCTCTGTTGTCTCGCCGTCCTTGATGCCCAGGTGTTCACAGACAGCTTCCTCTATCATGTCAGAACCGTTTACATGACAGGCAGTACCCTTGCAAAGCATGATAAGGTATTTGCCTACAGGCTGTAAGCGGAACTGAGCATAGAAAGTAGCCACGCCGTAAATTTTTGCAGGCATGATACCGGTTCTCTCTGCGATATAGTTAATGGCATCCAGAGAAAGATAACCGTAAATATCCTGTGTCTGCTGAAGAATGGTGATCAGGCTTCCTGGCACTTTTGCATACTTCTCCAGTACAGGAGCCAATTCAGCGAAATCTGCATTTCCGCCGTTTTGACATCCACACGTATTGCTCATATGATTGTCCCTCCTATATAAATGATTTTAAACATAAATATTCATTCTTTAGCATTATAGCACAAAAGAATAGACAATCAAAGAAAAAACTAGATTTTTTTACAGGAATCCGTTAACTTTCTTTCCGTCTCCCCCGTCAAAAAACCAAATTCTTTCCCTATATTACTATAGAAAGATCAGCATCCGGCAGATTCTGTAAATTTTTTGGTAATAGGAAGCCAAAACTGTACCAGCGGTCCTGTAAGGAACACAGCGCAGACCGTTCCCACACCGACTGTTCCCCCAAGGAAAAAGCCCAGCACTACAAAGAATAAGTCACAGGCTACTCTGACCCAGCGGAATTCCATTTTTTCTATTTTATCCGACAGGATAATAGCAACCAGGTCGTTGGGTCCCGTCCCGGCATTGCTGTTGATAACTACAGACATACCCAGAGACAGGATCACACATCCCAAAAGCATACTTCCTATTCTTACCGGCATAAAGGACGCTCCGTTTACCGCTTCTCCCAGGAGCCATGTAAAAAAATCTATGATCGGTCCTCCGCAAAAAGCGCATACAACTGTACCTGGTTTTACATATCCTTTTGTGCTGATAAGCATCAAAAACATCAGTATGCAAAGAACGATCACATGAACGGTACCCACGGTCAGGCCAAATACTCTGGATAATCCCTGGATAAATACGGTAAACGTATCCGTACCTAATTCCGATAAAAGAAAAAGAGTCACTCCTAAATGCGCAATAATAAGCCCTAAAAGCAAGACCAGAAGAGCCTTGACCCAATCCTTGATACTTCTCTGGGAAGTATCTGCCGCAAATTTCCTTTTATTTTCTTTCAATTTTCTTTCCCCCTGCATCTTTATATTTTTCAGTCTCAGTATACCATGAAACTTTATCTTTTCATAGAAACCAATCCTGATTTTCCTAAAGGCAGGAGAATTTTTACCGTACATTCACCCTGTATCCGCTGCGGTGCTCTTATCTGTCACTTTCCTATGGATACTGGGTTATTCTTATCCTCGATCAATTCATACAGCTTTTTCAGCGCTTCTTTCATTCCCCCTACTTCGTCAATCAAACCTTCTTCCACTGCCTCTCTGCCTTCCAGCATAGTACCCACATCTTTTACAAGCTGAGTGGTATCCAGCATCAGTTCTTCCAGCCGTTCCTGAGTGGTGTTAGAGTGATCTGAGATAAAGGTGGTGATCCGGTCCTGTATTTTTTCCATATTCCGGTAAGTTTGTGCCACGCCGATAAACATTCCGCTGGAACGTACCGGGTGGATCACCATGGTAGCGCTCGGTACTACAAAAGAATAGTCTGCGGAAACTGCCATAGGGACACCGATAGAATGTCCCCCTCCAAGCACAAGAGAAACCGTAGGCACACTTAAAGAAGCAATCATTTCTGCAATGGCAAGCCCTGCCTCCACATCTCCTCCCACTGTATTTAAAAGGATCAAAAGTCCGTCCACAGAGGCATCGTCCTCTATCATGGCAAGTTTTGGAAGCACGTGCTCGTATTTTGTAGTTTTGCTGTGCGCAGGTGCAGATTCGTGCCCCTCCACCTCCCCGATGATGGTCAAAAGTTCTACTTTATATTTCTTTTCATTTCCGTCCAAGAGGACCTGCCCCATATCCTTAATCTGTTCATTCTGCTCGTTTTCCTGATCCAGTTCCTGTTTCTTTGCTTCTTCTGACATAAAACTACCTCCAAGATTTTATCCTGGAGGTAGTATGTGCAAAATGATAAGAATTATGACGTTTGCTATAGTCTTATTGTATGGTTACAGGTTTTCCTTCCTTTAAATACGGACCATATATCGTTTTTTCTATTTCGTCTGCTTTATCTGCTTTTTTATATGGACGGACCGTATAATAATAAGATTTGCCGGACGTTACTGTTTTGTCCATATAGGAAGAAGAATTTGCGCCGGCAGTATAAATACATGTCCACCCAGCGGTTCCTTTATCCCTGCGGCAGATCAGATAGCCGCTCACTCCAGGCTGTTTTGACCAGGAAACAAAGACCTGTCCGCTTCCTGCAGCCATTACTTTTACAGACGGCTGCCGCAGGCGTGAAATCAAGCTGACGGCCTTATCATCGCTGTAGGAATATTTTCCATCCGCCCCACGGGCAAAAGCTCTGACACGATAATAATACCGTGTGCCTGGTATACAGGTTTTATCCCGATAGGAATTGATCTTTCCTACTGTTTTCAATAATTTCCAGGAGCCGCCCGCTTCTCGGCGAAGGATCTGATAACCCTCTGCTTTTTTCCGGGTGTTCCATTTAATTCCAAGAGAGCTGTCTGCAAGACGTCTGCTATCTGTGATCTCCACAGGTATATCGTCAAAAACCTGTTTCAGCGGAGAAACATATTCATAATATTTCCCATAGACTGTTCCCCCTGGCATTTTTGCATATGCTCTGACTGTATAAACATAGTCATACCCAATCTTCGTATCTCTGTCTATATAAGAACAGGTATCGGCTGTACGCTCTCCGATTTTTACCCACTTTCCGTTTTTCTTCCGAAAAACTTCATAACCATCTGCATTTACCACTGGATTCCACGTAATCCGTATGGAATCTCCTTTTACATTTGCCATGCTTCGCAGGCTGACCCTTTCTAATTCGGGAAGTTCCATAAATACAAAAGGATTTCCGTTTTGTTTTGCATATGCCTGGGCAGTGGAGGCATTATAACCGTATATTACGGTTTTTGAAGGAAATATATAATTTCCCTGGAGAACACAGCTGCGATTCCTAAAAGTAACCTTTTCAAGACCGCTTCCATCAAAAGCAGAACCCTCTATCTTCTGTACGGAACTTGGGATCACAATTTCTTTCAAACTCTTGCAGTAACTAAAAGACGTATCACGGATCGTGCGCAGTCCTTCCCCTAATTCCACTTTTTTCAAAGAAGCACAGAGAGCAAACGCCTCTATGGAAATCCCTTTTACACTGCCGGGAATCCGTATTTCCAGCAATCCTGTACAAAGGGCAAACGCATCCCGGGGAATCCCTTCCAGATTATTTGAAAGTCTTATCTGCTCCAGGTTCCGGCAGTTTCGAAAGGTATTTCTTCCAATAATTCGTATCGTATCCGGCATTTGTACACTTCTTAAAGTATTACAGCTCCAAAAGGCGCCTTCCCCGATGCGCACCACTGTCATTCCCTGTACTTCAGAAGGGATCACGCAATCCACAGGTTCTCCTTCATAGCCAACCAGGCCTAATGAATACTCATTGATTTTTTGATAAACCAGACCATTTTCTACGATCCTGCCATCCTCCAAATCCTGCGCCGGTTCTTGTGGATCCTGTAAATTCTCTCCGGAATCTGCCGTATCTGAAAGAAACGATGATCCGTCTGTAAATTCAGCCCTTGCATCTCTTAAATCTGTGCTGTCAAAGTCATCTGTAAAGACCACTTCTCCCACATCACCAAAATCCGAAGCATACACCGCCCCTTCACTTCCCAAAAGCATTGCGGCGGCACAAAGCCATAGTACAAATTTTCTTTTCATACCTTCCTCCTTTGCCTTATACCGGCTTGCCTTTGCCTAGTGTGCTGTCAAGCTGAGAATCATAGTAAACACTTGCCTAAACCAGCAGCGCACTAAGCAGTTTCGTGATACTTTTTTGAATATTTCAGATAATTTTCGCAACAAATTCGCTGATTTATTTTATATTTCGCTTTCAAAGCCCAAATTTGTTTATATATGATATTTTATCCCAAATCTTCTGTCTTTTCAAGGACTAACTCATATATATTATTAACTATGGAGAGCCTCTTACTGTTTTCTCAAAGCACAAATCAAGCGGAATACCTGTTCTGCAGTATCCGCCATATTTTTCTTTGCATTCTCCTTATCCATGGCCTCTTCCACAGATACAGGCTTTCGTACGATAGGGAAAAACGCATCAATTCCTTTCTCGTTGCAGATCTTCGCATTTTCCCCTGCAGCTCCGGAAAATGCAATGACTGGTTTGTGGTATGATTTTGCGAGCCCTGCTACGCCAATGGGTGCTTTTCCCATGGCAGTCTGCTCGTCCAGCTTTCCCTCTCCGGTGATCACAAAATCCGATTCCCGTATATACTCTTCCACGCCGGATTCCTGCAGTACCATATGTATTCCTGATTCCAGCCTTGCCTTCGTGTAAGCCAAAAATGCAAACCCAAGTCCGCCAGCCGCTCCTGCGCCCGGATGGTCTCTGGTGATGGCTTGATAAATTTCTTCCGTCAATTCGGCAAAATGTTCCAGCCATCCGTCCATCTGCCGGATCATTTCCGGATCCGCCCCTTTTTGAGGGCCAAAAACTGCGCTGCATCCATTTTTCCCGCATAAAGGATTCGTTACATCGCAGGCAATACGGAAGGTACATTCTGAAAGTTCCGGAATCACATGCTTTGTCTCAATGCGATGCAGCTTGGCCAGTCCTTCTGCCCCTGGACGTATCTGTTTTCCCTCCTGGTCAAGCAGTTCATATCCCAGAGCGGCCAGCATGCCTGTGCCCCCGTCATTTGTGGCGCTTCCTCCAATTCCAAGCAAAAAATTACGACAGCCCTTTTGTATGGCATCACGGATCATCTGTCCCACGCCAAAAGTAGTTGCTTTCAGAGGATTCCTCTCCTCCGGCTTTAAAAGAGTAAGTCCGGCAGCAGACGCCATTTCCATCACAGCCATTTTTTTCTTTTCAATTCTTCCGTAACGAGCTGTGATTTTTCTTCCCAGCGGATCTTTTACTGTCACCATTTCCCAGCCGCCGTTCATACTGTATACCAATGCTTCTGCAGTTCCCTCCCCTCCGTCCGCTATGGGTAGGACTTTAATTTCCGCATCCGGGAACACTCTTTTTATTCCTTCTTCTGCCCCGCGGCCTGCCTCTAAAGAAGTAAGGCTGCCTTTTAAAGAGTCAATTGCAATGGTTATCTTCATCGTTGTTTGCTTCACTCCTTTTCTATAATAAAATATCTTCTTAAATAATATTCTTTTTATGTCATTTGGAAGATGTTCTATATAACTATTATTTTAGCTTATATTTCTTCTCCGCTCAAGTAATAGCTGCCATTCCCATTCATTTTTGGAAAACATCCAGCAAGGAATCAACAAAAAAGCCAGTACATCCCTCTACAAAAAAATAATACCGGAACTGTCAAAGACAGCCCCGGCAATTTAAATACAGCGGCAGACTGCTTCCTTTAAAAAAGTTTCTCTCAGCCGCGCACATGACATGACCCGCAACTATTTACTTTAACTCCTTCGCATATAGTCTTACTTCCTAATACATATATCCCCGCTTACAGTTCATTGATTGTTTCTGTGACAGACAAATTTTTCATCCGTTTAGAAGGAGAATATATTGCCAGAATACAGGAAACAGAAACCAAGGCTAAAATTATCGCCATAGGAAACAAAGGAACACTCCATCCACCCCCAAAATGTGTAATAATTATCTTTCTGTAAAATAAATGATGAAAAAATAATCCAAAAACATATCCCGCAATCGTCCCGCAGACCGCATAAGTAACTGCCTCTGCCGCAATCATTCTGGTGACCTGGCCTACGCTCATACCAACTGCCCGCATGGCGCCGTACTGTCTCAGCCTTGCCGAAACGCTCATGGAAATGCTGTTCATGATATTAAGCATAGTGATAAAAGAAATAATAGCCAAAAAGCCATATGCGGCAATCCTGAAAACCCAATAGGAGCCATAGTTGTCACTGTTTGCTTCACGGTTATCCACGAAATTATTATCCCCGGCAAGATCTTTGATCCTGCTGACTGCTTGGTCTGAAACCTCTTTGTTCAGTACAACACCTACCATGCCACAGTCCTTCTCTCCTGTCACATAGGTAAAAGTTTCCTCAGAGCACACCACGATGGGCGAGCCGCTGATGCTTCCCACTCCTTCTGATGTGACGCAGGCAATTTCTAATTCTTTTTCTCCGATCTTGACCTTATCTCCCACATTTAAACGGACATCTTGGTTGTAGACAGCCAGGGCAAATCCCTCTTCTTCCATAACCTTCTCCAGATTTCCGCTGATCACAGAGTCTTTAAATTGTTCCATCATAACATAATCATAAGAAAACAGATCTATGGCAGAGGACTGGCCATTGACTTCAACAGGAAAGGCAGCATGATACATTATGCCAAATGCACTGTCTACACCTGGAATCTGAGAAAGCTCTTTTGGCAGGTTAAGTTCAATGGAATTCTCCTCATCCTGGCTTGAAATCATGATATCCGGCGTAAAATCGCTCACAGAAGGCAAAAGCTTATGCACTAGATCAAGGCAGGCAGAAAATACCAGAAACAGCACGATCATCAATGCAAAAGATCCGGTCATCAGCAGCAGATTTTTTTTTGATTCCACCGCATGTTTCACTCCAAGGGAGGTTTCTACTTTAAACAGCCTGGTATTGGCGGCTCGGTGAATTTTCTGGGACATTTCAATATTCCCTGATACCGCCGCGACCGGGGAAACCTTTGCCGCCTGCTTTGCAGGAGAATGCGCCGCAAGAAACACGGTAATGATCCCGACGGCAACACCCCAGAGGATTCCCTGTATACTGACCGTAAAAAGCGGCATATCCGCAAATTCACCTTTTACGAAGAAACGCAGTATCGCGCATAAGATCCAGCAAGTCACCGCTCCCAGCAGACATCCGATAGGAATAGCCGTTTTACACCAGTTCAGAGCCTCAAGTCTCACGAAACGTATGATCTGCTGTTTACTTGCCCCGATACAGCGCATCATACCGAAAAATGCAGTCCGCTGCGCCACATTACTATTCATACAGCTTGAGATCATAAAAATACCTGCAAACAGTATAATAAGGAAACAAACGGCCGCCAGAGGATACAGGTCATTTACACTGCTGCTGCCGCTGGCTCCAAGCGGCAGCAATACAGCCGTATTTTCTTCTACGTTTTCCTCCGTAAGGTCATATTGCTGTTTAAAATCGGCAATCCTATCCTTTAATCCATTTTCCTTCTGAAATCGGACATAAAACTGCGGCGCAGGATCCACATTATTCATATCCCTTATTTTGTCAAACGCGGTCTGACCCATATATACGCAGCATCCGCCAATAATATCATTAAATTCGCTGTCATCTTCATAAAAGCCAGAAACTGTATATTCCACATTTCCTGCAGGTGTCTGCAAAATGATCTGTTCACCGGTCTGTATACCGAAAAGCTCTTTTGCATCAGCGCTGAGTGCCGCTTCCTTTTCACTTTCAGGATACCTTCCTTCCAGAGGATATTTTCTGATATCTGCAAGGTAAGTTTCCTCAGTTCCATAAAGAACAGCGTTTTTCCCATTGATAAAATACCCTTCATCAGCGTCTGCATTGATCTCCTCATACCAGGAAAAATATGCGATATCCGGATTTTCCCTGATCTGCCCGCCTTTATCCTCCGAAACATTTTGTACAACAATGTGCCAGTCTCCATGTTTTCTGCGCATGGATGTAACTTCCGAATCTGTCCACATTTCCATCATCGAAAAAATTGCAGTCACAAGAAATACAGCGAAGATAATGCACAAAAGTGTCATACGGTTTTGTCTGCGATGTACCTTTGCTGATATCGGGATCAGACTTAAATAGCTTTTCATTTCCAACACCTCCGCGATTGTTTCAGAGCACCGCAGGAAATCAGATGAATGCGGCTGCTGTTCTGTAAGGTTCCTGTAAGGATCCTGCCGGATACTTTTGTTATATCCATTGTTTTTAACACCTCTTTCTATTTATTCCCGCGAGCAGCGAGTCAAGCAGACATGCTTGCATGTCCACTTAGCGGCTGCCGCGAGGGGCGCTTTGTGCCAGCGGCACATGTTTCACGCCAAGCGTAGACCAAAAATCCAGCAGCTCTGCTGCGCCGCAAATTTGATGCCCTACAGCCTGCTGCGGGATTTTTGACTATACAGAAAGAGTACCATAGGAAACCTACTGCAAGATAACAGCAAGCCTACAATTTTGTAGGAATAAGATTTAAAGATAAATTTTTATAGAAAAATAAACAGCATAGAAAATCTCTTTCAAAAATGAAAAAGACCCCTTCTACAAGAACGAGGGTCTTTTTCATTGTTTATACAGGAAAATTATTCATCCCAATTATGCCATACGTCCGTTACGTCGTCATCGTCATCCAGAAGGTCCAGAGTCTTCTGCAGATCTTTGATCGCCTTTTCATCTGTAAGCTCCACATAGGTCTGAGGGATCATTGCCACCTGCGCTTCCAGAAGAGGTACGCCTGCTTCTTCCAGTGCTTCACGTACTGCACTGAAATCATCCGGTGCTGTGAGTACTTCGTAACTGTCCTCTTCCTCATTAAAGTCCTCCGCGCCAGCGTCCAGAGCGATCATCATCAGCTCATCCGCATCCATTTCACATTCTTCCTTATCGATCAGGATCTGGCCCTTCTGATCGAACATGAAAGAAACACAGCCCTGGGTTCCAATGCTTCCATTTCCCTTGGTAAAGGCGCTTCTCACATTTCCTGCCGTACGGTTTTTATTATCCGTCAAAGTCTCTACAATAATCGCCACTCCATTCGGGCCGTATCCTTCATATACCGCTCTTTCATAGTTGTCCGCTGAGTCTGCTCCTGCAGCTTTTTTAATTCCTCTTTCGATGGTATCGTTTGGCATATTGTTGGCTTTTGCCTTAGCGATCACGTCACGAAGTTTGCTGTTATTATTAGGGTCCGGACCGCCTGCTTTTACTGCCATAACGATCTCACGACCGATCACGGTAAAGATTTTTCCTTTTTTGGCATCATTTTTTTCTTTTTTATGCTTTATGTTTGCGAATTTTGAATGTCCTGACATCTCTTCTGTTCTCCTTTTCTTATTTCTATATGTTTTCGGCCGGCAGCCCTTTAAAAAGTCTGTCTGTCTGCACAGTTCCTGCTAAAATATAGCACTTTCTTATATGTTAGTCAAGAAAAACTCCTTTTTTCAAGGCTTTCCGCAAATGCCCTGTGACTGAACGACTCGTTTATTGAATCATATTGGCTCGTAACCACGCAGCAGGTGCGTGGTTCGAGTGTAACATATAACACTCGTTTACAATCCTAAAATGGGACGATAATGGAATATAAGGGATTGCACCACAAACATCAAATTTCTGTTGTAATTTATTTCAGTGTGCTTTATAATACAAATAGAAAGAACAACCGCCCACAAAGTGGTTGACCAAGTTAAAAAGTGTACATAGAAATGCCACCCTAAACCGGTCAAAGTTATGAGGGTGGTTTTTCTATGCTTTAAAACATTATCTGATAAACGTAAATACGAATGTCAGCAATGCCAGGATGAACATACCAAAGGCCATCAAGTTTTTGAAATCAAAATGTTTCTTGTCCATCAGCACTACCCCCATTCTATGTAAGAATAGAGGTCAGCCACCCTGCAACACGGTTGTTCTTATTTATTGTATCATTTCAGCCCATTTTGGGCAATCTTTTCTTTTTCCTATGTTCCTTTTAATCAGGTTGCATACAGGCCCGAACCACACACCTGCTGCATGATTCGGGCCTGTATGATCATCCTAGTAATAAGACACTGTCACCTGCCGGTCCAGCTTCTCTGCCGTCTCTTTTAACTGCTCCACCAGATTCATCCGCATGCTCAGATCAAAGGGCAGGCTGGAATCCTTGTGGGCGGTATTCACCGCTCTTCCCACAAAAAGACAAAGGTCCGTACATTCTTCTATTATGATCTTTGCCAGACGGGACGCTCCATTATCCGCATCCAGCTCATCAAAGAAATCCACGTCAAAATCATCTTCCGCATAACGCTTTAAAAGCTTTAAGG
Source organism: Candidatus Blautia faecavium (assembly GCA_019118425.1). GTDB lineage: Bacteria > Bacillota > Clostridia > Lachnospirales > Lachnospiraceae > Blautia_A > Blautia_A faecavium. Next base: position 22,852 of record DWYZ01000152.1, on the reverse strand, counting down.
TTTTTCCAAGAGTCAGAACCCCCTCCGTTACCAGGTCGATTCCCTCAAGGGACGCCGTGGGGGGAACATCCGGATTGGCATAATTTACAGAAGTAACGATCTCTTTTCCTAAAACACGCGCCGCGATATTCGCCGTAGTCCCGCCGCAGACGATCTTCCTTCCCGGAGAATGCATAAAATCATACATAAGCCGCTCATCGTCTTCTTTTTTCTCAGGAGGACCGGTAAAGATATTCACTACCTGGCGCTCACGTACCCGCACCACAGCCACAGTCGTGTCATCTCCCGGCTTCTGCTCATACAGATCATTGCAGGCATCGCTTAAAAGACTGGCCAAACGGGCGGCAGAAAGTGTCTGCCTGGTACACTTCAGCGTATACTCTGCCATATTTTCCCAGGTCCACCCGAAATTCAGGATTTCCCCAGCCCCTGCATAGATCACTCCATCGCTCATAAGCACAAAACAGTCGTTCTTTTGTACGCGAAAACGGTATTCCCGGATTTTCTTCTCCTCTATGATCCGCTCTGTATAGGGATAATCCACGATCTTTCCATCCCGCACAAACACGCACACTGGATTATCAAACTCCGCAAGGTAAGCGTTTCCGTCATGAAAAATCTGCAGGATACTGAAGGTAGCGTATGCGGTTTTTCTTTCCTGACAGACAGGCAGCGTCTTAGCTATGGTCTCCACACAGTCCTCAATGGAAGCGCCTTCTAAAAACATAGTCCCCAGGATTTTAGAGGTAAGGGTCGCCAGTATATTTGCCTTTACCCCGCTTCCCATGCCGTCCGCCAGGATCACGATATCTGACGTCTCTGTTTTATGTACTTCCACCTTATCCCCGCAAAGCTCCTCTTCAAATTTGTTCAGGCTTTTCCATGCCGCATCGATACAGACATTCATCCTAATCCCCCTCTTCCTCTGAAAGGACAGAATCCCGAAGCTTTGTAAGGGTTACCTTTGTTTCCGCTGTAGTCTCTCCTAAAAGCCCTGCGATCTCCTGGGCCACCATCATCTGCTTATTGATCACCTGCTGGGCGATCTCCATGGTTTCCAGTTTCTGCTTAAACCTCTGTTCCCTTGCCTTCTCCTCCCGCGTCACGTCCTGAAGGATCACAAGGACACAGTCTTTTTTCTCAATATACACTACGGTCTCTAAAGCGATGATGCCAAGCTCCTTTAAATCCAGCTTTTTACGTATCACAGGAGCCTTTTCTTTAAATACCTCTTCCACGTCCTCTTCATTGATATATTCAAATATATAGCTTTCCAATGCCTCTTCTCTGGAAATGTTCAGAAATTCCTGGGCCCTCTTATTGCATTCCCGTATCCTAAGTTCCCGGTCTACCACGAAATTCAGATTAGGCGTAGCATCCAGGATCACATTGGACATAGATTCCGCCTGAGCCAGGGCATAAGGCAGGCACATGCTGATCTCCGCCTTATTCCTATAAACAGCCTCTGCCTTTGCCCGGCAGGAAGGATAGCCGCAGGCCCCGCAGTTCAGCTCATCTTCTTTTGTATATTTTCCCATAGCATGCAAAATGCCTGAAAGCTCCCGCTCAGAAGGCACAGGCTCCTTGATCCTCCGGTCGCAGAAATGTTTCTCCATTTCCACATCCGGTGTTTCCTGCCTAGGCGCAGTCTCCCTGGGTACATAGCTTTCCACCTTCAGCTTTCCCTTTACAAAGGAACGGTTCCAATTATGTGAGGCAGGCCCTTTAATGCAGCCTCCCTCACAAATATTTACCTCTAAAAAACAGCCGCTTATCTCGTCCCTTTCCATACTTTCAAATAGTTCCATGCAGGCATTGAGGCCATCCACATATACCTTTTTGTAGTTCTCCGCCTCTTCCTCCGCCAAAACGGATTTTACGATACCGCCGCTTACAGGATACAGGCGGTTCACCTCCGGATTGGGATTGCCGAGGGCTTTTTCCTCACAGTCAATGATGCGGATTCCTTCTGCCTTCAGCCATTCTGTCAATTCATCAAAGGTAAGGATGGCATCGATCGCTCCTGCGACTCTTTCGTCCCCCTCTGCTTCCGCCTTTTTCGCTATACAGGGGCCTAAAAACACAACCTTTACCGTATCCTTATATATCTTTTTAATAAGGCGCCCATGGGCGATCATAGGCGACACCACCGGAGCCATCTGTGAGGCAAGGCTGGGATAATATTTTTCCACCAGGTCGTTCACGCTGGGACAGCAGGTGGTAATGATGTTTTTCATGCCGCCCTCTTTGATCAGCTTCTGGTATTCTCTTGTCACATAGGCAGCGCCTTCCGCTGTCTCACGCACCTCATAAAATCCCAGGCGTAAAAGAGCGTCCACTACCTGCCCCGGTTTATCATAGGAAAGTACGCTCAAATAAGAAGGGGCAATGGAAACCACGATTTTTGTCCCCTGCCTGAGCCAGCTTTTTATCCGGTCAAGATCACTGGAAAAAGTCTTGGCGTTTTGGGGACAGACTTCCAGGCAGTGACCGCAGTGGATACAATTTTCCGTAATAATGTGTGCCTGGGCATTTTTTACGGAAATGGCTTTTACGCTGCAGTTTCTCACGCACTTATAGCAATGCCTGCAGCTTGCATCACGAAAATCTATTACCTTCAATTTTAATTAATACTCCTCTTCACATAGGATGTATGAAGGATATGATGTGCTTTTTCACTTCCCGGCTGTCCTAAAAATTCTTCATACAATTTCTTGATAGACGGGTTCTCATGAGATTTACGGATCGCCTTCTTCTCATCGTTCTTATACAGAGCTTTCGCGCGGACTGCACGTACGTCGCTAAAGTTCCGGATATAGCCCGGCACCTGAGGCTGTCCGCCTCCGTTTACGCATCCGCCCGGGCAGCACATGATCTCAACGAAATGATAGTCCGCTTCTCCTGCCCGGATCTTATCCATAATGATCTTTGCATTGGTCACTCCGGAAGCTACCGCAACCTTTATGTCCATTCCGGCCACATGGTATACCGCTTCCTTGATGCCTTCCGTTCCGCGTACCTCATTAAATTCTACGTTAGAAAGCTCTTCTCCGGTAAGCGTTTCTACTGCTGTACGGAGAGCCGCTTCCATAACACCGCCGGTGGCTCCGAAGATCACTCCTGCACCGGTAGATTCTCCGAGAGGATCGTCAAAGCCTTCCTCCCCAAGAGAGGTAAAATCAATACCCAGACGTTTGATCATGCGGGCAAGTTCTCTGGTGGTAATGGAAATATCCACATCCGGCACCCCGGCCGCATCCTGATCCGGACGTCCGATCTCGAATTTCTTAGCTGTACAGGGCATCACGCTGACGCAGACGATATTCTTTGGATCCAGTCCCATTTTTTCTGCGTAATAAGTCTTTGTGACTGCCCCGAACATCTGCTGCGGAGATTTACAGCTGGAAAGATGGGAAAGCTGATCCGGATAATAATGCTCGCAGTATTTCACCCATCCCGGAGAGCAGGAGGTGATCATTGGAAGAACGCCGCCGTTTTTCACTCTGTCAAGAAATTCATTGGCTTCCTCCATAATGGTAAGATCCGCTCCGAAATCTGTGTCAAATACCTTGTCAAATCCGATCCTTCTAAGAGCCGCCGCCATTTTTCCTTCCACATCCGTTCCCATGGGATAGCCAAATTCTTCTCCAAGAGCTGCCCGGACAGAAGGCGCAGTCTGTACCACCACATGTTTGGAAGGATCCGCGATGGCATCCAGCACCTCCCCGATGTTATCCTTTTCATAAAGGGCACCTGTAGGACAGGCCGCAATACACTGTCCGCAGGATACGCAGCTTGTCTCACCGAGAGGGATGTCAAAGGCTGTTCCGATATAAGAAGCAAAGCCTCTTTTATTGGGACCGATGATCCCTACTGCCTGCACTTTTTCACACACTGCGCTGCAGCGCCTGCAGAGAATACATTTGTTATTGTCACGGACCATATGTGCAGCGGAAGTATCCAGCTCATATTCATTCTTTTCTCCTGCAAAGTAATTTTCATCATCCACGCCCAGCTCTCTACAAAGCTGCTGCAGTTCGCAGTTTCCGCTCCGTACACAGGAAAGACAGTTTTTATCATGGTTGGATAAAAGAAGCTGAAGCGTACGCTTCCTGGATTTTAACAGCCGGGGCGTATTCGTCTGCACTTCCATTCCTTCACTTACCGGATACACGCAGGCTGCCACAAGATTCCTCGCACCCTTGACCTCTACCACACACATGCGGCAGGCACCGATCTCATTGATCTCCTTTAAATAACAAAGGGTAGGGATCTTTATCCCTGCAATATGCGCCGCCTCAAGAATGGTAGAGTCGGCAGGTGCGGATACACTGATACCATTTATCTTAAGATTCACGTTTTCCATGTTTGCTTCCTCCATTACTCTTTATAAATCGCGCCGAAGCGGCATTTTTCCATACAAGCGCCACATTTCACACACTTATCCTGATTGATCATATGAGGCTGTTTCTTCTCACCGATGATCGCTCCGTTTGGACATACTCTTGCACACAAGGTACAGCCTTTACACTTGTCCGCATCGATCCTGTACTGGAGCAGATCCTTACAGACGCCTGCAGGACATTTTTTATCTACGATATGAGCAATGTACTCGTCCCGGAAATACCGCAAAGTAGAAATTACAGGATTCGGCGCTGTCTGACCCAGAGCACAAAGAGAATTGGCTTTCAAATGCTCGCAGAGCTCTTCCAGTTTATCCAGATCTTCCATGGTTCCCTGGCCTTTCGTGATTTTTTCCAGGATTTCCAGCATACGCCTGGTACCGATACGGCAGGGAGCACATTTTCCGCAGGACTCATCTACAGTAAATTCAAGGAAAAACTTGGCGATATCCACCATACAGGTATCCTCGTCCATAACGATCAGTCCGCCGGATCCCATCATGGAGCCGATCGCGATCAGGTTATCGTAGTCAATGGGAACATCCATCTTCTCCGCTGGGATACATCCGCCGGACGGACCTCCCGTCTGAGCCGCCTTAAATTTCTTTCCGTTAGGAATGCCGCCTCCGATCTCCTCGATGATCTCACGGAGGGTTGTTCCCATAGGAATTTCCACAAGACCTGTGTTGTTAATCTTTCCGCCAAGGGCAAATACCTTCGTTCCTTTGGATTTTTCTGTTCCCATGGAGGCGAACCATTCCGGTCCGTTTAAGATGATCCTTGGCACATTGGCATAGGTCTCCACATTGTTCAGAATTGTCGGTTTCTGGAACAGACCTTTTAATGCCGGAAACGGCGGACGGGGACGGGGTTCTCCTCTGCGGCCCTCGATGGAAGTCATAAGAGCCGTCTCCTCACCGCATACGAAAGCCCCCGCGCCAAGACGGAGCTCAATATCAAAATCAAAGCCGCTGCTGAAAATATCTTTTCCCAGCAGACCGTACTCTCTTGCCTGGTCAATTGCGATCTGAAGCCGCTTTACCGCAATGGGATATTCCGCACGTACATAAATATATCCCTGGGAAGCGCCGATGGCGTATCCGGCAATAGCCATTGCCTCTAAAACCACATGAGGATCGCCCTCCAGGATGGAACGGTCCATAAATGCCCCAGGATCGCCCTCGTCTGCATTGCAGCACACATATTTCTGATCCGCGTCATTCTGCTTTGCGAATTTCCATTTCAGACCTGTAGGGAAACCGGCTCCTCCTCTTCCTCTTAAGCCGCTGTCCAGCATAGTCTGTATGACTTCATCCGGCGTCATTTGGGTAAGAACTTTTCCTAAGGCCTCGTATCCTCTTGTACCTATGTATTCTTCAATATTTTCCGGATTTATAACACCGCAGTTTCTAAGCGCCACTCTTTTCTGCTTTTTATAGAATTTCGTTTCCTGAAGGGGAAGAACTTCCTCCTGTTTCGTCGTCTCATCATAGAGAAGACGTTTTACCACTCTTCCCTTTAACAGATGTTCCTGTACGATCTCCGGAATATCTTCTTCTTTTACCATGGAATAAAAACTACCTTCCGGATATACGATCATAATAGGGCCAAGCGCACAAAGGCCAAAACATCCGGTCTGTACAACCCCAACTTCCATGGCAAGACCTGCCGCGTTAATTTCCTGCTGCAATCTTTCTATGATTTTTTTGCTGCCCGAGGAAGTACATCCGGTTCCCCCGCACACCAAAACATGTGAACGATACATATCTTTTGCCTCCTCTTCGTTATTTTTCTCCTATTTTTTCAGCTCCAAGGGTATATTTGGTAACCACCTGTCCGTCCACAAGGTGCAGTCTCACTACCTCCATGGCTTTCTCGGGATTCATCTTTACGTAAGTTACTTTTTCTTTTCCAGGCTGTATCACCTCTACGATGGGTTCATACTGGCAGAGCCCGATGCACCCTGTCTGTGTCACCATTACATTATCCAGACCCAATTCCTGTACCGCGTCTGAGAGAGTCGTCAGAACCGGCCTTGCCCCGCTGGCGATTCCGCAGGTAGCCATTCCTACAACTACGCGGATCTGTTTTTCGTCTTCCGAACGCATATGGATCCTGCCTTCCATTTTTTCTCGGATCGCTTTTAATTCTTCCAGAGTCTTCATAAACTTCCTCCATTTCTAAGGTTAAATTTCCACGCCGCCGTCCACTGTCTGCTTATTTTCCGTTAGATACTCCGACAAAAAGGACGACACTTCTGGTTCCCGAAAAGAAATATCTCCTAAGATTTCTCTCATTTCCCTGGTATCCAGAACAAAACTTTTATCATCATAGATATAACGGTAAATAAAATCCCTATCCGGATGAAACACCACAAGTGTATGTATGGTCCCGCTGATGTCGCCTAAGGGCATGCGGTCTATACTGGACAAGACAAAAGAAGCGTTTACCTGGGTGCCCTTTCCCTTCTCTGAGGTGATGGAAAAGGTTCCTCCTGTGCACTCTGCAGCCTGTTTAAAAAAAGGTACTCCCAGACCTACTTTCCTTGTCTTTCTTGTGGTAAAAAAAGGATCCTGTACCTTTTTTACCTGTTCCGTGTCCATTCCGCAGCCATTATCCCGAATGATCACTTCCATTCTGTCCTCTTTCGGACGGACAGACACACTGATCTCTACAAGAGACGCCTTGGCCCGGATGGAGTTTTCCGCCACATCCAATATATTCAGCGCAATTTCCGGCATCATAAGCTTACTGATATTTTTCCAATATGCCGTCTATATCATCCACGGTCAGACGGCCATATACATCATCGTTTACCATCATGACGGGCGCCAGTCCGCAGGCGCCTACGCAGCGGCAGGCATCCAGGGAAAATCTTCCGTCCGGCGTACATTCTCCACCTACGATCCCAAGCTTTTCCATCAAAGCATTGTAAATATCTCCGGAACCCTTAACATAGCACGCAGTTCCAAGACAGACGGATATCCGGTTTCTTCCCTTGGGATTCAGGGTAAACTGTGAATAAAAAGTAGAAACACCATATACTCTCTCCAGAGGAATTTCCATCTCATTGGCAATGATCTTTTGTACCTCCAGGGGCAGATATCCGTAGATTTCCTGTGCCTTTTGGAGAACAGGCATCAATGCTCCTTTTTCCTCTCTGAGCTCCTTGATCGCCTGTTTCAGGGCGTCTTCCTGCTCTTTTGTTCCTTTAAAAGGAACGGTCTGCTTCTTTGGCTGCATTTTCTTACCTCCTCTTAAATCTTATTTCTTATACTCATCTCACTCTTATCTATAACCACGTTAACATATTGACACTCCTGTCACAAATTTATCATAACATAGAACAAGTCTATTTTCTATTTCTTTTATTTTTTCTGCATTTCTGCACAAAATTCAAGAGACTGATTTGTCTATTTTTACTACAAATATGTTTTTATCATTATTCCATCCCATTTTTCTCTACTTTTCTCATTATTATTTGAAAATAATTTGATTGTTTTTAAATAGTATGAATGTTATACTTAATAAAAATCTTTGCCACAGACATCTGAACCAAAAGGAGGTCTTTATGACGATCAGAACTATTCAAGAACTGCTGGATGCCCATGTGCTATTCGGCGAGGAACTGCTGGATCAGGATGCAGAATTCGTTTTTTCCTCAGATATGATGAGCGATGTTCTTGCCTACGCCAAAGAACAGTCTATATTAGTAACTGGCCTATGCAATCCCCAGGTAGTCAGGACTGCCGAAATGCTGGATATCGTCTGTATCATCTTTGTCCGGGGAAAAAGTCCGGACGAGCCTATCCTGCGTCTGGCCAGGGAAAAAAATATCGTGATCCTTGCAACCACCCACCATATGTTTACCACTTGCGGCATCCTGTACTTAAACGGTCTTCGGGGAGGTGCGTAAATGAGCGAAAGCATCACATTCCGCTATGAAATCCCCGGAGATGATTTCACAAGAGCCGGGGAAGCCAGCAGCGACATTAAAAACAAATTGAAAATGATGGGAGTCAGCAATACGGTTGTCCGAAAGGTGGCCATTGCCATGTATGAAGGGGAAATCAATATGGTCATCCATGCCAATGGAGGCATCATCACTGTGGAGATCAGCGACGATAATATTAAGATCGTCCTGAAAGACCAAGGACCAGGAATCCCGGATATCTCCAAGGCAATGGAGGAAGGCTACTCCACCGCGCCGGAAAACGTCCGCTCTCTGGGATTCGGAGCCGGTATGGGACTGCCTAACATGAAAAAATATTCCGACCGTATGGAAATCGAGTCTACACTGGGAAAGGGTACCACTGTCACCATGGATGTCCATATCTAGGAGGTGAACGCCATGAATATGTACAAATTTATACGCTCCGTACGCCTGAATGAAAATGCCTGCAGAGGCTGTTACAACTGCATTAAGCAGTGTCCTACCCAGGCTATCCGGGTACATAACGGAAAAGCGCACATTATAGATAAATTCTGCGTTGACTGCGGCAGATGCGTCCAGTCCTGTCCGCACCACGCGAAAATACCGGAATATGACTCTTTGGATGTGCTGAACAACTTTAAATATACAGTTGCTCTTCCTGCTCCCTCTCTGTATGCCCAGTATAATAACCTGTCCAGTCCGGATATTGTACTGAACGCCTTATTAAAGCTGGGCTTCGACGATGTCTTTGAGGTTAGCGCCGCTGCTGAGCTGGTATCGGAAGCCACCCGCGCCTACATAAAAGAACACCAGGATGAAGCGCCCTTTATCAGCACTGCATGTCCTTCCATCGTACGGCTGGTACGGGTAAAATTCCCGGCCCTGATTCCCAGGCTGCTTCCCCTGAAGCCCCCTGTGGAGATTGCGGCGGAAATCGCACGTAAAAATGCTGTCAAAAAAACAGGGCTTTCCCCCTCGGAGATCGGGATCATCTTTATTTCTCCCTGTCCTTCCAAGGTTTCCTATGCCAAGGCCCCTCTGGGAATCGAAAAAAGCGATATCGACAACGTGGTAGCTATAAAAGAGGTCTATCCCCTCCTTCTTCCTCATATGAAACATGCCGTAGACGCGCCACCTCTTTCTAAATCCGGACGGATCGGCATTGGCTGGAGCAACCGCGGCGGAGAAGCGGCAGGCATCATCACTGACAGCTATCTGGCCGCAGACGGCATTGTCAATGTTCTGCGGGTTCTGGAGGGATTAGAAGACGAAAAAATACATGGGTTGAAATTCGTAGAATTAAACGCCTGTAACGGAGGCTGTGTAGGCGGCGTCCTCACTGTAGAAAATCCTTATGTGGCAGAGAGCAAGACGAAAAAGATCACCCGCTATCTTCCGGTGGCCCAAAATCACCTGGAATCTTATCCTGATCTGGATCTGAAATGGAACGGCCGCATTGAATATGAACCGGTATTCCGTTTAGGCAGTACTTTTAAAGAAAGTCTGCACATGATGAAAACAGTAGAGTCCCTCACCAAACAGCTTCCCGGTCTTGACTGCGGTTCCTGCGGAGCCCCGACCTGTCAGGCACTTGCAGAGGATATTGTCCGCGGAGAGGCCAGCATCAATGACTGCACTTATGTATTCCGGGATTCCATAAACCGTCTGTCAGACGAGATACAAAACCTGGCCGGAACCATCCAGCAGCAGGAATCTAAAGCTCCGTCACCTCCGGAAGTAAAAGAAAATATCCAAAGATTAATGGATGAATTAAAAGACTTAAACCGGCAGATTTAAACTTTGCTGTCTGCCGGCCAGAAAGGATGTGATTAATATGACTGTAAAAGAGATTGCCCGGATAAAAGAATGCAGGCTTGCTGCCCAGGGAAAAATGGAAGAAACCATAACCGGCGTATTTTGCTGCGACCTCCTGAGCATCGCCATGTCCAAGGCTCCTTCCGGCTGCGCCTGGGTAACGGTAATGGCCAATAAAAATACCATTGCTGTGGCTTCCCTTACTGACACTGCCTGTGTGATCCTTGCAGAGGGAGTCCATCTAAATGAAAGTGATAAGAAGTGTGCCATAGACGAAGGCATCACGGTCTTTGAGACGGATCTGCCCATTTTTGACACAGCTCTGGCTATCCACAGGCTGAGGGCGGAACAATGATCCCCTTGTACTATGACCTTCATATCCATTCCTGTCTCTCTCCCTGCGGAGACGATGACATGACGCCCGGGAATATAGTGGGAATGGCTGCCGTAAAAGGGCTGGACGTGATCGCTCTGACAGATCATAATTCCTGCAAAAACTGTCCGGCAGCCATGTATCACGGAAAGGAATATGGAGTCACAGTGATCCCGGGCATGGAGCTGTGTACCGCCGAGGAGGTCCATGTGGTCTGCCTGTTTCCTTCTCTTGAGGACGCCATGGCCTTTGACGCTTATGTTTACGGACATATGCTTCCTGTAAAAAATAAAGAGCATATCTTTGGGAAACAGCAGATCATAAACGAAAAGGACGAAGAGACCGGGCGGGTGGAAAATCTGCTGATCAATGCCACAGACATTTCTTTTGAACAAACGGATTCCCTTGTCTCTTCCTATCATGGACTGGCATTTCCGGCTCATCTGGATAAATCTTCTACAAGTCTGATCTCTAATCTGGGGTTTATTCCTCCAAAGAGCAGCTTCACCTGCGCAGAGCTCCACGACCTTAGGAACCTGCATTCTCTCCAGAAAGCGAACCCATATCTTCATTCCTGCCAGATCCTCTGCAGTTCGGATGCCCATTATCTCTGGGATATAAAAGAACCTTTTTATCAGATTCTGTCAGAATCCCGGGAAATCCCTCATATCCTTAAGGCACTGGGCGCCAGGGGGATGAAATAAGCCGGACCACATCCTTTGCTGATTCATACTAGCCCGTAACCACGCAGCGGGTGCGTGGTTACGGTGTGACATGTGTCCATCTTTTTCAGCGCAAAAAGGGCTGTGGTCCGGCTTCTGTCAGGCAAAAAGATATAAACACCTTCCTGCCGTCTTAAAACGTCAGTTCCAAACTGATCTCAAGAGCATGGTTCACCCGGTCCAGCATCACCTGATCCAAGTGGCAAACCTTATCCTTCAGTCTTCTTTTATCAATGGTGCGCAGCTGCTCTAAAAGGATCACGGAATCCTTCTCGATTCCATAAGCAGAAGCATCGATCTCAATATGTGTCGGCAGTTTTGCCTTGTTCATTTTAGATGTAATGGCAGCGCAGATAACGGTGGGACTGTGCCGGTTTCCCACATCATTCTGAATGATCAGGACCGGCCGCACACCGCCCTGTTCACTTCCCACCACTGGTCTTAAATCTGCATAAAATATATCCCCTCTTTTTATTACCACACAATTCACACTCCGATTCTGTCTCCGGCATCCGCCGTATTCTAGAATTAGTATCTCCATATTTTTCTTGTGTATACATGCGTGGTTATCGTCTTAATAGTCTTACCCCTTATAATAGTCCTGCTCTTCCCATATCTTTCCGTCTTTTATATAAACTCTGGGAACGCGCTTACTGATCTCACATACAAATTCATAGGAAAATCTTCCGCTCAGTTTTCCTAATTCTTCCACATGGATACATTCCTCTCCGTCTCTTCCGATCAGGGTCACCTCATCTCCTGGTTTTACATCCGGAATATCCGTCACATCGACCATAAACTGATCCATGCAGACGCGTCCCCGGATAGGCGCCTTTTTTCCATGGATCAATACCCAGCCTTTTCCGGATAAGGTCCGGGGATAGCCGTCCGCATAGCCTACAGGGATAGTCGCGATCCTGGAGTGGCGATCGGTCACATAGGTTCCTCCGTAGCTGATTTCTTTCCCCGGCTCTACTCCTTTCACATAGGAGACGGAGCTTTTCAGTTCCATAGCCGGCCAAAGCCGGATCACATCCCTTTCCACCTCGTCAGAAGGATAGATCCCGTAAATGGTAATTCCTGCCCGCACAGCACTTAAATTAGCTTCCGGAACCCGGATGATCCCGGCACTGTTAGAGCAATGGCGCACAGGAATATGGATTCCCGCCTGCTCCAGCATATCCAAAAAGACCAAATACCTGTCCAGCTGCAAAAGAGCAGGGCTCCTGTCATACTCGTCTGCCCTGGCAAAATGAGTGAACATCCCTTCTATATCCAAATAAGGCAGCATGGAAATTTCCTTGATCTCGTCTATATTATCCGGCACATCCGCATAACCGATCCTGGACATCCCCGTGTCTACAGCCAGATGAATATGTACTGTTTTCTTTTGCCTTTTTGCTTCCTCATTCAGCTTCCGTGCCGTATTCAGATCACACACGGCTATCCGGATATCCTGTTCGATAAGTTCCTTAAAATATTCTTCAAACACAAGCCCCAGAATCAGCACAGGCTTCGTTACCCCTGCCTGGCGCAGCTTTAAAGCCTCCTCCGCTGTAGCTGTGGCAAATCCCCAGATATAATCGTAATCATGGATCAGTCTGGCAATTGCGTCCGCTCCGTGTCCGTATCCGTCTGCCTTGATCACTGCAATGATCTTTGTTCCTTCCGCAATCTGATTTTTCATTTCCTGGAAGTTATGGGCAATGGCATCTAATGATATAACCGCCCTTACTCTCTTATGCTCTTTCATGTTTTCCTCCATCCTGTATTCTGCCATTAGCTTCTACCTCTTTTTTTAAAGCCTCCGGCAGCATCCTGATAATATCTCTTGCTGTCATACCGTGCATTCCCAGCTTTTTCGCCGCCATATCTCCGGCAATCCCATGAAGATAAACTCCAAGGGCAGCCTGCATTCCCATGTCCGGCGCAGTCTCAGGATAAGGCAGATACATACAGCATACTGCCGCCAGTACGCCGGAAAGCACATCGCCGCTGCCTGCAGTACCCATTCCTGCATTTCCAGACAGATTCAGGCAGGTGTTTCCCACTGCGTCTGTGATCACCGTACATGCGTCCTTCAGAACACAGACCGCACCCGTCTCTCTTGAAAATTCAGCGGCCGTCTCAGCCATGGTATTCTGGATTTCTCCGATGCTCCTGCCGCAAAGCCGGCTCATTTCACCTAAATGGGGCGTCACTATCATTTTTTCGCCCAGATACTTACGCCATTCAGGGTACATTGCCAATAAGTTTAATGTATCTGCATCGGCGATCACAGGTTTTCCCGCGCTGTGTCCTCTGGAAAGAAACCACTGTGCACGCTCCCTGCTCTTTCCGGACATACCAAGCCCCGGTCCTATGACAATGACATCGCACCAGTCAAGAGCTTTTTCGTTTTCCTCCTCATTAAAAGCACAGGAAACGATCGCCTCCGGAAGCAGGGTCTGCAGAGGAATCCTGTTTTCCTCCACAGTCTGGATCTTTACCATACCTGCTCCTGCCGCAAACGACGCAGCCCCGCTTAAAAACGCAGCTCCGCACATTCCTTCCGATCCGGCTACCAAGAGAACCTTTCCAAAAGTCCCTTTATTTCCGTAGGCCACTCTTTCAGGCAGGCGCTTCATGTCTTTTCTTTCCAGATGCCATGTCTGATTTACCTTGTCTTTGCCGCCGTAGATGCCGATATCGGCCACCACTGTCCTTCCCGCATACATACGTCCGGGATAAAAGCATAGGCCCCGTTTCCGGAATGCAAAGGTTACGGTCAGATCTGCAAGGAATGCGATTCCCATCTCTCTTCCGTTATCCCCGTTTACACCGGAAGGAATGTCAACTGCAACCTTCCGGGCATGGGCTTCGTTCATCTGACGGATAAGCTGGTAATATTTTCCTTCCACATCTCTTTGCAGTCCCACGCCAAATATAGCATCTACTATAGTAGTATATTCACTCCAATGCGGGTTATTCACAAAAGGTACTCCATAATTTTCAGCAATCCTGTACTGAAGGGCCGCATCCTCTGTCATCCCTTTCTCTCCTCCGGCCAGAAGGATCTCCGCCCGTACTCCTTTTAAATGGAGAAGCCTGGCAATGGCAATGCCGTCTCCGCCATTGTTCCCTCTGCCGCATACCACAAGGATATGCTCGCTGTCTGTAAAATCCTTTTCCATCTCCTCCACTACTTTAAGGGCTGCACGTTCCATAAGTACGCAGGAGGGGACGCCCATATCCTTTATGGTCCTGTGATCTAATTCTTTCATTTCACTGCAAGTAACGATTTCTTTCATATCCTCACCCCTTTGTCTTTACTATTTTTCTTCAGCCTGAAAAGAAAAGGCTGCTGCCAGAGTCTCTTTCAGGCAGCAGCGCACTTCCATGGACAGGAAGAAAGGGTTCTTTCTTCCTAAACAGCTTTTATTTTTCGATGTGCTCCTGGCGGTATTGGCTCAGGTTATAGGACAGCGTCATCAGGCTCTCTGACAGATGTACGTTTTCTACGATCACGTCTTGTGGAGTGTCAAGGTCAATGTGGGCAAAATTCCAGATCGCCTTGATGCCGTTTTCCACTAAAATATTAGCCATTTCCTTCGCTTTGTTCTTAGGCAGGGTCAAGATCGCGATCTCCACCTGATTCTCCTTCAAAAACAGAGGAAGCTCGCTTAAAAGCTGGATCTCTATTCCCCGTACTGCAATTCCTTCCAACACCGGGTTTACATCAAAGATCCCCACCAGCTTAAATCCTCTTTTTTCAAAATCTACGTAATTGGCAAGGGCCTGTCCTAAATTTCCCGCTCCCAGGATGATCATGGGATGCACCGTATCCAGTCCCAGGATCTTACCGATTTCCGTATAAAGATAACGTACGTTATAGCCATAGCCCTGCTGGCCGAACCCGCCGAAGTTATTAAGGTCCTGACGGATCTGAGAAGCAGTGACATGCATTTTTTTGCTCAGATCATTGGAAGAGATCCGCTCTACATTTTCCTCCATTAATTCGCCCAGATAGCGGTAATAACGTGGCAGTCTCTTGATCACCGCCTTTGAAATTTCTTTTGACTCCACAATTTTCCCCTCCTTATAATACTATGCTAATTATATCGAAATGACATTTTCTTGTCAATTAAAGTTGAGGTCTTATAACAAGTTTTTGCATTTTCCCTTATCTTTTTTATAGTAAATCATAAATTTCTTTGCTGTTTGTTATAAATATTCGATTTTACTTTACAAAATTTTCGTTTCCGTTATAATTGAGAGTGCTTGTACTATCAAATTTTGGAGGAATCGTTATGATTTTATCATGTCAGAATCTGTGTAAGGCTTTTGGTGATAAAGTGATTTTAAACGACGCGTCTTTTCATATAGAGGAACGGGAAAAAGCAGCTCTTATCGGCAGCAACGGCGCAGGAAAAACTACTCTTCTGCGCATCATCATGGATGAGCTCCCTGAAGATTCCGGGTCCGTAGTGATCTCCCGGGATAAAAATATCGGATACCTGGCTCAGTATCAGGACATCCATGGAAGCCGCACGATCTATGAAGAGCTTTTGACTACCAAACAGCACATCCTGGATATGGAAAAACGTATGAGGCAAATTGAGCAGGACATGAAGCATGTCCAGGGAGAAGCTCTGGAAAGCCTGATGAATACATATACGCGCCTTACTCACGATTTCGAAGCGGAAAACGGCTACGCCTATAAAAGCGAACTTACCGGCGTGTTGAAAGGTCTCGGATTTACAGAAGAAGATTTCTCCAGAGAGATTGAAACTCTCTCCGGCGGGCAGAAAACAAGAGTTGCCTTAGGCAAGCTCCTTCTTTCCAAACCGGACATTCTTCTTCTGGACGAGCCCACCAACCACCTGGATATGGAAAGCATATCCTGGCTGGAAACCTATCTGATCAATTATCCCGGAGCGGTTTTCATCGTCTCCCACGACCGCTATTTTCTCGACAAAGTAGTATCAAAAATCGTGGAAATTGAGGCCGGACAGGTTCGCGTATACGATGGAAACTACTCTGCCTATGCGGTAAAAAAGGCCCAGATCCGCGATGCCCAGTATAAGGCCTTTTTAAATCAGCAAAGAGAGATCAAACACCAGGAAGCAGTCATTGCCAAGCTAAAATCCTTTAACCGTGAAAAATCCATCCGCCGGGCTGAGAGCAGGGAAAAAATGCTGAACAAGATCCAGCGTCTTGAAAAACCCACGGAGATCAACGACCAGATGCGCCTTGTCCTTGAGCCTAGATATGTAAGCGGGAACGATGTGCTGACTGTGGAAGGGCTGTCTAAATCCTTTCCTGGCCAGACCCTCTTTACAGGAATCTCCTTTGAGATCAAGCGGGGTGAGCGGGTAGCCCTCATCGGAAATAACGGAACAGGCAAGACTACCCTTTTAAAAATTTTAAACGGACTTCTTCCTGCCGATACAGGAAAGTTTACCCTTGGTTCCAAGGTGCAGATTGGTTATTATGATCAGGAACACCATGTCCTCCACCAGGATAAAACTATTTTTCAGGAGATTTCCGATACCTATCCCACCCTAACGGAGACAGAGATACGAAACATGCTAGCCGCCTTTTTATTTACCGGGGACGAGGTATTTAACCTGATCTCTTCCCTCTCCGGAGGAGAACGGGGCCGGGTATCACTGGCCAAGCTCATGCTTTCTGAGGCGAATTTTCTGATCCTGGACGAGCCTACTAACCATCTGGACATCACTTCCAAGGAAATCCTGGAGGAGGCATTAAACAGCTATACTGGAACTGTACTCTATGTATCCCACGACCGTTACTTTATCAATCAGACGGCCACCAGGATCATGGATCTGACCAACCAGGCCATTGTAAATTATATCGGGGATTACGATTACTATCTTGAGAAAAAAGAAGAACTTACAGAAATCTACGCCCCGGTTCAAAAACAGGAAGAAGTTTCCGCCGCGCCTTCTGAAAACAAGCTCACCTGGCAGCAGCAAAAAGAAGAACAGGCAATGAAGCGGAAAAGGGAAAACGATCTGAAAAAGGTAGAAGCCCGTATTGAAGAGCTGGAAACCAGAGATAAGGAGATCGATGCCACACTGGTCCTTCCTGAGGTATGCACGGATGTAGCCCGGTGTACAGAATTGAGCAAAGAAAAAGAAGCCCTTCAAAAAGAACTAGAAGAACTTTACGAAAAATGGGAAGAACTGGCGTAACCGCCAGTTCTTTTATGCTTTATCCTCTTTCTTTTCTTACAGAGATTTATCCAGCTTTTCTTTTACTGCCAGGATGAATTCTCTGCTGTTTAAGACTTTCGGATTTTTCATTTCTGTAATAAGAGCCAGATCCTTTGTCATTTTTCCGCTTTCTATAGTAGACTTGGTAGCTTTTTCCAGCTTATCTGCAAAATCTGAAAGTTCTTTATTGCCGTCCAGCTCCCCTCTCTTTCGAAGGGCTCCCGTCCATGCAAATATAGTGGCAACGGAATTAGTAGAAGTTTCTTTTCCTTCCAGATGTCTGTAGTAATGCCGCTGTACTGTACCGTGCGCAGCCTCATATTCATAGTAGCCATGAGGAGAAACAAGGACAGAGGTCATCATGGCAAGAGAGCCGAAGGCAGAAGAAACCATATCGCTCATTACATCTCCGTCATAATTTTTGCAGGCCCAGATAAATCCGCCCTCCGCTTTCATCACGCGGGCTACAATGTCATCGATCAGGCTGTAAAAATAAGTCAGATGCTCTGCGTCAAATTTCTCCTTAAATTCTTCTTCATAAATCCTGTTGAAAATTTCTTTAAAACGGCCGTCATAGGTCTTGGAGATCGTGTCCTTACAGCCAAACCAAACGTCCTGTTTCGTGTCCAGAGCGTAATTGAAACAGCTTCTCGCAAAGCTTTCAATAGACGCGTCCAGATTATGCATGCCAAGAAGTACGCCCGGCTTATCAAAACGCTGGATCGTCTCGCTGCGTTCTTCCCCATCGTCTGCTGTAAATACCAGCTTTGCCTCACCTGGCTTATCAATATAAAACTCTGTATTTTTATAAATGTCTCCGTAGGCATGACGGGCCAGGGTGATCGGTTTTTTCCAGTTCTTTACGCAAGGCTCGATTCCCTTTACCACGATAGGGGCGCGAAATACGGTTCCATCCAAAATGGCGCGGATGGTTCCGTTGGGGCTTTTATACATTTTTTTCAGGTCATATTCTTCCATCCTTGCCTTGTTAGGGGTGATGGTTGCGCATTTTACAGCCACTTTATATTTTTTCGTGGCCTCTGCGGCGTCTATGGTCACCTGATCGTCTGTCTCATTACGATGGGCAAGACCCAGGTCGTAATACTCTGTATTCAGATCGATATAAGGAAGAAGGAGCTCTTCCTTAATGATCTTCCATAGAATTCTTGTCATTTCATCGCCGTCCATCTCCACAAGGGGCGTCTGCATTTGAATTTTCTTCATTTTCTCCTCCTGTTTGTTTTGTTTTCATTCCGCAAAATAATTTATATCTCACTGGTCTGCACATTTCGGATCAATTACAGCTTTCTATGCCAATGTAATTCCCAGTTCTTCACAATATCTGGCTACGATATCCTCTAGCTCGGCGTCTGACATAACGGTCACACGGCCTTCGTCATACTGGGCGTCTACCCATTCCTTGATCTTTTTAACAAGATCACAGTTTTTCTCCACCTGTTTCTCCCCTTTTAAATGATAGTGGGTATTCATCCAGTGGGCAATGCCTGCCAGACCGGAAGTATTGGAAACAGCCACTTCTACCGGACGGTTTAAAAATTTGTCCGTATCGAAAATATTATAGATCTCTTCGTTTTTTAAAAGTCCGTCGGCGTGGATGCCAGCCCTTGTCACATTAAAGTTCTTTCCAACAAAAGGTGTACGGGGCGGAATCTTATAGCCAATTTCTTTTTCGTAGTATTCCGCCAGCTCTGTGATCACCGTAGTATCCATTCCCCCAAGGTTTCCGCGAAGCTGGGCGTACTCAAAGACCATGGCCTCCAAAGGCGTATTTCCCGTTCTCTCACCAATGCCGAAGAGAGAAGTATTCACACCGCAGGCACCGTACAGCCATGCTGTGGTAGAATTGCTGACCGCTTTATAAAAATCGTTATGTCCATGCCACTCGATGAGCTCTGACGGTACGCCCGCATGGACCATAATGCCATAGATAATTCCCGGCACAGAACGGGGAATCACAGCACCAGGATAGTTCACGCCATATCCCATGGTGTCACAGCAGCGCACCTTTACCGGAATGCCGTATTCCTGGCGCAGCTTCATAAGTTCCAGACAGAAGGGAATCACATAGCCGTAAATATCCGCTCTGGTGATGTCCTCCAGATGGCACCTCACCGCCACACCGATCTCCAGACATTCCTTTACGATACTTAAATAATGCTCCATAGCCTGGCGGCGGCTCATCTTCATCTTATAAAAAATGTGATAGTCGGAACAGCTTACTAAAATCCCGGTCTCTTTCATACCCATGTCTCTGACAAGTTCAAAATCTTTTTTGCTTGCACGGATCCAACTGGTTACTTCCGGAAATTCATAGCCTCTTTCCATACACTTTTCTACCGCGTCCCTGTCTTTTTTGCTGTACAGGAAAAATTCGGATGCGCGGATCCTGCCTTCCGGTCCCCCAAGTTTGTGCAGGTAATCGTAGATCCTTACGATCTGCTCTGTGGAATAGGGCGCCCTGGACTGCTGTCCGTCCCTGAAAGTGGTGTCTGTGATCCAGATATCATCCGGCATATGATGGGGAACGATTCGATCGTTAAAGGCAATCTTTGGAACCTCAGAATAAGGAAAAAGATTACGGAAAACATTTGGAGTCTCCACATCTACCAGCGGGTACATATGCTCTTCCAATTGAAGAAGATTCGTATGTTGGTCCATTTTTACTTGTCTGTTCTGCATGTTCTATCCTCTCCTCGTATGTTTGCGATACCAAATACGTCCTTTGATATCATTTTGTCTATCATTGTAGCGGAAATCTTTTCATCCGTCAACGCTTTTATACTTTACCGCAGCACATTTATACAAAACAGCAGAATTTTAAAGGGATAAAAACCTTTTGCAGTTAAATTTCCCCCATCCCTGCTGGTTATGAGGCAATCCCATGTCATCTGCGCTCTCTTTGAGCATCATCTTTATTTCCACATTGGTAAGAGACGGATTTTTTTCCAGCGCCCTTGCGATTGCCCCGGAGACAAGAGGCGTGGACATGGAAGTGCCACTTTTGGCAGCATATGGGAAATCCCTGCCCGGCGCACAGGAAGTGATCCGGCTTCCCGGTGCTACCAGATCCGGCTTGCATACACATTCAAAGGTAGGCCCCCTTCCGGAGACTGCCCCATTTCCCTGAAGCATATCGCTGGAACCCACAGTTATGATCTTCTTGCTGCATCCGGGAGCTGTCACACTTCCCGGAGAAGGTCCCTGGTTCCCCGCCGCAGCTACCACTATAAGCCCTGCATCCCACAGCTCTTCCACTGCCTGGATCAGGGCGAAATGTTCATCTTTTGTCTTATAAGTAGTTCCCACAGAAATGTTGACTACACGTATCCGATACTGTTCTTTATACCGCAAAAGCCAGCGAAAGGCTCTTAGAACATCTTCCTTGTTTCCGTTTCCAAACCGGTCCAGCACCTTAAGAGCGACGATGCCGCATCCCGGCGCCATACCTTTATATTTTCCGTAAGAGGCCTTTCCGCTGCCCCCTAGGATCCCTGCCACACAGGTTCCGTGTCCATTGTCATCGTAGGGGCTGCTTCTATGAGAAAGGAAATCAAAAAACATCCATATCCTGTTATCAAAATCCATATGGGGATATATACCGGTGTCCAGCACCGCTACCCCTATTCCTCTTCCTGTATAACGTTCCTGATGCATAGTCCCTCTCCAAAAAATGTACTTTCTTTACCTTATTCCGGGACAATGCCTTTTGCTTCTCAGGCCGTCTTTTCAATTACTTTACATTTTACTTTTCCCTTCATAAATTCCAGGAACTCTTCTGGTGTGCCTACCTGAAAGTCTGACTTTTTCACCCAATAGGAAACATCCTTTGCTTTGATGTAAAAACTGTTTGGAAGACTGATAAATTCCTGGATTTCCACGTAGCCTACCGTGGTAAAAGTCTCGCCCCATCCATACTGGAAGGTTCTTTCATAGAAATAATAGTTTGCCTTTAATACTCCTCCCGGCAGATCTTTCAAAATCTTATGCCTCTGTAAATACGGCATACAAAAGATCATGACAAAGCAGATCGCCAGGATGGCCAGCAGAACCACATCTAAAACTCCGCCGGAAATAAAAGGAAAAATACAGGCATGTCCGTCTCCCTGCACCACTTCCCAAAGGACCACAGCCAGATACAAAATAAAAACAGCGCCGGTAATGCCAAGCCCTAAATGCCGCATTTTTCTCCCTGACACCTTTTCCATCTGCAGGATGTCCTCTCTGGAATAAATGGTATGTACTTTAAATTCTGTCTTTCGCATGGTTCCCTCCAAAAGAAAAAATTACGTCTAAACCCAGACGTATTTTTAATTATATCATAATCTTACCATATTTGCCGCATAATTTTCTTAAATATGATAATACTGTAAAATATCAATAATTAAGGAGGCTTTTACATGATCTTGTTTCTTCTGTTATTCTTTGCACTTCAGGCGTTGGTCCTGTTTTGCTGCCTGGCAGCGGGAAACGACGCCGCCTCTCAGATGATCTCCGACCAGGAACAGGCGGAATTCCTGCAAAAATGGATGCGGGAAAGGACATAAAGAAAAGGCGGGACAAATGTCCCGCCAAAATCCATTCTTATACTATCCCTTAATTTTCCGGGGAGTACAGACATCATACACTGTATGGAAACAAAATTATTTTGTAGCCGGAGACTCCACTGCCTCTGTATCCTCAGCTGCATCTGCATAAACAAGGGCAACCGGAGATAAAGAATGGAACGGAGCTGTTACCTGGTTATCTGCTGCCTTCTCTGTGGAAAGGATTTCCCAGCCATGGCCATCACACAGGTGAAGTACATATACATCAATGTCATCTGTAGCATTGTTTGCTGTAAAAGTAACGTCTACCGGATTCTCCTCTGTAGGCTCTACACCGTCAAGCTGTAAGTCAACAACAGGGGAAAGAACCTTCATGCTCTCCAGATCAACTGCCTCTCCTTCTACGCCGTCTGTGAACAGTTTGATTTCAAGACTTGCCAGTCCATCTGTTCCAAGAGCGGTCTCAAAAATTTCAGATAAAGTGCTGTTTACGTCAGCGGACTGGATTGCTTCTGCTACTGCGCCAGCCTCTTCGCCGTACTGTGCGCTTAAATCTTCTACAGACATTTCTGTAACTGTGACTGTTCCCTCGCTAGCGCTAACCTGATTTGTGTCTAAGGCATTCATCATACTTGGCGCTGCCATAGCCGCTGTACTGCTGCCTATAATCATGCTAGCTGATAATACTGCTGCAAATAATTTGTTGATTTTCATTCTGAAATCCTCCTGATTTATTCTTATTATGGTTCTTTCTGTCCAGAACTCTTAATGCGGTTTCATTATAGCATCAAGTTTTCTGTAAAACAAGAAATAAATCATATA
>DWYZ01000151.1 GCA_019118425.1 Candidatus Blautia faecavium | reverse complement strand
TTTTCCGGCGAAGCTCATAATCGTTAATGGCAAGCGCTTCTTCCATAGGGACATTATTCAATTCTTTATCTTTATTCAAGGGCCGAAGTACCCGCAGCTCGTCCTGAAAAAAAGAATCTCCCTCATAAATCTCCCGGTAATCCTTCTCTGTCTTTCTCTCCGAATAGTAATCCTTAAGCCAGACAATTGCAAATCCAACTCCTGGAAGGGCAATACATAAAAGCAGGGTAAACACCGTTTCCTGCAGGCTCCCGTGCATCCAGAATTTGTCATATGCGTAAATTCCCACCATCAGGATATACAAAAAAACAAGGACTACGATCACTTTATCCATGGTCATCGCAAATGCCGTTACCATAAAACGACCTCCATATCCCGTCCTGCAAATCTCTTTTGTATCAGAGGAAGATCTGTTCCGGACGCATTTACCAGAAGCACTCTTAAGTTCCCTGCTTTGTCAAAACCTGCAAAGTCATTTTCCCGTATCAGACTGCTGACCTTAGCGGAAAGTTCAGGAAGCTTCTCTTTCTCCCAGTTTAAGATTTTGATCTGGATATACGTGTGATGAGATTTTTCCTTTTCCTGCTCCATAAGCTTTACTTTACTTAAAAATTCATCCGCTTTTAAAAATTCCGTATCCGGCAGATAAATCTCGCCTTTTCTCTTTTCCTCGTATTCCATGGCGCGGATTAGACTGTTTTCGATCATCCCCACCAACACTTTAAATAAATTCTGGTAGTACAGCGTATATTTCTCTGCAGCAAGTCCGTACAGCGCCACAAAGGCAACCGTCCTGCCGCCCCGATATACAGGAGCCGCAAAATCCGGATAACCGTCCTTAAGTTTACGGTTTACAAACAGATTCTCTTCCTCAAATCCCTCCTGCAAAAGAGGATATTCATCCAGTTCCAGAGAATTTGGCAGCTCTTCTCCTAAAGATCCGGAGCAGGCTATTCTTCTGGCGAAATGGCTGTCTTTAGAACCCACCAGCCAGATAGCGCTCCTGCACTCTCCGATGGTATCCGATACCACATCCACGGCCTGGTAAAAGATCTTATCCGGGCTTAAGGTATTCAGCTTCTCGGTTACTTCATATACCTTTCCAAAGCTCTCCCTGCTGGCAGAAATCTGCTGCTGAAGCCGTCCCTTCACCTCCAGGGCCTCTTTATGGATATCCTTTAAAAAATCATATCTTTCATAAAGATTTCCATACTTCTCTTCCACCTCATCGATCCTGTCCTGCTTCCGGTCGGACATATAGCCCAGAACAGCGCCGGTGGCCCCGTATATGATAAAAGGAATCCAAGTATCTACACTATATATAAGATAAGTAAGGTCTATCCCCTCGCGTCCCAGATCATACACATAGGAAACGCAGGCCAGAAAGGTAGAAAAAATACCGATCTTCATCCCGAACATAGCCGAAATCATGGCAATATACGCGAGTCTTACGTCCACATACCGCAGGTCCGTAGCTTCTCTGGTAAAAGGCAGGATCAAAAGCATGAGCCCAAAGAGCACAAGCGCTTCCAGTACCCCTTTTATGCCTGAATACTTTTTTAAGAAGGTCAATACTTTAAATTCTTTTTTCCCTGCACTGCTCTTTTCTTCCTGCCCTTTCTTTTTATAGGAATCTACCGCAGTCCAGATAATTCCGCCGCCCTTATCCTTAATGAGATAAAAAGGTATCCAACCGGTTTCTTCTTTCAGCTTCCGGCTCATTTCCTGATGCGCTTCCCTGGATAATGTTTTTTCTTCGTTCAGATAAGTTACCTGAATAGGCTTTTTTATAATTACTTCCAAAATATCATGCAGTTCTTTCATAGAAACCGGATGGCCGGAAAGTATCCGATACGTCCCTTGTTTATCCAATTCCAGAAGATTTCCTGCTGCCACAGCCGCGTCCTCCCCGTAAATCAGATCCACATAGCTGTCCGGAGAACAGCGGCATATTACAGGCTTGTCCAAAAGAGCGTTTACTATAGTCCTTCCCACATATCCCATTTTATCCAAGGAATACCGTCCAAAACACATTCCCATCCGAAGAATGAGCAGCGGCAGGCCCTTCCTTTCCTGACAGGATCTGCACAGCTTTTCCCCGTATTCGATCTCCGCAAGCTTAGGCGTAAGAACCTGTTCATAATCCAGCTCCACTGTAGAAAGATAGACAAAATGCTTTATCTTATGATTTTCCAGAGCTTTTAAAGTATTCTGCAAGGCAGGGATCAGGGATTCCCTCTCTTCTTCGTCCTCTCCCACATAGGTTTCATATGCGAATACAACCGTGTCAATTCCCTGCAGGCGCAGAATCCCATTGAGAACACTCGTCCGATAGCCTTCCCTGTATATCTTTCCTTTAAATTCCTTTTTCAGCAGGAGACTTTTTTCTTCCTTTGTTGCCCAGGAAATATTATGCCCTTCCCGGTACAAGCGATCCGCCAGGTAATTAGCCGTAATATCCCCGGAGCCTACAAACAATATATTCATCCCGCACTCTCCATTAAGAAAAAACCGGAAGTATCCCTTGTGATTCTTCCGGTTACCTATTTATCAATCAACAAAAACGTATCTGCTCATTCTGTCAAAGGCTTCTTTTACTCTGGATAATGGAAGTGCCAGATTGATACGCACATGGCAGTTTCCATGGAACTGCCGGCCGTCCTGCCAGATCACTCCCACATCCCATCCTGCTTTGATCACTTCGTCAATGGTCTTTCCGTGATCACGGCACCATTCTTCACAATCCACAAAAAGCATGTATGTTCCCTGGGGCCTGGAAACCTTTACCCCTTTAAAATGTTCCTTTATATACTCACAGGCGTAAGCTACGTTCTCCGTAAGCACTTTCCGAAGCTCATCTGCCCATTCATAGCCCTCCGGCTTATAGGCGCCTATAAGAGCATACATAGAAAGGACGTTCATGCTGTTGTAATGAGAAAGAGAAGATTCCTTCTCCACCCTTTCCCGGATCCAACTATTATATATAATGTGGTAGCTGCCTACAAGCCCTGCCAGGTTAAAGGTCTTAGACGGGGCATATAATGCCACTGTCCGCATCCTCGCGTCTTCGTTTACAGACTGGGTGGGAATATGATAGTACCCTTCAAGGGTAAGATCCGACCAGATCTCGTCTGACACTACATACACATCGTATTTTTTAAACAGCTCCATTGCCTTTTCTAATTCCCACCGCTCCCAGACTCTTCCGCAGGGATTATGGGGGGAACAAAATACCGCCGCGTGGATTTTATTCTCCGCGATCTTCTTTTCCATGTCCTGAAAATCCATGCGCCAGACATTATCTTCGTCTTTTTTTAGGGGACTCAAAATCATATCATAGCCGTTATTATGGAGACACTGGGTAAAGCCCAGGTAAGTGGGGGAGTGCAGCAGCACCTTGTCCCCCTTGGAACAAAATACATTCAATGCGCTGATCACGCCGCCCAGGACGCCGTTCTCATAACCAATATGCTCCGGCGTAAGGCCCTGCACTTTATTTCTGGTTTCCTGCCACTTGATGATGGAATCATAATACTCTTTTCTGGGAGAAAAATATCCGTATGCAGGGTGTTTCGCTCTCTCTATCATAGCTTCCGGGACAGTGGGCACCACAGGGAAATTCATATCTGCCACCCACATGGGAATCGGGTCAAATCCTTCCTTCGGGGCATCGGGAAATCCACTTCCCGGCATCCCCAGGCCATCCACTGCAATGGCGTCTTTGCCATGTCTGTCAATAATACTTGTAAAATCGTATTTCATACTCGCTGCCTCTTTCGCTGTTACCGGCCACACGGTGACCTGTAACCTTTTGCTTCTGTTTTCTTATAGTTTCTAATAGCAAACGACAAACGTAACTGAAGTTTGTCCTTTTTTAATTGTAGTATATTCTTTCAGATTTCTCAAGCCTTTCCTGCATCTGTCATCTCAAGGGCAAATAAGGCCGCTCCCAATGCGCCGCAGAGCTGGGCGTCTTTATGGATCACCAGAGAGGTTCCAAGCTTTTCCTCCAGTGTCTTTACCAGACCCTTATTCTTGGAAACGCCTCCTGTCATCATGTATTTTTCCTGTCCGCCCACACGCTTGGCCAGCGCCGCCGTCTTTGTGGCGACCGCCTTGTTCAGGCCATGGACAATATCGTCCGTCTCTTTATTCTGAGCGATCAAAGAGACCACCTCCGACTCCGCAAACACCGTGCACATGCTGGAAATGGTGATATCTTCGTTATACTTAAGCCCCGCCTGGCTCATATGATCCAGATCCATCTCCATAGTCCTGGCCATCATTTCCAGAAAACGCCCGGTACCCGCCGCGCACTTATCGTTCATGACAAAATTTTCTACAGCTCCGTTTTCATCGATCCGTATCACCTTGCTGTCCTGGCCTCCTATGTCCACCACCGTGCGCACCTCTGGATCCAGATAATGGGCGCCTTTGGCGTGACAGGTGATCTCCGTTATACTTTTATCCCCTTCCTGGATGGCGGTGCGCCCATACCCGGTAGTGACCAGGGCGTCAATATCCTCCCGGGAAAGGTCTGCTTCCTTTAATGCCTCCGAAAGGGCCCTCTCCGCGCCGATGGCAGCTCCCGCCCCTGTAGGCAGCACGATCCCCGCCACGATCTTTTTTTCTTTATCCAGGATCACTACATCCGTACTTGTAGATCCGCTGTCGATCCCTGCAAAATATCCTTTACCCATTTTTATCTCCTTTCCCCTTTCTTCGTCCTGGGTGATGGTCTCCGCAAAAGCCTCCAGGCGGGTCATAAGCTGCCCGCTGCTCTGAAGCGTATAATCAGATTCTATCTTTAAAAGCGGAATATCCGTATGTTCCTTTATCTCCGAATATTCAAAGCTATAGAAATCGCAGAATTTAACCGTATGGTAGATGATCCCCTTTAAATCCGGATCATTGTAAAGCTGTTTTCTTCCGGAATGGTCCATCATCCGCATACAGGGCGCCTGGCATAAAAGCTCTCCCGCGTACCAGTCCATAAGCTCATCAAACCCCACATTTTCCGGTGGAACCATACTTCCCACAGACCGGTTATTCACACAGGTGGCGTTCTCCACCGGAAGAGGCATCAGCTTTTCCACCATCTGAAAAAGCTCCGTTCCCATACGGGCTCCAAGAACATTTAAGTGGGGACCCTTCGGCTTTTTCGGCTGATGGAAGGCCTCACGGAATCTATTTTCATCGAATTCTGTTCCTTTGTAAGCGCTGTACGCCTTAACCAGTCTTTTTATTTCCTCCGCTGTCTTTTCCCTGCTGCAGGCGTCCTGGCTGTGAAGAATGTCCAGCATATAGAGGAAGTCCAGCTTCCCGCTGTCCTCCAGCACATCGCACACACTGCGGATGGTATCGCAGCAGTTTACCAGCACCAGCTCCTTTACCTTCCCATCCAGCACGGCTTCCAGCAAAGTTTTTCCAAAGCCGCAGATATTGGGATGGGCGATCTGCTCCGCCAGCTCGAAGCCTTTGGGCATGGTATTTAAGATCTCGCACTTTGCCCCCAGTGATTCCAGCAGTTCTACAGGTGTATATTTACAGATATAATATGTTTTATTCATTGGCCTCACCTCCAAGCATCTCTAAAAACGCCCCCAGCCTAGTAGCGGTCTGTCCTTCGCCGCCGTGGCTCCTGTCACATCCGTCCCCATCCAGGAGCAAAAGGGGAATCCCTTCCTCCTCGAATTTCTTTTTGGCAAGCTGAGCGATTCCAAGGGTGTGCTTACAGCCCCAGTGATTAAACCAGACGGCGCCGTCCGCTCCCGCTTCTTTGGCGCAGCGGATCCCATTCTGGATCCTTCTGGACGCGCTTCCGTTGAGGGCATGGTACACCAGTCTCTTTGCCATAGCCTCGTAAGGCTTTTCCGGATCCAGGTCCCCGTCATAGGTCTGGGCAAGCTCACAGCCTACGATCTGGGCGTTTTCATTAAAATACAATTCCTTTTTTACCGCTTCTGACCAGAAGGGGATGGTATGCATCCAGTAGATCCTTTTTCCTCTGGAGGGCTGTGCTTTCTTTACATCTGAAAGAAGCTTTTCCGTATACTTCTCCTCCTCCTTTGTTCCTAAAAGGATATTGTTGGTCATTCCGCTGTATAGAGGGGTTACCAGGTCTGTGGGGATATATTTTCCTGACCGTTCTCTCTGGAATCTTCTGTAGTTTTCTAATGTTTTCCTGCTGCGTCTGATCCGTTCCTTCACCTTATCCTCTTCGATCTTTATACCGGATACTTCGCTCAAAAAGCTTTTCAGCCTCACAAGCTGCTCTTCCACATAAGCCACACTGTCCTGGTCTGTCTTAAAAGGCACGTCTATTGAAAATACCGGCACCTGAAACTTGTCTGCCAGACGGGAAAAAGTCAAAAGATTCGCGTCACAGGCCAGATTCGTATAAACAATACAACGCGGCCTTGGCATAACTCCTTTGTCCGCTGCTCCGATAAACGTTTTATGATAACTGCATAATGTTTCGGAAAGTCCTGCATTCTCCGCCTGCTGTAAAAAAGCCCGTTCCGCCTGGGAGCCATTTAAAAAACAGGAAAAAGCTTCTACATTATAAGGATGAAGCCCTGCCTCATGAAGCATTTCACAGGGAGTGAAGATACTGACTATGGCAGAATGCTCCGGATCTCTTAAAGGCTTCAGCATTGTTTCCATCATCATCTTCGCCGCATATTGATCCGAGTCAAAAAGTCTCTTGTCCGGTCTGAGCTTCAGCTTTAAAAGCTGCGCCTCCCATCCGGTCCTCAATAGCTTCCTTGCCCTTAACGGATCTGAATCGCTCCATTTTTCCACATAATGTCCAAAAGTTTTAACAACCTGCATTCTTTCCTCCTCCTGACGCACTCGCTGCGTCAATGATGGTAGATGTGAAAGTTTACTTTCACACTTTCCTCCTTAATTATAACTGAACAAAAGAACCGGGACTTCTGTGAAGTCCCGATTCATCTTTTTTATTTCATAGCTGCCTTTACCGCAGTTAAAAACTGCTGTATCATCCTGGAGGGCTGCTGGGAGTATAAGAGCCCAAAGGGTATAGTATAATCCCACTCTACCGGGATGATCTTTATAAGCGGATGGATATTCTCCCAATTCCGGGTCACCATTAAAATATCATTGCTGTTCTCGCACTGATTAAATACATTTACGCTGTAGAAGTCAAAATCCACAATGTTGATCTGAGGATGATTGGCCCAAAGGTCGTCCCTAAGCTCATCCACGAATTTGCTCCAGCCGCGGTGCATCAGCATCAGGTTTTCCCCGTACAGATCTGTAACCTTTAATTTATCTTTCGCGGCCAATGGATGCGTCAGGGACACCGCACAGCAAATGGGAGTCCGGGAAAGCTCCAGCCCGTTGCACTGACGGAGATTCAGCATAGTATCATCAAAAATTCCCGCCACAATGTCAATATTCTGTCCCAGATTCTTTAAGATCTCCCTGGCGTTTTCCGGGGTATTCTCAAAAGGAATCAGTTGAAATTTAATATCAGGATAGAATTTATGGATCTTAGGCCATAATTCTACCAGTATCTGCGCCGGCGTCATAGGGGAAGTTCCGATCCGAATGACCTTTCCTTCTTCCTGCATGGCATTTTTCGCCCTGGTCACAGAATCCTTGCAATACTGAATGATATATTTCGCATCCTGATAAAGTGACTTTCCTGCTTTCGTCAGTACCAGACCACGGTGCGAGCGTTCGAAAAGCTTTACGTCCAGATGAGCCTCTAAAAGATTGATCTGCTTAATGACCGCCGTAGGAGTAATATAGGCCTCCTCCGCCGCCTTGTTAAAACTTCCCGCATCCGCTACCCGAAGAAAGGTATCCAGCTGTGGGTTGTACATCCGTTCACCGCCTTTTCTTTAATGCTTTTTCCAGGTATCTCTGACAAACAGAAGAAGGATCGGATAGATCTCCAGTCTGCCTATCAGCATGTCAAAAGTAAGTATCAGTGTCGAAAAATTTGAATAGATTGAAAAATTCTCTATAGGCCCTACCTTTTCCAGTCCGGGGCCCACATTATTTAACGTAGTGGCCACTGCTGAGAAATTCGTGGTAAAATCCAGGTTATCAAGTCCAATGGCCAATACGGAAAAGGCAAAAATCAAAATATATGCAATAAGAAAAACATTGATGGAACGCACCACCTCATGTTCCAGAACATGGCCGTCCATTTTCAGCTTTTTCACACTCCTGGGATGAAGCAGGGTGTGAAGCTCTTTTTTAATGGTTTTTAACAATATCACCAGACGTGATACTTTAAATCCGCCTCCTGTGCTTCCCGCGCAGGATCCCACCATCATCAAAAGCAAAAGAATCGTCCGGGGTACCTGGGGCCATAGATTAAAGTCCGTGGTGGTGTATCCTGTGGTAGTGATAATAGAAGCCACCTGAAAAGCGGACTGCTGGAAGGCTTCCGCGAATCCGGAATACATATCCCTTATGATCACGGCGATCACAACTGTGGATACCGCGATAATACCAAAATACCAACGTATCTCTTCTATAGAAAAAGCCTGTTTGAATTTCTTTCGCATAATGAGATAATAAGCGTTAAAGTTCACTCCAAACAAGATAATGGAGATCGTCACCACTACCTGACAGTATACAGAATAGCTCGCCATACTATCATTCTTAATGCCGAAGCCGCCAGTTCCAGCACAGCCGAAAGTAATGGTCAGCGTATCAAACAGCGGCATTCCTCCAGCCAGTAAAAATATAATCTCCACAACAGTCATTCCGAAATAGATCACATATAAGGTCTTTGCCGTAGACTGTATGTTAGGAGTCAGCTTACTGACAGAAGGCCCCGGGCTTTCCGCCTTCATCAGATTCATAAAGGAACCGCTTCCCTTTACATGCAGGAAAGAGAGCAGGAAGACCAGCACTCCCATGCCCCCGATCCAATGGGTAAAGCTTCGCCAGAAAATAATGCATCTGGGAAGGATTTCCACATCCTTGAGCACACTGGCGCCTGTAGTGGTAAAGCCGGACACCGTCTCAAAAAAAGCATCAAAAGGATTCGTGATAGAACCGCTGATCAAAAAGGGCAGTGCCCCCATGATACTTATCATAATCCAGCAAAGAGCGGCTGTAACGAATCCCTCCCGTGCATAAAAGACCGTATTCGAAGGCTTTTTTCTGGAAAGCAGAAAACCCACAGCCAGACACAAAAGGCCGCTTATCACAAAGGACCATCCGCTTTTTTCCTGGTATATCACTGCCGTGATGCAGGGCAGGATCATAAACGCAGCCTCAAAGCATAAAACGCGGCCAATAATAAATCTTATAATGGAATAATTCATATCAGCCTCCGGGTTCTATCTTTTTAAAATGTCAGTCAGGTCCTTGAGACCTTTGACAATAGTTACCACGATAACCGTATCTCCCACCTGGATGGTATCCTGGCCTCTTGGTATACGAATCATCCCGCCCCGGTTAATGCAGGCGATAAGAAGATTATCCTTCAGGTTCAGGCTGCTCAAGGGGATACCAGTCACAGCCGATGGTTCCCTTACCAGAAACTCCAAAGCCTCCGCCCGGTTATCCAGAATCTGATACAGCGTCTCCACATTGCTGCTGAGAGTGTTTCCCATGGCTCTTACATAGCGCAGTATATAGTTAGCCGTAATATATTTCGGATAAATTATGCTGCCTAAATCCAGTCCCTCGATGATCTCATCGAAAGCGATACGGTTTATTTTTGTTACCAGCTTTGCCTTGGAGATTTTTTTCGCGAAGAGAGTCAGAAGAATATTTTCTTCATCCATATTTGTTAATGTGATAAAGGACTCCGCCTGGGCGATCTCCTCTTCCATCAGAAGCTTCTTATCCGTACCGTCCCCGCAGATAATCGTAGCGTCCGGAAGGGTCTCGCTTAATTCTTCACAGCGGCTTCTTTTCGCCTCGATAATCTTTACTTCAATATGCATCTTGGTAAGAAGGGCGGCCAGATAATACCCAATGGTTCCTCCTCCTACGATCATCGCGTCTCTCACCTGATGGGTATTCACTCCAATCCGCTTAAAAAACTGAGCGGAATTTTCCGGGGACGCAATAATGGATACAAGGTCATTATCCCTCAGCCTGAAGGCTCCGGAAGGAATATATACGTCCTCTCCTCTTTGAATGCCGCAGATCAAAATGTCACTTTTATATTTTTCAAGGATCTCCATTACGGACAAGCTGTCCAGACGGAATTCCGGAAGCACCTTAAACTTCAGAAGTTCCACTCTTCCTTTGGAAAAAGTATCCACCTTAATAGCGGATGGAAAACGAAGGATCCTGGAAATTTCCGTAGCTGCCGCCAGCTCCGGATTTATGATCATGGAAATGCCCAGGCTCTTTTTGATAAAATGCATCTCCTTGTGATATAGAGGATTTCTCACCCGGGCGATAGTATGGCACTTGCTGACTTTTTTAGCAATCAGACAGCATAAAAGGTTTAACTCATCTGAACCGGTCACAGTAATAAGGATATCCGCATCTTCAATTCCCGCTTCTGAAAGAACGCTGATACTGGATCCATTTCCGGTAATTCCCATCACATCCAGATCCTCAGCCAATTCCTGGATCCGTTCCGGATTAGTATCGATTGCCACTACCTCGTGCTGTTCATTGCATAACTGCTCCGCAAGCGTACATCCAACCTTGCCGCAGCCAACAATAATAATCTTCATAGTCCCCCTCCAATTATCTTTCGTCATGCCAAAATGCAATAAAAATGCAAGATTATTATAGCACTGTTGCAATGAAAATCAATAATAGAAAAAAAGATTTAACAATTTTTCCTGCCTTTTTCCGCCCGCCAAAAAGCCGATGCCTTTGGAGACTGCCTTTCTCCAAAAGTATCGGCCTTTTCAGGGGTTTCCGGCTCATCCTAGCTCCTCTCTGTTTTTGTCTGTCCGAAAAGCCAGCCCATGATCTCATCGTCATGGGAGAATAATATGCCTCCGCCTCCATGCTGATTGCTTACGCCTCCTTCTTCAAAATAAGACGCGTCCTTTATATCCAGCACAAGAAGGTCGTCGATTTCCTCATCGGAAAGTCCTTCTTCCTCATATAAAGCACGTATGGCTTCATACGCCTCCTTGGTGGGTTCTGAGCCATAATATTCGTCATCCTCACCAATTGCGAAATATACCGGCGTCCGGCTTTCCACTACAGGCTCATATGCCCCGTCCCATTGGGAACTGCCCTGAAGATACGCAGTAAAAAGTTCCGGGCGCATTCCCATTACAAGTGACATGGTCTCCCCGCCTCCTGAATACCCTTCCGCATACACTCTGCTTTCATCAATATTGTAATTATTCAAAAAATACTCCACAAGAGCGATCGTCTGTCTGGCAGAGGTCTCTCCCCAATCATTCAGCTGAGGGGCCACCACGATCATCTCCGGAATATACTCCTGGGCAGTAAACCCAAAATCCTCTGTCATAACATTTTCTCCCACTCCCTGGAAGTACAGTCCCTGATATCCGGGCAGGGTGAAAAACAAAGCATAAGGTTCACTTCCATCGTAACTGTCCGGAATATAAACATTATAATGAATATCGCCTTCCTCTTCTGAGTGATATATATTATCCAGGAGAAAGCCTCTATAAATATCCGTTCCTTCTGTGACTGCCGCTTCTCCTGTATCCGCAGCGTTTACCATGCCGGGGGCAAGCATCCCTAAAATAAGCCCTGCCGCAATTGCTGCCATAT
>DWYZ01000150.1 GCA_019118425.1 Candidatus Blautia faecavium | reverse complement strand
GCGGTATAGGTTGATTGGTGTGTGTGGTAACTCAACAATACAACATATATTCAAAAACTGCTACTTTTTTTTGAAAAAGTGGTGGAAAAACGTACCTGGGGCTAGCCGCCGCGCTAGCGGCTTGGTACAATTATAAAAAACTTTTTAAAGGAGTGTTTACCAATGATGAATGTGCCATCTCTCTACAGCTTTATCGACCGGGACAGACTTCACGATATGTTAGATGCCTTTCATTCCTGTCTGGATATTCCGGTACAGGTCATTGACACAAACGGGGAAATTTTGGAATCCTGCGGGGAAACTACCGCCTTTTGTCAGATTTTTAAAAAGTATCTTCCTGTCAGTGAATCCTGCCAGCAGCTTCATATTAAGGCAAGCAGGCGAGCCATCGACCTTGGGGAAACCTATATTTTTTCCTGCCATGCAAATTTAAACCATATCGTGTTCCCTCTTATGAAAAAGAACACTTTATTCGGTGCGATTCTGGCAGGTCCTTTTTTAATGGACGCTCCGGATTCTCTGCTTATTTCCGATATTGCCAAGCATTATCCTATTCCTACGGAATCTCTTTTAGATATGTATGAGGAATCCAATTCCATCCGTATTTTTCCGCCGTCCAAAGTCACCAAGATCAGCCGGCTTCTTTATTACTTATGCGCAAGCCTCATCTCCGACAGCCGCCAGCAGTTCGAAGATAATCAGGGGAAACTCTACCAGCAGTCAAAGATCAACGAGTCCATCCAGATGTATAAATCCTATGGCGTGGAACCGGAATCATCTTACCCTTATGAGGAGGAAAAAGAACTCATCACCAAGGTAAAAACCGGAAATGTCAAGGAAGCGCGCGCCCTTTTAAACGACCTTCTGGGATACGTGTTTTTTGCCGGAAACAATAAACTGGAAATCGTAAAAGCACGTTCCATCGAATTATGTTCACTCCTTTCCAGAGCCGCGATCGAGGGAGGCGCGCCTACGGACAGTATTTTAAAAATAAACAACCAATACCTGCGTACCTTGCAGGAAATCAACGATATCGACAAGCTTTGCTACAAGCTCCAGGAGGTAGTGGACGTGTTCACAGAAGGCATGTTTAATTACATTCCTTCTAAAAACAGTGAAATCATCCGCAAAGCCATAGCCTACATATCCCAGAACTATAATACCAACCTTACCCTGGAAGAAGTGGCGAACCATGTACATTTAAACCCCACCTATTTTTCCACTTTGTTTAAGCAAAGCTCCGGTTCTTCTTTTAAAGAATACTTAAATATCGTGCGGGTGGAAGAGAGCAAACGCCTGCTCTCCAATACAGATTATTCCATCATTGATATCGCCGTTGCCACAGGCTTTGAAAACCAAAGTTATTTCTCAAAGGTGTTTAAAAAATATACAGGTCTTACTCCCAAACAATATCGTTAAAAACCAAATATTTTCTAGTTTTTCATAAATAATTATAAACACTTTTCTTCTAAATACAGTAAACTTAATTCCAAAGAGAATAAAGTACAGCCGTCTATGTACGGCTGTCTTTTCTCGTCATTGGTTACACACTGACAAATAATATTTTTAAGCCTTAAGAAACAATTTATAACAGGAGATAATCATATGATCGGAATTGGAATTGATACCGGCGGTACCTATACGGACGCGGTCATTTATGATCTGAATGAGAAAAAAATCCTCAGCAGTGCCAAGTCCCTGACTACAAAATCAAAGCTGGAAACAGGCATCTTAAACGCCTTGTCACAGCTTAGTACAGCCCATGTACAAAGAGCAGATTTTATCGCGCTTTCCACCACACTTGCCACCAATGCATGTGTGGAATCCAAAGGCGGAAGGGCAAAGCTGATGTTCATCGGAGCAGATCCAAATACTGTGGAATCCCAAAAAGATTCCTACGGTCTTCCTTCCTCAGATGACATCTATTTTCTGGAAGGAGATGCCGCCATTCCCCATAAGGTTCCCGACTGGGAACGTTTTAAAGCAGATATTTCAGAGCATTTTCAGGACTGTGACAGTGTAGCTATCGTACAGATCCATCCAAGAGAAAACAACGGAGCTTATGAAAAAAAGGCCCGGGATTATCTTAAGGAACAGCTTTCCATTCCCTGCATCCTGGGGTATGATCTCTTTCACGACTTAAATGTACTGCGCCGGGGAGCCAGCGCTCTTTTAAACGCCCGTCTCCTTCCAGTTATGGAAGAATTTTTTGCTTCTGTCCATACTGCGCTTAACAAGATGGGGCTTACTCTTCCTCTTGTGGTCGTGCGCAGCGATGGTAGTCTGATGTCCCAGGAGTTTGCCTGCGAACGGCCGGTAGAGACCCTTCTTTGCGGCCCTGCTGCAAGCATTATGGGAAGTATGGAGCTTTCCGGTTCCCCAAATGGCGTAGTAGTGGATATGGGCGGAACCACCTCGGATATTTCTCTTTATAAAGATCATGTTCCGGTCACTGTACAGGACGGAATCCAGATTGGAAACTGGAAAACCTTTGTAAAAGGACTATACGTGGATACTTTCGGACTTGGCGGCGACAGCGCGGTACATTACGGTTCCAACGGGCTGTACCTGGACACCAGAAGGGTTATTCCCCTGTGCAGCTTAGCTTCCCAATACCCAGAGGTTGTTTCCCAGCTTGAAGAGCTGAACATCAGCGAAAAAAAGCACAGCATGTTTCTCCATGAATTTTTTGTCCTTATCCACATGCCTTCCAGACGGCAGAACTATACAGAATTTGAACTTTCTTTCTGCAATGCCCTTGCCAATGGACCTTTGATCCTTAAACGTGCTGCACAGGCTGTTGGAAAAGAGATCTATACGCTGGATGTGTCCCGTCTGGAACAGGAAGGCGTGATCATGCGAAGCGGTCTAACACCTACAGATATTATGCACATCCGGAAAGATTTCCACAAATTTAATGCAGATGCTTCTTTCCTGGCAGCTTCCTTTGTAGCCCGCTCTGTAAATATCACACCAGAGGAATTATGTACGCGGATCTACACACTGGTAAAGAAAAAGCTGTATTGCAACCTTGGAAGAATCCTGATGAAAAACCAGCATCCAGAGCTATTTAAGGCATTGGATGAAAAGGGTGCGGAAATGCTTTTTGACAAATGCTTTGAAGATGCAGTTAAAGGAGAGGCGCCTGATTTTCTGAAGATGGAGCTTTCCGCTTCCTACCCGCTTGTGGGCATCGGCGCTCCTATCCATCTGTTCCTTCCGGATGTGGCCAAGCTTCTTGGAACTACCTGTATCGTACCCAAATATGCTCCTGTGGCAAACGCCCTTGGAGCTGTGGTAGGAAACGTGGCCGCTTCCTGGATTACAGAGATCAAGCCTGTTTACGATGCTGCCGGGATTTCCTGTTACCAGGTCTTTTCCCAGGATGGGCCGCTTTTCTTTGAGACACCGGAAGAGGCGGAGGAAGCCGCCATTTCAGACGCATTGTCCGGTGCGAAAAAGGAGGCCAGGAAGCGTGGCGCAGCGTCAGATCTCACCACAAGTTATGAGAAAAAAGATAAAACCGTTCT
Source organism: Candidatus Blautia faecavium (assembly GCA_019118425.1). Taxonomy (GTDB): domain Bacteria; phylum Bacillota; class Clostridia; order Lachnospirales; family Lachnospiraceae; genus Blautia_A; species Blautia_A faecavium. Next base: position 18,009 of record DWYZ01000150.1, on the reverse strand, counting down.
GGTAGGAGAAAGCCAGCTTTTCCTCGGTATGCAAATCTGCGCCAGAGCTGTGGGACGTATATTTTTTATGTAAATGGAGGTTTTATTTATGAACAGAGAAGATTTAATAGAAAAAATTTTAAAAGAATGTGCAGCCGCAGGTATCCACGAGCAGGCTATACTTTCTGTAGACAAAATCGAATTTTCAGACGAGGTACGCCACCTATGTGAAGTAAATTACTGCGGACAGTACGGAACTACCTGGGCATGTCCGCCTGCGGTAGGCACAGTAGAAAGCTGCAGGGCTGCATGCCGGAAATTCAGCCAGGTTTACATTTTCTCCACCTTGCATCCCCTGGAGGATTCTTTCGACCTTGAGGGAATGGAAGAAGGAAAAAATGCCCACGAAGATGTCTGTACCTCTGTGCGGGAAATATTCCGGAAATATTTTCCGGAGAATCTGATGCTTACCTCCGAAGGCTGTAAAAACTGCAAGACCTGTACCTATCCGGACAGTCCCTGCCGTTTTCCTGATAAGATGTATCCTTCTGTGGAAAGCTATGGAATCTCTGTTGTAAATGAAGCGGCAGCGGCTGGTATGCATTACATCAACGGGGCCAATACGGTTACTTATTTTGGAAATATATTCTTTTAATATGTCTGTTCATTTATTCCCAACATTGGCATTATAAATACATTGGGAATAAGGTTGGGAATATTTTATACAATAAAACTGCCAGTAGACAAGCACCCTACTGGCAGAATTTTTTCTTTCATTTACTTGTTTCAAAAGCATTTATTTTCCTGACATATAAGTCATCAGCGCTTCCTGGGAGATTTCTTCATGCATCAATTCTCCGGTCACTCTTCCCTCGTACATAACCAGAACTCTGTCACACAGCCCGATGGTCTCCTGCATCTCACTGGATACCACTACAACGCTTACACCCTGCTCTGCCAGCTCTTCGATGATGGCATAGATTTCATTTTTGGCTCCGATATCGATTCCCTGTGTAGGCTCGTCCAAAAACAGGATCTTCGGATGATTTAACAGCCATCTGGCAATTACTGCCTTCTGCTGGTTTCCGCCGGACAGATTAATAATTTTCTGATCCATACTGGGTGTTTTGATCTTTAATCTTTCGGAATACTTCTTCGTCATTTCCAGTTCACGCCTTGAATTTAAAAGTCCAAAACGGTTTAATGCTTTTCTGAATCCTACGATAGAAATATTCTCTTTAACACTGAATTTAAGGAACAAACTCTGAAGCTTTCTTCCTTCCGGTATCAGTCCAAGTCCATACTTGATCGCCTGGGAAGGATGAGTGATACTAACTTCCTGTCCTTCGATAAGGATTGTTCCGCTTTTTTTCTTGTCCGCTCCAAAAACAGCCTGCAGAACTTCACTTCTTCCGGCACCTACTAATCCAGTAATACCAAGGATTTCACCCCGGTGAAGCTTCATATTAAAATCATATACTTTATGTTCAATATTCAGATTTTTTACTTCCATGATAACGTCATCATGGTAATCTGTCTTATATTGTTTTCTTGAAAATCCCGCTGCAAATTCTCTGCCGACCATACTGGAAATCATTTCCTCTACTGTAGTTTCACTGGTCAGCATTGTATTCACAAGACATCCATCTCTAAATACTACGATACGGTCACTGATCTTCATGATCTCATCCAGCTTATGGGAGATATAAAGCATCGTGATCCCTTTTTTCTTTAAATTAAACATGATTTCATGAAGGAAATCAGCTTCGGAAACCGTTAATGATGATGTCGGTTCATCCAATATCAATAGCTTTGCATTTAATGACAGCGCTTTGGCAATCTCTACCTGCTGCTGCTGGGAAACATTAATATCCCGAACCAGTGTCTTAGGGTCCATTCCCTCAAGACCAACTTCTTTTAAAAGGACCTTGCTGTCCTCGTATAACTTTTCTTTATCCAGAAGTCCCATTTTGTTTTTAGGAAGCCTGCCTACAAAAATGTTCTCCGCTATGCTGAGGGCATTAGACAGGGACAACTCCTGATGGATCATAGAAATGCCACGCTTCTGGGCCTTAACAGTATCAAAAGGAAGCAGGCTCTCTCCTTCAAATATCAGCTCCCCGGAGGTCGGTGCATATACCCCAAACAGTATATTCATCAGCGTAGATTTACCCGCACCATTTTCTCCTACAACCGCCAGGATCTCACCTTTTTTTATGTCAATGCTTATATCATTTAATGCAACAACTCCTGGAAATTTTTTTGTTACATTTTTTACGCTGTAAATAATATCTGTACCCATAGTTCACCTTCTGTTTTTAACAGTGGATGCACGAAACTGTGCATCCACTGTCCATTCATTCTTATTTAGTCCGGAAAGTATTCGTTAATATTGTCCGGTGTATATACGTCCATTGCAGTAAATGCGTTGCCTTCTACCTCAGGCTCTCCTGTTACAATCTGGTTGTAAGCAAGGATAACCGGGTCTGCACCCTGGCCATATGGATCCTGGCCGATGCTGGCATTGATGATACCGTCTTTCATATAGGAAACGATTTCATCTGTTGTATCGAAGCAAACCAGTTTGATCTGATCCTGCAGATTAAGTTCCTGGATAGCTTTTGCTGCACCGTGAGGTCCGCCTGCTGTTACAAGGATACCTTTAAGGTCTGGGTTTGCTGTGATAAAGTTCTTTGCTGCTGTATAAGCTTCATCACCGGAGTCATGGTTTTCAACGTCACCAACGATCTCGATGCCTTCATATTTGCCAAGAGCTTCCTCTGCACCCTGACGGCGCTGCTCATGAGCGTATACATTGTAGTAACCTGTGATGATACCAACCTGGCCTTCTTCTCCGATCAGTTCAGCCAGAGTATCGCCTGCCAGAACACCAGCGTTATAAAGGTCCTGACCTACGAAAGCTACTCTTGAAGACTCTTTTTCTGTCTCAGAGTTAAAAGTATATACAGGGATTCCTGCTTTTGTAGCTGCGTCAATAGCCGGCACGATAGAGTCAGCTACACCTACAGTACAGATTGCATCATAACCTTTGATCACACAGGTATTGATAGCTTCTGAAAACTGCTGCCCATCAAAATCATCAAATGTGATGATATCTACTGTACAGTTATATTTTTCGTCTGCAAGAAATTCTTTTACATCCTCAGCACCTTCTGTTACTGTAACCCAGAAGGGATTGTTCTGTACAAGAAGTGTAGCGATACGGATTTCTTCTCCTGTGTCGTTTTCTACTGGAGTGTAGTTAAATCCAGACTCTTCGGTTGCGCCTTCTTCAGTTGTTTCCTCAGTTGTTTCCTCAGTTGTCTCTTCTGCAGTTTCCTCAGTTGCCTCTTCCGTAGTTTCTTCTGTGGTTTCTTCAGTTGTCTCTGCAGTCTCTTCTGCTGCGGTTTCTTCTGCAGCCATTACAGTTGTCATGGAACCAACCATTCCAGATAATGCCAGTCCTGCTGCCATTGTAGTACATAGTACTTTTTTCATTAATTTGTTTTTCATTTTCCTTCTCCTTTTCATTATTTTTTATCTCATTACATTCAAACTTATACCTGAATGTACTAAGCTCTTTTTGTGGTTCTTACATGGTCAATTGTCACAGCGATGATAATTACAATACCGATGACGATAGTCTGCCAATATGAAGAAATGCTTAAAAGTACGAATCCATTCTTTAACACACCCATGATTGCAGCACCGATCAGCGCCCCCCAAATAGAACCTTCGCCGCCGGTCATGGATACGCCGCCGATTACAACCGCTGCGATCGTATCGATATCATAGCCTACACCAAGAGTTGCGTCTGCACTGTATAAGTTTCCGGCTACGATGATTCCGCAGAACGCGCACAGTACGCTACAGATAATGTATACCAGTGTTTTTGTCTTTTTAAGCTTGATACCGGAAAGAGAAGCTGCTCTTTCGTTATTTCCTACTGCATAAATATTTCGTCCGGTCTGGGTACGCTCAGCAAAGATTGTCCCAATGATGATGCATGCAAACATGATGATAACACAGACAGGAACCGCTCCTATGTATCCGCTTCCCAGTAAAGCCAATGGTGTATCAAAGCTGATCGGCATTCCTTTTGTAAGCAGAAGGATGCATCCGGAAAGTACCTTTGACATTGCAAGTGTTACAATAAACGGCGGCAGATTCACCCATGTAATAAAGAATCCGTTTACCGCTCCGATCAAAGCACCTAAAAGCAGTACCAGGATCAGTACCAGAGGCCATGGAAGGTGCATATTTGTGATCATATGAGCTCCCATAGTAGCACTTAAACCTACCACGTAACCAACAGAAAGGTCGATACCTCCTGTGATCATAACCAGCGCCATACCTACAGAGATAATACCGTATCTGGAAATCTGGCTAAGAACATTAAATACATTCGCCGTCGTTAAGAAGTACGGACTGGCGATACTCATAATTACAATCAGAATAATCAGGCCCAGAAGGACACTGAACTCAGTTCTGGATGTCAAACGTTTTAAACTATCTTTCTTCATTTTTACCTCTTTCTGACACATTTTACTCACGGAGTACGTTGACTGCGTCAATAATGGTAGATGTGAAAGTTTCCTTTCACACTTTCTCTTACCTGCCCTCGTTAAAATCTTTGATTGCCTGGAACATTGCAAGCATATTTTCTGCGGAAGTCTGTCCCTGAATATTATGTACCGTATTAAACACAAATCCGCCGCCTTTATTAAAAAGTTTCAGTCTCTCTTTTACCTCATCATAAACTTCCTGGGGAGTACCGAAAGGAAGAGTCTTCTGGGTATCTACACCGCCGCCCCAGAAAGTAAATTTATCTCCCCATTTCTCTTTCAGCATCTTTCCATCCATTCCATGAGCGGATAACTGAACCGGGTTTAGAATGTCTACGCCCATCTCATAGAAATCCTGCAGGAAAGTAGTGATCGCGCCACAGGTGTGATAGAAGGTTTTCCAATTGGTGTTTTCATGTACCCAGTCGTTGATCTTCTTATAATATGGTTTATAAAACTCCCTGAAGCTGTCCAAAGACATAAACGGACCGTTCTGTGTTCCGAAATCGGTTCCTGAAATAATGATTGCCTGTATCTTGTCTCCGCAGGCCTGCTTAAACAGTTTTGCATTTTCAAGAGCTACTTCTGTCTGATATTCATAGATCTCATGGATATAATCCGGGCAGATCTGATGCGCCATCATAAAGTCCGGAATGCTTCTGATTCCTTTCGGCTCCTTTACATTCGGTCCCGGGATCATAGCGAAATCTCCAAGTCCTGCAAGTGCGCCGCCGCCGATCATTCCGTAGCCTGTATTATTGTAAAAATAGTTACATCTGTCTTCGATTCTTCTCAGTTCATCGTCCGTTAAAATTCCAAAGTCATCTTTAAAATCTTCACGTCCGCCTACTGTATCTTCATCAAATTCAATGCTTCCCCGATCTAAATGGTCAAAGAAATATCCGTCCTTAGGCATTACAGACGCAGGTGGATAATTCATATCGCCCTGGGCGTATAAATACGTGTTTCCCTTATCATCCACTGTGGTATTGAAATTTTCCGGAACTTCTACATCCAGTCCGGACTGCAGCCTCCATGGCTTCCATCCCTTATTTTCAAAGCCATACATTGTCATATTGTTGGTGATGTCCACCACGTCAATTCCCAGCGCTTCTCTTACATCTTCTTCTACCATTCCCAAAAGCTGCAGGGGTTCATTGATCTTAATTTTTCGATCCTCAAGCCCCAAGGCTTTCCGAAGCTTCGCCAGGGCATTGGCATTTATTCCTGTGATGGTAGTAGCCCCCATATCCACCACTACCTTGTCCGGTTCCCGGTGATTCAGCGTCTCAATTAATCGTTCTCTTGAAGTCACAGCACACTCCTCCTTCTGCATTTCCGTGTCCGCACACGTTTTCCCTAATATAATTACTCCTTAGTCCTTAAGGAGCAATCATATACTATATTTTGTCACTATCGAAAGTTCTGTATGATTTAATTCTTTTTCCGGCTTTTGATTCCAAAGAAGATATTTTCCAAGAATATCAATCCCATCAAAGCCCTGTTTAAATGGGTCCTGACAAACTGTCGCAATCACTTCCCCATTTTTTAAAGCCTTCCTGACACTCTCTGTCAAGTCAAAAGCAACTATCTTTAAACTCCTGCCGCACTCCCGGATTGCCAAAAGCCCGCCTTCAATCCCGGCCCCTGCAAAGCAGATGCCGTCCAACTCCTTCCTTCTCTCCAAAAGCGCCTTTACCGCAGTGTAAGAAATTTCATCATTATCCTCATTTTCAATGATATCCGTAACCTCAATCCAGGAAAAATCCTTTTTCAGCGTTTCCAGTATTCCTTGTATGCGCCTCTCCACAGCCAGGTTTTTAACAGAGCTTCCGATCACCGCATAGGCTTCTTTTTCCCTATTGCTGATCATTCCCATCAGTCCTGCTGCAACGGAACCGCTTTTTTTATAGCGGCATCCCACATAAGCCATACGCTCGGAATCCAGCACATCTGAATTTATGGTGACAACCTCGATGTTTTTTCTCTTTAATTCAGATATTTTTTTCGCGATCTCAGGAGTGTTAATGGGGGACAGCACGATCCCGTTTACATTCTCTTCCGCCAGCTCATCCAAAAGCTTTATCTGAAGCCCCGCATCATAACCCTTCATGGTTTTTATTATACTCTGCATTCCGAATTCCTCCAGCTCCAACAGTGCTGCATGTACTCCCCTTATCACATCTTGAAAAAACGGGTTTCCTTCTGAATTCAGCAATACGCCTATCCTTTTCGTGTTATAGCGGTTATCTGCCAAAGCCTTAGCGGCCGGATTCGGCTTATACCCCAACTCCTCCGCGATCTTCTTTATCCTTTCCTGAACCTCCAGCTTAACTCCCGGACGATTGTTCAAAGCTCTGTCCACCGTTCCTCTGGATACTCCTGAAAGTTCTGCGATTTGCTTTATGGTTACTCTCATTCTATTCTCCGTGTGCGCACACATCTTGTGTATTCTTCTTTATCTCTTGCTTTTGATGAATCTAATTATAAATAACAAAATCGAAAATAACAACAGGAAAAAACAAATAATTATCAAATCGTTTTGATATTTTTTTTCAATTCATTGTTGACTTTTGTGTATTTTGTTGTTCTTATATGATTTTTCATTCCATTTTTATGCATAATATACATTTTTTTTATTAGTCACCCGCCTAAAAAACGATAACTTGAGAAAAACAACATTCGCTGACCGTTCTGAAAAACTTGTCAATATAAATTCAGGGGCAGATGGTGATTTATGCGAAATCACCATCTGCCCCAAAGGTCCGTTGTGAAATATAAACTAAGTATTTTCCTGTCGTTTACTTCTGATAAAATTCCGCTACTGCATCAAAAAATGCCTGTATATTTTCCAGCGGTGACATAGGAGGAATATCACAGCCGCTGGCAATGACAAAATTAGGATATTTGCAGCACCGTTCCATAAGTGCAAGAGTCTCTTTGCGGATCATTTCCGGATTTCCGTTGCGGATTACCCCTGCCGGGTCAATATTTCCAATGATCATCTTATCTTTCGGCAGAGCTTTCAGCATGGTTTCAATGTCGATGGCATTTCCGAAACTGTAAGCGTTCGCATCGATCTTTTTCATATTCTCTAAAAGAGGCTCTACATTTCCACAGTTATGGTAAAGAACCAAAAATTCATCATCCTCTACCGCCTCGCGGATCCGTTTTACATATGGAGAAGAAAACTCGTCAATCAGATTCGGGGAAAGAAGGCCTGCTGCCGGCTCTGCCATAGCAACGCCGTTGGCTCCCGCTGCCTTAAACGCCTTCGCATACTCGATCAGGAACTCTGTCGCTTTTTCAAGAACCGTTTCCACCATTTCCGGCTCTTCATAACATAAAATCATGATCTCCGTCATGTCTAAAAGTCTTCCCGCCAGAGAATAAGGACCGATGATTCCTGCTAAAACCGGCCTGTCCGTGATTAGCCCCACTGCTTTCTCGATTCCCTTGATACATTCTCCAGTACGTCCTGCCCCTACCTTTGGAACCACCAAGGCCTCCGCTTCTTCTTCATCATGGATTAAAGCTCCATGGACAGTAGGAACATCGTCCTCACTGTATCTTACAGGGCTTCCGAATGCTTCTGCCTCCACAGAAAGATCCATCAGACTGAACGCCGCGCCTGTATCAAAACGATCCGCGATCGCCTTCATACATTCAGCCTGCAGTTCTCCGCTCTTTACCATTTCATCCACTGTATGCCCGATGATCTGTATTCCTGGGAAGGATAAAATTGGCATTGCTTTTTTTACCGGTGCATCGATGCATTTTGCAATCCACTCTTTCATATTCCGTTTCATTATCTTGTCCTCCAATATCTCTTATTTTCATCCAGTTGGTAAGTTGATTATATGATTTTCTCCCACGCTTTTTTTGCATTATTTTTGTTTCCGTTGTAATTTTTTCAGGATGTATATGTATTTTTTTTAGAAAAATCCCGATTCTCCTTATAAAAAATGAAATCCGGACAAAAAGAAACTTTTCCTTTTTATCCGGACCCTTCCTGCTCTCTGAGCGCATACTTTTTTATTTTCACTTTCTGGAATCTTCCACCGCTTGATACATCGCCAGAATGTTCTCCGGCGGTACATCCGGCATGATGTTGTGTTCCTGATTAAACACAAATCCTCCGTCCTGATTAAAAATATCAATCATTCTCCTGGAATACTCATACACCTTTTTAGGAGAGGCATGATTTAAGATGGTCCTTGTATTGCAGCCCCCTCCCCAGAAGGTGATATCTTTTCCGAATTCCCGTTTTAGAACTTCTGGATCCATCTGATAGGCGGTCGTCTGCACCGGATTGAGCACATCATATCCCGCTTCGATCAAATCCGGAATGATAGGATAGATAGAGCCGCAGGAATGAAGAAACGTCTTCATCTTGCTGTGTTTATGTACATACTCATTCAGCTTTGTATGATAAGGCTTAAATAAAGTCTGATATTTCTCCCTGGACATGAACATTCCAGTATCCATTCCCAGATCATCTCCGAATCTAAGAATATCCACAATGTCGCCTACGGCCTCACAAACCTTCTCCAACGTAGCCAGGTGACGAATCATCAGCTGTTCCACCAAAGCCTCCACATTTTCTTCGTCCGCATACGTGTCCATCAGGAAATTATCAATCCTCCTAAGAAAAGTTCCCCACTCAAAAAGGTTGCATCCACAGGTTATCATAAGCGCTTTGTCTGTACTCTCCCGCAGTTTTAAGGTCTTTTCTCTTAAAGTCTTATAAAAATTCTTCTCCCCCGCATGATCCCAGGGACTATGTACCAGAGCACTCCATAGAACCTTTCCCATCTGATGATCCAGATCATCGTAATTATCAGGATAATCCTCCACATACGGAAAATAAGTCTGATCAAAAAATGTGGCGCCCACCGGCATCTTGGCGATAAGAGTACCCTCCTCATCGTATACATGGTAGTCACCGTTTGACTGTTTTTCCGGGTGGAACCATGTGGGATAATGCCCTATAGAGCCGTCTGCAAGTACTGTTTCATACCAATCTTCATCTTTTTCATTAAATACGCGCCCTATATCTAACACATCCACTCCGAACCGGTCCAAGATCTCCATTTCCGGCTGTGCCACCTGCTGTACCACATCATATATTCTCGTCTGTCCCCCGGTAATCCCCAAATGCTCTTTCAGCTTGTTATATGCTATGGCAGAAATCCCTGAACTTGGAGTACCTCCCAGATCCAGCGGGACATGATCCGGCTGCCTGTGAGCAATCGCCGCCATAACCCTTTCTCTTGATGTCATATTTGTTCTCCTCCTGTTATATCTAAACATTTTGATAATTTAATAATTTTAATCCAAATGATAGACTTCCTCCATTTCTCCCCACCATTCTCCTTCTTTCGCCGATTCCAGCGGTATCTGGCAAGGGTCTGTCTCCTTCCACCATTCCTTGGTCTTGGGGTCCGCAGCCATTTTTTTCATGTCTTCCTCATAATCGTCTCCCACATATTCAAAATAACTGAACAGATATCCATCTCTGTAATAGATAGAATAGTTTTGGATATTGCACTTTTTTATCATTTCATTTACTTCCGGCCAGGGATTTGCATGAAGTTCTTTATATTTTTCCAAATATTCTTCTTTTACCCTTATTACCTGTGCTACCCTTTTCATTCCTCTTCCCCTTTCTGTTTCTTTCTGACTCTGGATGATTTTATTATATTTTTTTCATTTAACTTATCAATATTTTTTTACAAATATTTATCTAAACATTTTGAAAATTGACAGAAAATCTCCTCTGTGATAAAGTGGTTCTAATAAAAACTACTCGTCTGTTTCAGAGAAAATCATTCTTTCAGAAAGGATTCTGCCTATGGCCACTCTTAAAGATGTAGCAAAAGATGCCGGCGTTTCCATCGCCACTGTTTCCTGCTGTTTAAGCGGAACGCGTTATGTAAAGCCTGAGACCCGCATGAAGATCATGGATTCTATTGAAAAATTAAAGTATATCCCCAATGCATCCGCCAGGAATCTGCGTTCTTCTTCTACGAATCGGATCGGCGTTGTTCTCACGGACATTGACAATGCTTATCATACAGAAATCTTTAAAGGAGTCTCTTCTTATCTCCAGCGGCGTGGCTACACTATTAACGTAGCCTTTTCCAACAGCCTGCCGGATATCGAATGTGAAAAGATCGATGATTTTGTCAGCCAGAATGTTTCCGGCCTGGTAATTATCACCTGCCAGCCTCAGAACTCAGAATTTTTTATCAACCGGCTGAAAAATTTTAATATCCCTGCCGTATTCGTAGAGCGGCGTCCGGACAATATAGATGTAAGCTTCGCAGGCTTTGATAACCAAAAGACTCTTTGCACCATTACCTCAGCCCTTCTTGAAAAGGGATATAAAGATATCGCACTGTTTACAGGAAATTCCCACTTTTCCAGCGAAAGCGACTGCATCGCCGGCTATAAAAACGCCTTTCAAAGCCGCGGGCTTTCTTTTTTTAACCCTCTTATCTATGAGACGAACATGTCCAAAGAAAGCGCGTTCAAGGCCGCGATAGCAAACCTGTGCAGCCAACACGTGGAGGCGATCATCGCTACCTCAGAAAATATTGCTTCCGGAATTCTGGAAATGCTCCACATCTTCGAAATCCGTATTCCGGATGATGTACAGCTAATCACCTTGAGTGAAGAATCTTGGAACACTTCCACTAAATATCCCGGTGTGATCCATACTTCCAGGACAGCTTATACTATGGGCCAGGAAGCAGCCAGATTATTAGCGGAAAACATTAAATCCCCTGTGCTTTTTGAGGAAAAAACACTGACCTTTTCCGATTCCGTGCCGAATTTAGACCGGCTGCTGCCCAAGCCGTCTCAGTTTAAGACTTCCCTTCCTATCTTTTCCAGGGAAAAAGGACTTCGCATCCTTATGGTGGACCTTGCCACCTCCCATTCTGTACGGCTTCTTTCCGCACAGTTTACCCGGGAGACCGGCATCCCTATTGAAATAGAATTCGCCCGCCAGAATGATCTCTTAAAACGCATCATGAAGGATGTGGACCGCTCAGAGAATTATTTTGACATTTACATGTATGATATTCCCTGGCTGGGATATATGGTCCAGAACGGATACCTTTCCGATATCACAGATTTCGTATGCGGCAGCAATTTTCATACAGAAAGGCTGTTTCACGAAAACCTGGAAAACTGCCGTCATGAACAGGCATACTATGGCATTCCCATCATTGGTGGGGCACAGATCATGTTCTACAGGCAGGATTTATTTGAAAATAGGGAGATTATCAAAGACTTTAAAAAGAAATATCCGATTTCTCTGCGGCCGCCCAAGACCTGGACAGAATTTAACGGGATCGCAGAGTTTTTTACCCAGAAATATAATCCGGATTCTCCTACGGAATTCGGCACTTCCATGGCAGGAAGCATGGATGAAGAGCTTGCCCCGGAAATCCTGATCCGTCTGTGGGCCGCCGGCGGAAGTCTGTGGGACAAATATAACCAGGTCACTATAGATACGCCGGAAAACAAAAAAGCCTTCCACAGTATCCTAAACACAATGAAATATTGCCCCCAGTCTCCCTTTGAGACCTCTATCCAAAGGACAGTATCCGACTTTATCTCTGGAAAAACAGCAATGCTTGTCACCTACACAGAATATGCAGCACAGATCAGCGAATATATTCACACCAACACCTTCGGCCGGGTAGGTTACGAACCGATCCCCGGGCGGACTCCTATAAGCATCGGATGGAATTTTGGGGTAAATCCCTTTTCCCCTAAAAAAGAGGAAGCTTACCAGTACTTTAACTGGCTGTGTCAAAAAAGCACCAGCTGCTACATGACGATCCTGGACGGCCAGTCTCCTGTGATCGCGCCTTATCACAGTCACGAGCTTCTTAAGCTCTATCCGTGGCTGGAGCTTACGGAAGAGAGTTTTCGTTACTGCCGCAAGAGAAGCGGTCCTTCCCGCAGCAAAGCGCTGGTGATCCCTCAGAATAAAATAGAAGCGCTTTTATGCTGCGCATTAAAGGATATTGTAAATAATCATACTTCCATTAACGATGCCCTTTCCCACACCCAGGCGGAAATGGAGCTTTTGTTTAAATCCTATGGTTACCCAAGGCCGCTGCATTTTATTAAATAGTTTTCTTTTTCCTGGTCCTTTGCATAAAAAACAACAGATAATGCCCAATCCACACAAACAGCCCCATAGCAGCCGCATAGTCCAGCAAAAAAAACGCCAAAGGCTCTTCAAAATTAAAAAATACAAATTGTGTTCTTAAAAACAGGTAAGAAGGAATCCCTCGTTTAAAAAACGCCCAGGCTCCGTATCCCGCAATTATAATGCCCGCGCATCGTAAAAGAATGGTACTAAGTCTTGAAGAACCGCCGGCAATTTTTCTTGCCATTCCTATCATCTGATTCCAGTGAAGGCCAAGATGGAGAGACATAAGTACAAAGCCCCAATATGAGCTTAACATATGGAGGGTCCTAAAAAAGCTGGTATCCCCTTGAATGTTAAGGAAGCGGAATACATGACGGGAAAGCATGATTCCGCTCACCATCAGTCCCAGCATTGCCAGAAAAACAGCCGCTGCTATCGTGGTCTGCAGAATCCGTATGCTAGTATATTTTCCTTTTCTAAGGTTTTTCGTCCACTTAGAATTTAAGATATGATGCAGGATAAACAGGACAAACATCCCTGTTCCTATCCATTCATGGGCGGTTTCTCCAACCATCGCATATCCCATTAAAAGCAAGAGCCCTATAGTCATCAGGACATCTGCCGTTATTTTTGCTTTCATTTTTGGTTTCATGGCCTATTCTCCTGTTTTTTCAAACAAAATCTGTAAATCAGTGTTTCCTGAATAATATTTTTTTAATAGTCCAAACCTTCCAGCCATTCTGCAACATCGTCCTGGGCATCCGCCACATCATTTTCATTGACGGTAAATCCATCTTCTAACACCTGGGCGTCCGGCTCCAGCTCCTGGATGGTCTCTATGGTTCCGGAAAACTGACTTCCATTGTGTACATTAAAGGGAATGATGGTCTTTCCGGAAAAATCGTATTCGTCAAAGAAACTGTACATTGCCTGCGGCATATCATACCACCAGGTAGGATATCCTACAAAGATCGTATCGTAGGCATCCAGGTTTTCTATATGACTGGTAAGCACAGGCCTTGCATCCTCGTCCTGTTCCTGTGCCGCATAATCAATCAATTCCCCTCCGTCTCCGGGATAAGCCACTTCTGTCTGTATAGAAAAAAGATCTCCTCCGGTCACGCTCTGGATCATATCCGCCACAGCCCGCAGCCGTCCCTTCGCTTCTCCGTCTATAGTAGTAACACTGGCGGAAGATGCTACATCCACATCGCTGTTTTCGCCGGCTGTAAAATAGGCGATCAGGATATTGCTGTTCCCTTCTGTATCTTGGGTATTTTCTGCAGATGTATCTGTCTGAGAGTCTGCTGTATTTTCTGTATCTCCGGTATTTACTTCCCCATCACTCTCCAGGGCGTCTGTTTCAGATAAACTGCTTTCTGCGGTCTCGGTTTCCTGGGTATTCTCTTGTGCAGTGCTTTCTGTGGTCTCTGTGTTGCTTTCTTCAGAGGATGTGCTCCTTCTTTCAGCGGAACATCCTGCGCCAGTTAATGCAAGGGTAAGTGAAAGGGCTGTTGTTAAAATAAATTTTTTTCTCATAAAATATATCCTCTCTTTCCTGATCCTGTCTCAATCTATTCTATAAAAAATATTTATTTTGACACACGCGTGCCTAAGTGCGGCTGCAACGACAGCCATATCCTTCTGATGCAGGACATATCCCTGCAATGTAAGCTGTATTTTTACGTTTTCAACTTTCTCTTGTATTATAAAAAAGTTCCTCTCTTCACAGAAGTCTCCATTGGTTTTTCAGTTTATACCCAAAGGTGTTTACATAAATAAAATAAGGACAAAGCCTTTTCTTTAGACTTTGTCCTTATCTACACTTTTATCAATGTATCCGTTATTCCTGTATGATATAAACGTCTGTATAATAAACACCTTTGCTTTCCCCTTCTTCATGGGATGCTACATAAATATCTATACAGTTTTCCGTGATGGCGCCGCCGCAGTCCTCAGCTACATAGACCTGGCCGTTAATGACAACCTTTGTCCCGTAAGGGATCTGAGCCGGATCCACAGCAATCGTCCTGTTCGTGGTAGCCGTCACTCCTGTAGCTGTAATGCCGTCTGCCCAAGGCCCGCAGCAAATGCTGCACTGGCAGTAATGGGTAATGCGGAAGGTCCCCATAGGCTTTAACACAGCATCGGAAGACACGGCAATGGGACTTCCTACCTGTACACCGTTTACATTTTCCTGGGTGGCGGCATTCACTCCTTCCACTGCCTCCGCAAAAATGCTGTCTCCTTTACTCTTATGGATGGTTCCGGCATTCACGCTTTCTTCTTCTGTGTCAGCCTTTGCCACCTTCGTTTCTTCGGTTTCCTGTCCTTCCAGAGCGCTGGTGGGGATATAACCTACTCTCTTTTTATTCTCCGCATCTCTGAATACAATCCTGCTCCACACCCCATTTATGGTGCCGGTGCGCCGGACCTCGTCCATCTGCAAGAGCTCTCCGATCACCTGTCCGTCCTTACGTCCCGGATAATCTAAAATATCGCAGTCCATAGCAGCCGTAACCTTATCTCTAACTTCCGTCAACTGAGGCGTATCGCTGAGATAGCGGTTGGGAACATAGCCGATTGCCCGCTCTCCGTCTTCCTGTTCCAGGATAACCTTACTCCAGCCGTTATTACATACGGCGACTCTGTGGAGTTCTGCCCCAAGGAGAACTCGTTTTACGCCTTCGCCCTTGCTGTCAGGGATATTGCGGAGGGTCATTCTCTTAGAGGTTACGTATACGGTGTCCTCCTTGGCCACAGCCTGCACGGTTTTTCCTGATGCATTCTGGATCTGAAAAAAATAAGGGGTTTTATTATCTTGTTTATATGTATTTACTGTTGCTTCAAAGTTCAGAACCTGGGCAGAGACCGGGACCGCCTGGCAGGCTATGCACAGACCCAGAAGCATTGCATAAATTTTTTTCTTCATTTACAGTCTCCTCTTTTACATCATACCTTTCATACTTTCCCATCATAACACACTGTTTATTATTTTGCAATTTTGCTAAGAATGTTTACATTTTTTTAAGATTTATTAACTCTATTTTACTTTTCAAAATCTCCTTCTGCTATTACAATAAACCTATGGAAAAGAAACGCAAAAGAAAAAGTAATATAACAAACTTAACAAAAGAACAAAAACTTGCTTTTCGCAGGAGACAGGTGAAAAGGCAGAAGTTCCTGCTGACAGCATGCGGCCTTTTCTTGGTCATTCTCATTGCCGCTCTTCTGTTTTTTATCCTATCCAGACCGAAGGAAGATATATTGCAGATAAACGCAGCCTGTGAGTCATACCGGGATGAAGTAACCACCGCAGCGGCAAAATACGGAATGTCCGATTATGTAGATCTGATTCTTGCCGTTATGATGCAGGAGAGTTCCGGCCAGGGTACAGATGTAATGCAGTCTGCGGAAGGAGCTTATAATACAAAATATCCTCAGACTCCCGGCGGCATTACCGATCCCTCCTATTCTATCGAATGCGGCATCCAGGAACTAAAATACGCTATGGATAAGGCAGGCGTAAAAAGCCCTGCAGACATAGAACACATCCGTCTTGCCCTGCAGGCTTATAATTTCGGTGCAGACGTATATTTTTCTTTTATGGAAGAACAAGGGGAAACGGTCTGGTCTGAAGAAAGCGCAGAAGCCTTTGCCCAGATGGCAAGCGGCGAAACCCTTCGGGCCGAGGACGACCCTCTTAAGGATCCCGCCGGCCCTTGGGCGTATGGGGATCAGAGATATCCGGAACATGTGCTGCGGTATTATCATCCGGAAACGCAATCGGCAGGCTAGTGTGCTGGCATGTTCATATTCACACTAGCAGTGCTGTCAGTTTGGATATGAACGTGTTAGTGCACTAGTGACATCCTTACACGGAGTGTTCAGGTATTCAGCATGTTTTACAGATGACGGATCATACAAAATAGCGTCCGGCGTGACACCAGAGAAATTATAATAAGATAATGGCTGACTGCCCGAGGGCGCATCGCAAGCGAATCATACACTGTGCGGCACGCCCTTAAAAACAGCTTATTTAACCTTTGTCAATTTCTGAGCAATCTCCAAATCTGTCCTGCCAGGCATTTCCAGGATTATAGCAGAAATCTTTCTTACATAGACAGGATCTAAGTCCAATAATTCAGAAATGTAATCCGACGAAAGTCCTTTCTCCAGCTTATGGCGTATGATTTCTATGAGCGCGGCCGCTTTTCCTTCGGAGCGGCCCTCTTCTTTTCCCTGGGTGCGGCCCTCTTCTTTTCCTTGGGCGCGGCCCTCTTCTATTAACATTGCACCCAACTGAGTCATCTTCATTACCTCCTTTACCTCTTCCAGCTCTCTGGAGTCTAAAAACTTGGCTGCCAGTACATAGAGCACGGCTTCCAGCATATTTTTGTCCTCTTTACTGAGGGATCCGCTTTTCTTTATCAGCTCTAAGGCAGCCTGGATACGCTCTTTCTGAGGCATATCTCCGCCCATGATGGGACAGAGGGCGAGCCATACCAGGTCTGATCTGGTTATGGTTTCGCCGTCCTCTCTTTTCTCCTGCAGTGTATGGATATAAGCCCCGGCATCCCTGTCCCCCATGGAGATAGCGACCGCCTGATAAGTATTCAGCCCAGAAGTGAACTGTGACCTGGGATTTTGTACCTTTCCCGAGCAGATAATGTAAGTGGTGATATCCACTTCATACTGGTAGCTTGCCAGGGCCTCATAGGCCCGGAAGCGCTTCAGATCCTTAAGGGTGATGTCCGAACTCTCAAATTCCAGATGCTTCCAGGAGCCATCCTCCATCACATAATTGTAGTCTTGATAAAGATTATTCACCTGGATATCCTGGAGCTCCGTAGGAGCGATGGATATGATCTTTCCGGAGAGACCATAGTGGGGAAGGACGTCTCTGCCAAAGAAAACAGCTGTGGCTTTCTGGGCAATGTCTTCGTTATGCCAGACAGGGCCTTTTTTCTCTTTTGTGCGATTGTGTTTGACCATATAGTATCCTTTCCGCGGAAAACTATAGGGAGAAACCATCTGTCTTAATCTTAGCAAATTTTGTTCTAAAGGGCAACAATTTTCCGCTTGAAAACTAAGTGTAAAGGGAAAAATAAGGATTACTGCCGGAAAGGGCTGCAGAGTGCCAAAGCTATAGAGAAAGATCTTGTTCTGCCCTTATTTGCTTTAAAAAATCTGAAAAGCCCAAGATTGCTCCAGACATATCCGGCCAGCAAAAAAGATAAGTAAAAATAAAATACATGGATGAAAAATTCCCGGATAAAGGGAAAAGAAAAT
>DWYZ01000149.1 GCA_019118425.1 Candidatus Blautia faecavium | reverse complement strand
ATACAAAACTTTCACACTGTTTTTGTGCATGATTTATTAATTAAAAGAGTAGAGTGTGAAAAAAATAAAAATATGTATAAAAAATTTATGGTTTAGCTAAAAAAATTAAACAAAGTATGAAAAAACTACCACTGGTGGCTGGATAAGGGGTGTATTACAATAAAGACATAAGAAATTTCCGGAAATTAAGAGCAGATGAACAAAAAAGGAGGATTTTTACATGAAAAGAAGATGGTTGTCCGTTATTTTATCCGCATCTATGGTAGTTGGAACGTTGACCGCAGGCACAACAATGGTTCATGCAGAGGAGGGCGATCCTGACAGAACCTTTAAGATCCTGTCAATGTGGCCGGAAGATGACAATGACAGCGGATCTGTGATCAAGCAGGTTACAGAGCAGTACATAGCAGAGGAAAATCCGGACTTTAAATATGAAATCGAAGTTGTTTCTTCTGACAATCTGAAACAGAAGGTGGCAACCCTGGCAGCATCCAACGATCTGCCGGATGTATTTGCTTATGACGCCGGTACACCGCTGATTGATCTGATGGACGCGGGACTGGTGCTGGATGTAGGCGCTAAGCTAGATGAACTGGGGATTTCCGATCGGATCGATCCCAGTGCGAAAGACTTTTTAACAGGACTTACCGGAACAGAATCTCTTTATGATCTGCCTCTTGGACAGAATATTGAAGGATTCTGGTATAACAAGGCCCTCTTTGAGCAGGCTGGTATTACAGAGCCGCCGACAACATGGGATGAAATGCTGGAAGATGCAGATAAGCTTTTGGAAGCGGGAATCCAGCCATTTGCAGTAGGTGCTTCCGAACAGTGGCCAGCGACCCGCATCTTGAACGCTTATGTAATTCGTAAGCTAGGAACTGACGCCATGGACAAAGCATATGCGGGGGAGATCAAGTACACAGACGAAGCTATTGTAGAGGCAGCCGCAATGCTTCAGGATATGACAGAAAAAGGCTACTTTGGGGAAGGCGCTACCACAGTTGATCAGAATACAGCGGCAGAAATGGTTATGGCAGGAGAAGCGGCTATGATCTACAATGGAAGCTGGTATGTTTCCCAGCTTCAGGCAGATACCAATCCAGCCGGAGAGGATGGAATCGGTTTCTTTAACATTCCTACTGTAGAGGGAGGCGTTGGAACCGCAACAGAATATTGTATGAACTGCGGAACCATCCTGGCTCTTAGTGCGGACAAATATGACTCTGTTACAGAGGGATGGCTGAAATATTTTGTAGAGAACGCAGGCCCATGGGCTATTGAAAATCAGGGTACTTTAAGAGGATATACAATTGACGAATATCCGGAAGATCTTGGAAGCTACAGCCAGCTTGTTCTGGAAGAAATCGAAAAAGCTACAGGAAGTGCTACCTGGTGGGAAGCTGCCATGGACAGCAAGCTCTCTCAGATCGCCCAGGAAAATGTACAGTCTCTTATGAACGGAGATATGACGCCGGAAGAGTATGCACAGTCTCTGCAGGATGTATGGGACGCGGCGCAGTAAGCGTGTGAAATAAAAAAGGGCCGGAGCAAAGATCCGGTCCTTTTGCACGAATAGAGGAGGTGTCAGATTGAAAACAGTTTTAAGTAATAAAAAAGCAATTTGTCTGTTTGTGATACCGGGCGCGATCTTATATACCGTATTCGTGGTGCTACCAGTCCTGTGGTCTGTCTATTATACTTTTTACAGCGGCATGCCGGGTATAAGCTGGGAATTCTGCGGCCTGGACAATTATCTGAAATTATTTAAGGACCAGACGTTTATTGACGCGCTGGTGGTAAACCTGAAATACATCGGGATCGTTACCCTTGGGCAGGTGGGCCTGGGACTTCTGATCGCATTGATGTTCAAATACTGGCTCAAGCATCTGGCTGCTTTGGTGCGAACCATTGTGTTTTTTCCGGTGGTGCTGCCTACAGTAGCGGTAGCCCAGCTGTTCGCAAAGATTTATGAGATCCAGCCCCATTACGGACTGCTAAACAGCCTTTTGGACGCAGTGGGACTGGACGAGCTTGTTCAGCCCTGGATCGGGCAGGCATCTACAGCCTTGGGTGCTCTGGCTGCTATGGACGTTTGGGTTGCGGTAGGTTTTTATGCGATTATTTTTTACGGCGCGATTCTGGATATACCGGAGGATGTGGTGGAAGCGGCGCGCATCGATGGATGCCGGCCTTTCCAGCTCTTTAAGAGCGTTCTGGCACCTTTGCTCCGTCCGATGATCATTACCTGTCTGATCTTTAGCTTTACAGGCACAGTGAAGATGTTTGAATCTTCTCTGGCTTTGACTGGAGGCGGGCCGGGAAGCGCCACAAAGTCCCTTTCCATGTATATGTATGATACAGCGTTTACCTACAGCGATACCGGGTATGGAAGCGTGATCGCGCTGTTTGTATTCGTCCTTTGCGCTTTTGGCTCAAGGATCATACGATTTTTTGAAAAACCGGTGGATTAAAGGAGGGAACAGACATGAGAACCATAAATATTTCCAAGGGTATCCGATCCTGGATCCGAAGGCTGATCATCTGGGCAATTGTGCTGATCGATGTTTACCCATTGTTCTGGATGCTGACGGCATCTTTTAAGCAGCCCTCCGAGTTTGTAAGCAAACCGGCCTATGCATTAAATGACGGCTTTTATTTTGAAAACTATGTGGAAGCCTGGACCAGAGGAAAAATGTCCATTTTCTTCAGGAACAGTTTAATAAATACGGTAATTTCTCTGGTATTTATTGTTATAATTACCTTGACGATTTCCTTTGCGCTGACAAAGATGCAGTGGAAGGGAAGAGAATTTTTTAAAAAATATTTTGCCTTTGGAATCATGATTCCTGTAGCTACTTCTCTGATCCCGCTGTTTCGGATCTTTCAGAGCATGAATCTGATCAATACCAGGGCAAGCCTGATCCTGGTGTATGTAGCATCTGCCATTTCCTTTTCTATTTATCTTTTTGTGGGATCTATGGTATCTTTGCCAGATGAGATCATGGAAGCAGCGGTCATAGACGGCTGTGGGATTTACAATCTTATGGGAAGGATCGTTATTCCGCTTACAAAGAACTCTATCATTACAGTGCTGGTCATCCAGTTTTTCTTTAAATGGAACGATCTTTTGTATTCTATGACCTTTGTAAGCAGTACAGAACTAAAAACTATACAGACGGGACTTCTGTATTTTACCACAGAATTTGGCTCTAAAAACTGGGGAGCGATTTTTGCGTCTGTGTCCATATGTGTAATCCCGATGCTGATCCTTTATCTGATTCTGAATAAAAAGATCATCGAAGGTATGGTGGCTGGCGCGGTGAAAGGCTGATGGCATACGGCAGAGAGGAGGAAATTATGCTGGAACAAAAATATTTAGACTATGAAAAAACGATCAGAAAATTTGTAAAAGATAATGTGGACAACGTATTAAAGGAGCCAAGAGAATTTATTCGCTATCCTTTTATTGATCCGGGTTCCGTATATGACGGGAATGTGTGGGACTGGGATACCTTCTGGTCGGTATACGGACTTCTTGGTATGATGGAAGAATTTGATCCGGACACCCAGGAACGGATATTGACTCACGCAAAGGGAAATGTATACAATTTCTTTGACCATCAGCTTGAGGATGGATATATTCCTATGATGATCGAAGCCTTTAAATGGCCGGAGCCTTATCTGAATATGAAGCATAAGGAAGGTATCCTTATGAATATGCATAAACCTTTCCTTTGCCAGCAGATCTGTTTGATCAGTAATTATATAAAAGATTTTTCCTGGATGGAGGAGCATTATCCGAAACTTTTGAAATATTTTGAATGCTATGATAAAAATTATTACTTTGAAAACTGCGGAATGTATGTATGGTGCGATGATATTATGATTGGTATGGATAACGATCCGGCTACTTTTGGCCGGCCAAAGTTTTCAACTGCCAATATTTTCCTGAACAGCTTTATGGTGGAGGAAATGCGCTGTATGGCGGAAATTTCCAAAGTATTCAAAAAGGATGAGACCGCCGCCTATTTCATGGATAAACGGGAAAGACTTATCCAGGCAGTACAGGCAGAGTGTTGGGATAAGCGAGATAAATTCTTCTATTCTGCGGATGTGGATGTAAAGACCAGAAGGTTTGACTGGTTTCACGAAGGACTGGGAGTATTTTGGAAGACACTGCCTATAAAGATTCGGGTTTGGTCAGGTTTTATCCCTATGTTTGTTGGCTTTGCCACGGAAGAAGAAGCAAAATGTCTTGTGGAGCACTGGAAGGATGAAAGCACTTTTAACAGTCCCTATGGTATTACGACTCTGGCCAAGGATGAAAAGATGTTTGATCTTTCTGTAACAAATAATCCCTCTAACTGGCTGGGGCCGATCTGGCTGGTTGCAAACTACGTGGTATTTAAAGGATTTCTAAACTATGGTTTCCGAGAAGAGGCTGAGGAGCTTTGCAGGCGGTCCCTGCTGCTTTTGGGAAGAGATTTGGAGGAGAGTGGAAACCTTCATGAATACTATGATCCTTTTACTGGAAAGCCAATTATGAACGGGGGATTTATCAATTGGAACATTCTGGCAGTAAATATGGCAGGAGATCTTAATGCTGAGAATAATTAAAAATCCGGTGCTTACCGGTTTCCATCCGGATCCTTCTCTGATCCGGGTGGGAGAAACCTTTTATCTGGCAAATTCTACCTTTGAATGGTATCCTGGAGTACGGATTTATGAATCAAAAAATTTAAAGGACTGGAACTTTGTTTCTATGCCTCTGGATAATCTGCGGCTTTTGGATCTGCGGGGGATCGGAAGCTCGGAAGGAATCTGGGCACCGGATCTGAGCTGGCATAACGGTATTTTTTACCTGGTCTATACAGTGGTGCGTAATCAGGGAAGGATCAAGGATCTGAATAATTATCTGGTGACAGCCCCTTCTGTAAAAGGACCCTGGTCCCAGCCGGTATATTTAAATTCCAGCGGATTTGACCCCTCTCTTTTTCACGATGAAGATGGAAAAAAGTGGCTGGTGAATATGCTGTGGGATTATCGTAAGGGAAAGGGGCCGGAATGCTTTACCGGGATTCTGCTGCAGGAATATGACTCTGAGAAAAAAATGCTGATAGGGAGTCCGAGGAATATTTATAAAGGAACGGCTCTGGGATACACAGAAGGCCCTCATTTGTACAAGAAGGACGGTTATTACTACCTTATGTGCGCAGAAGGAGGAACCAGCTATGAACACGCAGTGACCGTGGCAAGAAGCCGGAACATAGACGGCCCCTATGAGACAGATCCCCAAAATCCTATGCTGACCTCCGCGCCGGAGAGCTATTTAAAAAAGGCAGGACATGCCAGCCTGGTACAGGGACCAGAGGGCGGCTGGTATATCGCCCACCTTTGCGGGCGGCCTATTCCGGGAACAAAAAGCTGTGTTTTGGGCCGTGAGACGGCCATACAGGCGGTAAAGTGGACAAAAGAAGGATGGCTGCGTCTGAGAAGTGGAAAAACGCAGCCGGAAGATGCCTTTCGTGTGGATAATGTTTTCCAGGAAGGAGAAAAAGAACCGAAAAAACAGAAGCTTTGGGAGTATTCTTTTAAAGATAAAAGTTTCCTTGCTGATTTCCAGACCTTGCGGATACCTTATGACCCCGAGATGATGTCTTTGGATGCGCGCCGCGGATGGCTCCGTTTAACGGGGATGGAGGGAATACAGTCTCGATTTTGTCAGAGCCTTTTAGCCAGGAGACAGCAGGACTTTTCTTTTACAGCAAAGACAAAGATGGAATACAGCCCCACGGATTTTCAGCACAGCGCAGGGCTGATTTACCGCTATAATGAGGACAACCTGTATTATTTATTTGTGACCTACAATGAGGAAATCCAGTCCAAAACTATCGATGTGTGCCGGATTTATGCGGGGGAGTATACCTTGCTCTATGAAATGCCGGTTCAGGATGATGAGAAAGAATATATTCTTGGTATTGATGTGGACTGGTATACAGGAAGATTTTTTATGGAGACAGACGGGAAAAAATGTTTCCTGGGACCAATATTTGATGTGACGAATCTTTCCGACGACTTTACTTTTGGATTTACAGGAGCTTTTGTGGGAATCTGTGCCCAGGATTTGAGAGAGCATAGGAAGTGGGCGGATTTCCAATGGTTTCAATACGAAAGCAGATAAAAACGGATCAACGGGAGAGAGGAGCATACACAAAATGTATGCTCCGTTTTTGTACTCTGAGGAAGAAATAATTCAAATTGCAGTGACGATTCTATTGATGGTTTGGGGAATTTCGGAACAATGGCATTCGGCGCAGCGGCCGTATTTTACCGTTCAGGGAAATATATTTTTCTCTTGGCCAAAGCAACCTGGGACAGATCCGTATGATGATTCAGAGCGCCAGTGTGTGGCATACAGATGAAGGAGGGAATGCTTTTATTGTAAATTCCCAGGAAACGTGATACCATAAGAGTAAAAATTAATATTGGCGCAAAGCCAGGGGGAAATAGAAGATGTACCGCGTGTTGCTTGTGGATGATGAGATCTTAGTAAGAGATGCCATAAAAGAAAATATTGATTGGAAAGGATTGGATTGCGAGCTGGTGGGAAGCTGCCAGAATGGCCAGGAGGCCGCTGAATTTGTAAAGGCAAGCGAAGTGGATATTGTTCTTACGGACATTTGTATGCCTTATATGGATGGGATGGAACTCAGTCACTTTCTCCATGACAATTATCCGGATGTGGTGATCGTGATCTTCAGCGGATTCGGAGAATTTGAATATGCAAAAAAAGCAATTCAGTATAATGTCAGTGAATACATTCTGAAACCGATCACTGCCATGGAACTTACCGGTGTATTAAATCGCATGAAAGAAAAGGTGGATCAGAGACAGAAGGAAAAAACAAAACTGGAAAAGCTCACCAGAGCATCGGAAAACTACAGGAAAAACGCCCAGATTATCCGATCTAAGGCAATCGAAGCCTTGGTAACTTGTTCTAAAGATGTCAACGAAAGCCTGGAACAATTGAAAGGGATGGGCATTGAATTTACTGCATCTAACTACAGGGTCGCAGTACTGGACATTGATCTGTATTCCAATATTTATCAAGTGGATATGGACAAGAGACAGGAAAGCGCTTTGATGGCCTTTGTTTTGCTGAATGTTAGTGACGAAATTGTAAGCAGAGAAAAAGCGGGGATCGCATACCAGGAAGGCAGCAATCGCGTATGCATCCTTTTCCAAGGCTCCAGGACAAAAGGCTTCGGAGAAAAAGTACAGGCTATCTGCCGCGAAGTCCAGCAGAAAGTAAAAGAAGTAATTGGGATTGAAGTGACCATATGCATAGGAAAATGGGTCAGATCTCCCAAGGAACTGCTTCTTTCCTATGATACTGCTGAGAAGACTCTTCAGTATCGATATCTGCTGGGAGGAAATCTTCTTTTGGATGCGGAGGAATTAAATGCGGACAGAGGCATTTCTCTTTACGATACACTGGAACAGCTTGCCGATGCTTTAAAAACAGGAAAAAGAGAGAGTATGCTGCTTTGTTTCGCGAAGATAGAAGAGATGATCAAAAACGCCTATGTAGATAAAAGCCGGGCTTGTATGTATCTGGAACAGATTATCCGTTCCATTGGCAATGCCTATACTTCTATCTTTCGTGAACCAAGGGAGCAGGATGGACGGGAGGAAGAGCTGCTGCATCAGGTTACGGAGCAAAAGACCTTTCATCAGGCTCTTGGTCTTGTAAAAGAATACGCGGAA
>DWYZ01000148.1 GCA_019118425.1 Candidatus Blautia faecavium | reverse complement strand
CTTTTGTCTGAGTCCGTCGATGTATTTTTGATCCATAGTATCAGCCTCCCATCTGTAATTAAGTACAGTATGGAACAGATGGGAGGAGAAGTCAAGCAGGCCGGGAGCGGTCTTCAAGGAAAAAATGACGCAGGGAATCGTCGATGGTGAAGACCAGATGCCTGTGGGTACAGTTGATAAGTTTAAAGGACATAGCAGTAGACCTGTCATTAGAATATTTGGCCCTGCAGGTAGGGAAAAACTTGGAGTGGCATCGAAAAGGGACAAACTTGAGGGTTCCGCAATGGGAACAGGCATACATGGCGCCTCCATAAGAGGGATCTCCGCAGTTGATGACCTTTTCAATGTTTTCCATGACAACAGGTCTAGGTTTTAGATCGTATTTAATGATTTCATAATAGTCTGTGAGCATTTCTTGTATCACATTCATGAGATTATTATGAAACAAAGAAAGAAAAAAACAAGCCCTTACCCCTCAAGATTGAGAGGCAGGGGAGCTGAGATGCCATAGGCATTTTTTTAAGGACGAGGGGTGGTACAAAGCAGCCGGACGGTATGAGGATTTCATGCGGCGGCACCAGCGGGATAAAATTCTCTATCTGGAGCTGGGTGTGGGGTATAACACACCTGTGATCATCAAGTATCCTTTCTGGAAACGGACGATGGAAAATCCCCAGGCGGTTTATGCCTGCATCAACGCGGGGCAGGCTGCCGCGCCACGGGAAATTGTGCGGCGCTCCATCTGCATCAACGGCGATATTGGAGCTGTTCTGAAAAATCTCCGTGAGCAGGAGAACTGCTGTGCATGATACATGAAACCCCTGACATGGCTGTACCAAATGCAGTGAGGGGTGTCAGCACTGCTATATGTATTTCCTTGACAGGAAACGAGGGCACAATGGTGCTGATATTTTCAGGACCAAAAGCGGCTTTCGCTACCCTCTACAAAAGAACAGAAACGGAAGTTATAAAATTCAAAGCGGCCCCAGCGTATCAGGGAATGCCTTCCGGAAGATTGGGAAAATGTCATGCTTAATGTCAGTTGTGAGAATCAGTGCAGAGCGGATGAGCGTATCCCGTATTCTGCTCTCACTGCCATTTAAGCATAAAGGTATCATGTGCGCACCATTCATTGGGGCGGTCAGCATAGGGCAGTATCGCAGTTGACGTTTTGCAGACCCTTGTGATTGCCCTGGGTGCGGGCCTTGGTATTGGGGCGTGGTGAACTTTCTGGAAGGTTACGGCCAGGACAACCCTGCCAGTAATGCTCATGTGCGGTAAAGTAACACATGAATTTGATAGACAGCAGTCTATTATTCCGTAGCAACAGCGAGTTGCTTGTTAAAACTCTGTTTTGAAGCTATAATGAGTAAAAACATCCTTTAGGAGGAGCGGGCATGGAAATACAAGATATTCTTAAAAATTTACGCGAGAAAAACAACCTTACACAAGAACAACTGGCTGAACGTGTGCAAGTTACCCGACAGGCAGTTAGTCGCTGGGAAACAGGCGAAACACAGCCGAATACAGATACCTTAAAACTGTTATCACGAGTTTTTGATGTGTCAATCAATACGCTTCTGGGTTCTCCACGGCAACTTGTTTGTCAGTGTTGCGGAATGCCACTGAATGAAGATGGTCTGATTAGCCGAGAACCAGACGGAAGCTATAATGAGGACTATTGTAAATGGTGCTATACTGAAGGGAAATTTGTTTATCAATCCAAGAAATCTTTATTGGATTATCTAGTTATGCATATGCCAAATCCCGATAACACAGATGAAGAAACCAGGCGCAATCAGTTTGATTTGTACCTTTCGCAGTTAAAGCATTGGAAATAACTATATTTTCATAGGTTTCAACGTATAGTAAAGCCGGCCGAAGATGATTTTAACCATGGATCGGTTAACGCCCGGAAATTACAATGGGATACAGGTACGGTATTTATTGGATTGGCTGATTGAACCAAAGGATTGAATTAAGCCGCCGGGGCGCAAAGATTTCTCGCTGATCTCTTGCCAAACCTTAAGGAAAATAGTATGGTTTATATGTAAGTATCAGAATTGCCAGTGAGCAATAACAGTTATCCGATTGCACAGTGTCTGAGAGAGGTTTTCTTTCAGGCACTTTTTTTACTGCCCATTTTTAGAGAGGAGCGTAAGCAATGAACCATTATGATGTTGCTATCCGGGAAACGCTGGAGATGAAAATGAAGGTGGCGGCAAACAGCCGGGAGGAGGCCGAGCAGTTTGCCAGAGACCAATGGAAACGCGGCGAAGCCGTTCTGGACGCCAGCCATTTTACCGCCGTGGAGTTCCATGCAAAACGGTATTCCCGTGATTGGGGCGAGCGATGAGTTCTTTTTTCGTCTGTCCCGGATTCACCTTTTAACTGAATGGAGGCTTTCATGGAAGGATTGTTTTTTTCCATTGGATTTCTTCTGGGCGGTGTGGTCGGCGTGCTGATTATGTGCCTGCTTCAAATCAACCGCATAAAGAAGGTTGTGAAACAACCTTTAACCTGAAAGACCATCTGTGGATGTTGTTCCTGTATGAAAAGGGGATTTTTGATCCGAAATCCTACCCGGATGACGAGTATGTCTACGATGGTTGCAACTGCGGCAGAAGCCTTGACTTTTTTTCTGTTGTGCTTCATCAGAAGCAGATACAATAAGACGGATTGCGTACACTTTTAAGTGTAGTCTGAGAATGCTAAATCGTTTCCTCTGTGCAAAGGGATGCTAACGCTGGAAGGTCTGTGACCGTCAATTTGCCGCGTGTAGTGGATAAAATCCCTTTGCTGCGCAAATCAGTCAGTTCCCGCGTGATTTGTACGCGGCTCATACCGAGAATGTCTGCAATATCTTCTTGTGTCATTTCAATGGTCAGACCGGAGTTAGATGGTTGATTTATGGTTAGCAGATATAGAAGGTTGCAGAGTTTCACCTGTGATGGATTGAATTTCTGATGAATTGTTTCAAAGAGGAAACGGTTTACGTATTTTGAGTACCAGTTGACTACGTTCTCGGCAAGCGAAGTGTTCGACTCAAACATTGCCTTAAACTGTGGGATGGTAAACTCCAATACCTTAATATCGGAGAGCGCAGCAGTGCTCAGTGAAAGCTCTATGCGAAAACTGGTTGTGTGATAACCGGGCAAAATTGTTCCCGGTCCGTGAAAGCTTATGATTTTTCGATGTCCGCTTTCATGCTCGGAGAAATGGACCGATGCGCCGGATACATAGTATTGGATGCGGTCATAGGGCTGTCCCGGCTTCCACAGATACTCTCCCTTTTGAAATATCCGTTCGGTATGGGGCTGAGAAAGAAAATATTCGTAAAATGTGCGGAAGTCATACGCAAAATAATATCGTGGAATCAGCATATAGATCACCTCGTTCTCGGGATGATTTATAGTATAGCATAGAATAATGAACTTTTCTATTTGAGAAAGAAATAAAGGAGGAAATAAAATGCAGCATAAAGTTAAAGTTACCGTTCTGGACAAAAAGTTATACACAGAATTGCAGAAGGAGTACTGCGCTGTTCCAAACAGCGGAAAATGTCCCTGTTACTATGTGGGAGATGAATTTATTTTTTGCAGGAATGACGAGCAGGATGACTTCTGGCATTGCGGCGAAGGAACACTTGTGAAATCCGGTCAGCCGGACGAGGGGTGTCTGCAATCGCCGGGTACTGCACATTGCGGAACAAAGGGCGTTCCGTTCTGTTCAGAAGCATGGGATGCTATCGCCAGATACATTTACACAGGCTTACAGGGCGGTTCCATCATGCGTGGCTGGATGAAGGAAGAAAACACGATGATCGCCTGCTGCAATGATGGTACAAGACCGGTTATTTTTAAGATTGAGAGAATCGACTGTGAGTGAGCTGCTTACATAAACGAGAACAATTCATTTAAACCCGCTGTAATTTTCATCCTATGCAGGAGGGAAACTGCAGCGGGTTTTATATTATGGGGCGGATACCTTGTCAGTGCTGCGTCCTGTTGTGCTGCCGCTGCCCATAACGGCATCAGCAATCTCTGCACCGTTATCAGCAGGGCACAGGCTCGGTCATGGTCCCGGAGCAGATTTTCATCCCCTTCCTCAAGAGTAAAGAGACGGTCAATGGCGATCCTGATCTGGCCGCTCATGTTCCGATTCACCGCCCAAAAAGCCGAATAGTACAGCTTCATCGGTGAACAGTTTCTTCGGGATTGATTTCTCCTGCTGCTGATATTATAATCATAGCAAGAATAAAACTAAAAACAAGTACACATATTATAGTGCTATACTTACAATGGAGTTAAATACTTATCTTAAGGAGAGTGTAAAATGAGCGAGAGATGTATTTCGAATGAGCGCCTAAGCTCCACCGGATTCAGCTACACGTTGTCATTGATTAACGGAAAGTATAAGATGACTGTTCTTTATACTCTGATGGAATTCGGTGTTGTCCGGTTCAATGAAATGAAAAAATATATCGGTGAAATTTCTTACAAGACGCTTAGTTCCACCTTGAAAGAATTGGAGGCTGACCAGCTTGTTCATCGGAAAGAATATCCTCAAATTCCGCCCAAGGTAGAATACAGTTTGACGGAAAGAGGAAAGTCCCTCATTCCCATTTTGGATGGTATGTGCGAATGGGGGGATAAGAATAGGCTGCCATAAGAAATAGGGCTGAATCCGTAAATGGTTTCAGGCCTATTTCTTTCTTTATACTTTATAGGTTCTTCGTTTCTTTAGGTTTCTTCTGAAAACGTAAATTTCGCTGGGGAAAATCCCGCCGAAGAAACTTCAGTTCCTGTTTTTGATCTTGAAAGCAGGACAGTTGCGCTCAATAACGGTTACGAAATGCCTGTGGCGGGACTTGGGACCTATGCACTTTCGGATGAGGAATGCTACGATTCCGTAACCGCCCTGCTAGAGTGCGGAGGGCGGCTTATTGATACCGCATCCTATTACGGCGATGAGGAAAGTGTCGGCAGGGCGATCCGGGACAGCGATGTGCTCAGGGAGGAAATCTTCGTCACCACAAAGATCTATCCTACAGAATTTGACGACCCGGAGGAAGCCATTGAAGCCTGTCTTGAGCGCCTGGATATCGGGTATATCGACCTGATGCTGCTGCATCATCCCGGAGCGAATGAGGCTGCTGCCTACCGTGAGATTGAAAAAGCGATAAAGGAGGGAAAGATTCGTTCTGCCGGTGTGTCCTGTTATTATATCCGTGAGACAGACGCTTTCCTGAAGAAAGTTTCCACCCCGCCTGCTTTGATTCAGAATGAGATCCATCCTTATTACCAGGATACGGACGTGGTGCGTCATATTCAGAGTCTTCCCCAGAAGATTGCCGTACAGGCCTGGTATCCTCTGGGTGGACGCGGATATACCGACCAAATGTTAAATAATAAGGTCATTGGAGAAATCGCAGAAAAATACGCAAAATCCCCGGCTCAGGTGATTCTCCGGTGGAATCTGCAGAACGGGGTAGCGGTGATTCCAGGTTCCAGCAATGCTGCGCATATCCGGGAAAATATCTCTATTTTTGATTTCAAGCTTACTTCGGATGAGATGCGAGATATTGGAGGGCTGAACAGGAATGAAAAACATGACTGGTACTAAATATACGTTTGTGAAAAGACTAGAGAATGGAGTAAGAACGCTGCAAAGTTTCTCATATCAGTAAATCCTGGTTAAAATGCCAGGATTTTTCTTTGCGATATTTTTTTCTATATGCAGTAGGCGTGAGCTTT
Source organism: Candidatus Blautia faecavium (assembly GCA_019118425.1). Classification (GTDB taxonomy): domain Bacteria; phylum Bacillota; class Clostridia; order Lachnospirales; family Lachnospiraceae; genus Blautia_A; species Blautia_A faecavium. Next base: position 1,812 of record DWYZ01000148.1, on the reverse strand, counting down.
ATAGAATCTTTGAATGCTTTTGCAAATTTTCCCTGGCTTTCATATCCGAGTTTAGCGGCAATCTCAGCGATACTGTCGTCTGTTTGTCTTAATAATTCCATGCCTTTATGAATCCTGTATTCCTTCATGTATGTTGCGATAGGAAGTCCGTAGACTCCTTTAAATACTTCCTTTAATGAAGAAGTATTGATCAGATATTTTTTTGAGAGCTCATCAATGGTAAAACGATGATCCAGGTGCTCGGTTAATAAGGTATGTATGTCCTTGATCAGCGCAGTTTGTCTGGAACAATATTGGGTCAGACCGGAATGGGTTGGCTTCAGATACCCCAGGTATAGAAGTAATTCCTGGACCTTCAGTTTAAAATAAGGCAGACGGATCTCTGCGGGAACAGTATATAAAGGCCGAAATATTCCTTCAATGGCCGGAGAAGACGGCAGCGCAATGGATGCATCAGGACGGCAGAAATTACAGTCTAACTGTTCTATGCTTATAGAAGCTTCCGCAAGGATTGGAAGCGGATATCTTTTAAGTTCCTCCAAATTTATAGAGACGGAAATGCTTTCGCAATAACCCAGAGGAAACATCATAACAGAATCCGCACAGCATTCCATGCTGTGAAGGGACAGATCTCCTGCTCCGAGATAAACAGAAGTTCCGTTATTAAAATTCCATCCGATCCGTCCGGTTTGACAATGATTGATTTCCAATATATGAGCATGGGATTCATGGTGAAAATATACTTGTTCCGATAAAGAATCATTCAGAGAAAGCTGAATGCCGGGAAATACTTGGTAGGCAGTCATTTTTCCTCTTCCTTCTGTCTGAGTCTGAAACGATCCCGTAAACAGATTTGTTTCCATATGTCCATTGAAATGGTGTTCAATTTTTAGGGTTCCTTTAGGAACATCCTGTAAATTTTTTTCAATTCGTAAAAGCTGTTCTTGTTCCATTTAAAGTTACCCTCCTATATTTTTTCTTACAGTAAACGATCGTGTTCGCGAAAGACTTTTTCCTGGTAACGGTCCAGAATGTCCTGCAGTGTGATCTGCCGCATTTCATTTTCAGCGGTTCTTTGTACCTGGTCAAAGTAGTCCTGAAGGGATAATTGGATATAAATGCCCACTCCGCATTCGGGATTAGTATGGGTATCCAGATGGAGCAGGGGCTTATCTCCTTCTACCGCCTTATAAATGTCCAGCAAAGTGATGGCAGAAGGCTGGCGGGTCAGGGAAGGACGGGGATGTCCCTGTACACTGGACAAAAGTCCGGATTTACGAAGCGCAGACATAAGCTGGCGCACAAATCCGGGATTGGTTCGTATGCTTTCTGCAATGCTGCTGCTGGACAGGGAACCGGTGGGGTTTAACTGGATAAAAGCCAGGATATGAACAGCGTCACTGACTTTTGTGGAATATTTCATGACGATTTCCTCCTTTAATGTTAATTTAATTATAACAGCATATTGACAGATGTGCAACCCAATGTTAAAGTAATGGTGTTAGAATAATATTTACAACAAAATATATGGGAGAAGAAGTCATGAGTTTTTATGAAAATCTTGTAATGCAGACACAGATGAATTATTCCAGATATTACAGTCTGTATGCAGCGGGGAAAACACCCTATGCATTGTCAGAGAAACCTGCCCTTCCCTATGAAGAACAGATTGAGTGTCTGGTGAAGGAAATAAAAGAAGCGGAGTGCGTTCTGGTGGGCGGCGCTTCAGGACTGTCCGCAGCAGGCGGAGGGGATTTTTATTATGAGGACAATGCCTCCTACCGAAAATATTTTGGAAAATTTGCAGAGAAA
>DWYZ01000147.1 GCA_019118425.1 Candidatus Blautia faecavium | reverse complement strand
ATTTTTCTGTCCAAGACCAACTCTTAAACATACGATAATAAATGCGGAAATCGCGCCTCCTGCCAGGTTTCCTTTACCGCCGGTGGAAAGGATACCGCCGAATACTGCCATGGCAATGGCATCCATTTCATATCCGTTTCCTGTGGTAGTATTCGCACCATAGGAAGTGGACAGCAGGAACAGAGCACAAAGGCCTGAGAAAGTTCCCATTGCTGTATAAATCAGAAGACGGATCTTCTGTACATGGATACCTGAGTAATAAGCAGTCAGGCGATTGGTACCGATTGCATATACTCTGCGTCCGAAGGTTCCTTTTCCGAGGATTACAGCACAGATAATAGTAAGGATCAGCACCAGAAACAGGATGTACGGTACCGGGCCGATCTTTCCGCCGATGGCAATAAAGCCGTTTACATCTGAAGCCTGTACGCTTCCGCCGCTTCCCAAAACAATCTCTGCAATTCCTCTAAAAATAATCTGGGTAGCCAGAGTTACGATCATCGGAGGCAGTTCCTGGAACCTTGTAAGGATAAAGCCGTTGATAAAACCGCAGACAGTTCCAACCAACAATGCGGTAATAACTACAAGGATAAATGGTGCGCCCGTATTACAGGTTAAAACAGACATGGTAGCGGACAGACACACGATAGATCCTACTGAAATATCGATTTCTCCAAGTATGAGTATATATGCCATAGGTATCATTAAGAATACCTCTGCCAGATATACCGGCATCTGGCGGAGCAGACTGCTCAGGTTATAATATTCTGAAAAGAATGCGCAGAAAATATTTACCGCTATAAACAGGAGAACTAAAATGCCTTCCCAGCTGAAGACCATTCGTTTTACCGAACTTTCCGGCACGTTGTTAATACTTCTTCCAGATTTTCCAGCCATGATTACATCTCCCTCCTCTTTAATGCATTTCTGTCAGCGATACGCTGCAGGATAACGTTTACTACTACGACCACAAGAATGATCACGCCCTTGATCGTATTCAGCCATAACTGATCAAAGAATGGAATCAGAGGAAGTGCTCTCGCGATCGTTGCCAGGATCAGGGAACCGAAAAGAACGCCTACCACAGAACCGCGGCCGCCGCTCATGCTTACGCCTCCGATTACACAGGCTGCAATTACGTCCATCTCACCGCCCTGCTGCATATCCGGCATGGCTGAGGCATATACAGAAACCTGCAGCGCACCGCCAAGACCGCCTAAAAATCCCATGATCGTATAAACCAGGAGCTTAATATTTTTTACATTAATACCGGAAACCTCCGCTGCATCCGCGTTGCTTCCTACTGCGTAGATCTTACGGCCAAGTCTGGTCCATTTCATAAAGAAGAAAAAGAGCACATAACAGATTATGATGACCCAGACTACATAATTGATGCCCAGGAAATCGCTTGTAGCGAAGTTCTTGAAGTCTCCCAGAGCAGCCGCGCTTGCCCATTCTCCGTTATTGGATACCAGATATCCCATTGCACGGTATATGTACATAAAGCCCATTGTGGCAATGATCGGCGGAACATCGGCTCTGGAAATCACAAGACCTACCACAAAACCGCACGCTGTTCCAATGGCAAGAGTAATGACAAATGTCAGCACTGTGCTGGAAATATATTCGTATTTCCAAAGCATACCAATGGACATTCCGGAAAGTGCCAGAGTAGACATGATGGAGATGTCGATTCCTCCTACCAGCATAACCCCCAGCATACCCAGAGCCATGACCATGGTAACCGCGTTATTTTTCAGCATGTCCAAAATTGACTTAGGTGTCAAAAAGGACGGGCTGATAACAGTAACAATTGCGAAAAGCAGGATCAGAATCACTGCAAGCAGTGCTTCACGAGAGCCTGTGATCTTTTTTAAAACAGATTTTTTTTCCATTTATTTGGCCCCCTTTCCTGTACCTTTTTCCATTGCCATTTCCAGGATTCTCTCCTGTGTAGCCTCATCCCGTGACAGCTCACCCGTCTTCCTGCCATTGCACATAACGATGATCCTGTCTGCCATACCTAAAATCTCAGGCATTTCCGAAGAAATCAGGATGATTGCATAGCCTTTCATGGCAAGATCGCCCATGATCGCATAAATCTCTGATTTTGCTCCTACGTCCACGCCTTTGGTAGGCTCGTCCATGATGACTACCTTCATCTCCTGTCCAAGAGCTTTGGCAACGACTACTTTCTGCTGGTTGCCGCCTGAAAGAGAGCTTGCAGGCTGGAAAATATCCACTGCCTTTGTATCTACTTCTTCCAGAAGCTTTTTGGAAATATCTCTTTCGGTCTTTTCATCGTTAAATCCATGTTTTGCATATTTACTGATAGTAGGAAGGGTAACATTTCTTCCAAGTCCCCAGCTCATGATCAGACCTTCTTTCTGACGGTCCTCAGGAAGAAGGATAATACCTTTTTCCATAGCGTCAGATGGCTGTTTGATATGTACTTCCTGGCCTTCCAGGTAAACGTTTCCGGAATCCGGACGGGTAATGCCGCAGATTGCCTCTACAACTTCCGTACGGCCTGCACCTACCAGACCAGTAAGACCAACGATCTCTCCTGCACGGACGTTAAAGGAAATATTTTTAAAGTAACCCACTCTGGACAGATTTTCCACACGCAGCATTTCTTTTCCAGGTTTTACCTCTGGTTTCGGGAAAAGCTCGGTAATCTCACGTCCAACCATGGCTTTGATCAGATCTGCGTTTGTGATGCCATCCACATCGTAAGTCCCGATATACTGGGAATCACGGAATACCGTAACACGGGAAGCAAGACGGTACATATCCTCAAAACGATGAGAAATAAAAATAATGGAAACTCCGTCCTCTTTCAGCTTATCTACAAGGGTGTAAAGTTTTTCAGATTCGGATCTTGTCAATGCAGCGGTAGGCTCGTCCAGAATAATAATACGCGCATGTGTGGACATCGCCTTAGCGATCTCTACCATCTGCTGCTGGGCAACGCTTAAAGTTCCCATTTCCGCGGTGGCATCGAAATCTGCATCCAGATCTTTAAGAAGCTTATTCGCCTCTGCATTCATTGCTTTCCACTGAATCATCCTGTTTTTAATGATCTCATGGCCCATGAAAATGTTTTCTGCAACAGTCAGATCCGGATAGGACGTAGGATGCTGGTACACAGCCGCGATACCTGCTGCCTGTGCGTCCTTAGGTCCTTTAAAATCGACCTTTTGTCCATTTAAGAACATCTCGCCTTCTTCTGCCTTATGTACACCGGTAATTACTTTAATAAAAGTAGACTTACCTGCACCATTTTCACCCATAAGAGCATGGACTTCGCCGGGTTTTAACTGAAACTGCACATTATTCAGTGCCTTTACGCCCGGAAAAATCTTGGTAATGCCTTTTAATTCAAGAACATATTCAGACACGGCTCTTTCTCCTCCCTTTTTCGTTATCTCTTATCATCGTCTATATTGTAGCAGTTGTGTCCAATTTGTGAAATGGGAATATTTTTTGAATCAGGGTAAAATATTTTCCAGTTGTTTTCCTGACTCTTCCTCACCTTTTTCTCGTAAATCTTAAATTTTTGTGATAAAATGGGGAAAAAGAAAATGTATTGCAATGGAGAAGATTATGAAATTATTGATCGTTGATGACGAAGAGCTTACCCGCACCGGCGTTGTCTCTTCTGTTGACTGGGACTCCTTAGGCATCACCCAGGTGATCCAGGCAGACGACGGACTTAATGGCTTAGCCGCCGCCCGGCAGCATAAACCGGAGATTGTCCTGTGTGATGTACGCATGCCCCGCATGGACGGAATCACCATGCTGGAGCGCCTGGAGGAATTCCTTCCGGATTCTGTCCCTATCTTTATGAGCGGATATTCTGACAAGGAATATCTCAAAGCCGCCATTAAACTAAAGGCAGTAAACTATATCGAAAAGCCCATTGACCCCAAAGAGATCTATCATGCCGTTCAGGAGGCCCAGGAGCTGTATTGCCAGAAACAGAGCCTCCGCCATGGAGAAACCCTCCATTCTATGGAAACTGCTGCCCGCCTTGCACTGCAGCTTACCGTTCCTTATGGCGGAAACAGTGGGGATATTGATCTGCTGTCCAGGGAACTTTCCCTTTCCCTGTCGCCAAATACATATTTTACCGCTTTTATCTTAAAGCTGGACGTGGTTTCCGAATTAGATGAGCTCGCCCGGGGAGAAATTTATCACAGGTTCAAAGAATACCTGGCCTCATTCCATTTAGACTGTATATATGTAGAAAAAAGGCTTCGTTATCTGGTTTACTTTGTGTTCGGCCCAGGGAAACTCTCCCTGGCCCAGATGCAGTCTGTTGGTAATTTTCTTGTTCAGCAATACTCTATCCTGGATAAATATTTCATTGCCGCAGGAGACAGCCTCCCAGGGATCCAGAAGGCTTATCACTCTTACGCTTCCGCCGTGATCCTGCTCCAAAGCAGCTTTTTTTTCTCCTGCAATACCTTCCTTCACTCCGGTCTTATAGAGCACAATGATACGGAAAACAAAAGGCCCCCATTCCCCGACTCTCCAGAAGATGTTTTCGCAAATGCACTGTCCTCAAAAAACAAAGATGCATGTATAGATTTTCTCAAACAATTAAAAGATTGCTGCTACAAGAATAAAAATCTGCTGCAAAACCAGGTTAAGGATCTGTACTACAAGCTTTTCCACCTTATCGAAGGAACCCGCAAGCAGCTTATGATACCCAGCGCGGATATGCCTCAGGAAAGTATTGTGGACGCAATGGAAAACTGTTTTACTTTCCTTGAACTCCATGAGGCTCTTACAGAACGGACAGAAGCTTTCTTTCAGGATACAGAAAAAACAGTTCAGGAAAACCCCACAATTTTCCTGATCAAAGAATACATCAGTCAAAATTATATGAAGGAGACCCTTTCCGTAAAAGATATCAGTTCCCATGTATTTTTATCCACATCCTATGTATGCACTTTTTTCAAAAATGAAACCGGACAGACTTTAAACCAATATCTCACCGAATACCGGATGGAACGGGCAAAACTGCTGTTAAGCGATCCCCGCTATAAGATCACAGATATCTCTTCCAAAGTAGGATACAGCGATGGAAATTACTTCGGAAAAAGCTTTAAAAAATACAGCGGGCTTTCCCCGTCTGAATACAGGGAGAAAATGATACAATGAAAAATCTTTTTGGCCGGTTTACACAGTTTTACCAGGATTTGAAACTGCAGACAAAATTTTCCATTGCTCTTATCCTGGCTGTTACAGTTCCTGTTTTAATGTTTGGATTCTTTTTTTACAGCAGGCTCTATGACATGGTTGTTTCCTATACGATCCAGCAGGAACAGGATGCTTCCGCAAAAACATCGCCGATCATTGAAGATACTGTACAGACAGTGGTAGACACCAGCGACAGGCTTACGGAACTTCCTTTTTTCGACACTCTTTTCCATATGCCTGTAGACGCACCCTTTTCCTCACTGGCAGGCTCCAAACAGGCAGAAGAATTTCAAAAGGAAGTAAATGCCCTCGCAGACGGGGAGCTGATCACCTCCATACGGATCTATCTGGGCGAAGAAAATGATACAGCTCCTCTTTTTTCCGCCCCTTATACCAAAGATATATTTGCTCCTATGAGCCAGGCAAGGGGAACCTATTGGCACGGCATCTTCCAGGGAGACAGCGGGATTACCCAGCTTTATTGTCCTTCTTTTTATCTTGGACAAAAGGAACAGGAAAACTATGGAGATATGGCGTACATCCGCGCAGTATCCCTTTACTATGAGGGTGCTCCCCATACCTGCTACGCAGCCGTTTATTATTCTTCAGAGCAGATCAATCAGATTCTTTCTGATAACCTGGGATTAGACGGAAGCGTATCCTATATTGTAAACGAGAGAAATTCTCTGGTAGCCTCCTCAGACATTTCCCTTTCAGGAATCTACTGGCTGGACTATGAATCCATAGAAGATTCTGTAATGTCCTCAAACAATTTTATCGAGCGGACTATCGTAAATGAAAAAGTATACGCCTGCTTTTACCGGATCAGTCAGCCGGGATGGTTCATGGTTACCATTTTGCCTTCCCGGCCTTTGATCCACCAGGGAAATACGCTGATGGTACAGTATGGGGTGCTTTATATCGCCTTTTTGATATTTGCAGTAATCCTGGCAAACATACTCGCACGTTCCATCACCAACCGTATCTCCTCTGTCATCAGCCAGATGCGCCAAGTCCGCCAGGGACTTCCCGTTCCCTTAGACGGTCCTACCGCCCATGATGAAATTGGTGACCTTATCGATACCTATAACTATATGACCAGAAAAATAGACAAGCTTATTGAGGATCAGGGTAAGGCTGCGGAAGATCTGCGTATCGCTGAATTTAATTCTCTCCAGGCACAGATCAACCCGCACTTTCTATACAATACCATGGATATGATCAACTGGCTGGCACAGCAGGGCCGCACAGAGGAAGTGAGCAATGCGGTGCAGAATCTTTCCCGTTTTTATAAGCTGACCTTAAGCCGGAAAAAAGGCATCAGCACCATTGCCCAGGAGGAAGAGCATGTCTCCATTTACATCCATCTGCAGAATATGCGTTACCACGACAGTATTTCCTTCATCTCTGATATTCCCGATGAGCTTATGGAATATCAGATTCCCAAGCTTACTTTACAGCCGGTTATAGAAAACGCCGTCCTGCACGGTATCCTGGAGAAAGACAGCAAGTCCGGCACCATTGTGCTTACCGGCTGGATGGAAGACGAGGACATTGTCCTTTTAATTTCCGATGACGGAGTGGGAATTCCTCCGGAAAAGCTGCCAGGCATCATTTCCGGAGACGGCTCCAGCTCTTCCAAGGGTACCAACATTGCTGTTTACAACACCCACCGCCGGCTTCAGATACTTTATGGAAGTAAGTATGGGCTTTCCTATTCCAGCGAGCAGGGAATCGGAACAGAGGTACAGATCCGCATCCCGGCCCAAAAAGAATACCAAAGCCCTTATGTGCACAGCACCCGTTCCTATGGAGACAAAACGGTCTTTCCGCTGGTTTCCGTTTCAGACCAGAAGGAAACCTCCTCCACTGACGCTGTTTCTCCTGAAACGCTGCTCCATTACAGCCAGAAACTTACCCAGAACTTATATAATCTGCAGAATCTGCATAAACTTTCAGATAAGCTGCCTAAGGATGAAAACCTTTATATCCTCACCCACTCTGTCACCAGAGATTTTCCAAGCCACACCCATAATTACTTTGAATTAAATTATGTGTGCAGCGGTTCTCTCATAAACGTGATCGATGGAAACGAAATATACATGACTGCCGGGGATCTTGTTTTTCTTAATAAGAAAGCCATACATGCCCTCCGTTACCAGCAGCCGGATACTTTGCTGATCAATTTCTGCCTTTTCCCGGAAATTTTCAGCAGAACTTTAAGTTCTTTTTACGAAGAGGATAACCTGGTATCTGACTTTTTCCGGGAGGAGTGTCCGGAAAAGAAAAATTATATCTTCTTTTCTCTTGGACACAGTCTCCATGCCCAGTCCATCCTCACCTCCATTATCCAGGAATATGCGGACAATGAGTTCCACCAGTCTTTTTCCCTGGAAGCATTTTTCCTGCTGCTGTTTTCTTATCTGTCCACCTCAGAAGAATACAGCTACTATGGAATAGATATCCGCACCCACCAGATGGTAGAATATCTCCAGGGGCACTGCCTGAACAAAAGTCTGGAATCTATTGCCAGCCATTTTCAGTACACGGCGGAACAGTTTGACTGCCATCTGAAAAAACGGACAGGGCGGAACAGCGAAAGCTTTATACAGGAGGAACGGCTGAAGCAGGCTTTAAAGCTTCTGGCAGATCCGAAAATGAATATCTATCAGATTGTAAACATATGCGGCTACAAAGATACGGATGAATTTTTTGAAATCTTTCAGCAGAAGTTTCATATCACTCCGCCGGAATATAGAAAACAGTTTTTATAAAAATACAATTTCCGGCGGAACATTAAGCATGATTGACGCTGCCATCATACTCTGTAGGCAAAATGCGTCGGAAAGAGGAAAATATGACGAAAAATCCCCTTATCCTAGTATACAATTTTAAACCGGATGAAAGGACACGCCTTATCCGCAGATACCTAAATAAAGAAAAAATTTCCTTCCGTATGGTGGAAGTGCCGGAATTCTGGCAGCCCCTTGGCTATCTCGCCGGGCTGTCCGGTTTCCAAAAGGACACTTCCTTCCATCTGGGAGGAAACTTTTTCGAAGAAATGCTTGTAATGTGCGGTCTTTCCCCAGACCAATCCGATAGATTTCTCCGTTTTTTCCGGGAGGAAGGTCTGGCTCCCGTAGCCTTAAAGGCAATGCTCACCCCTGTAAACCAGCATTGGAATTCCCTGAAGCTTTACGAGGAATTAAAAAGAGAGCATCAGGAAATGCAGAAGCTCTCTTAAATCCCGCAGCGGTTTCTTAGGTAAAGCGAACGGTTAGAGCGGGGATACGATATTGTACAGCTCCATGAGAAGCAAAAGACAGGGCTGGTGGAGAAGATAAAAAATAAGGGAATGTCTTCCCATAAAGGCAAGGACGCTTTTCCCCGGTGCCTTGCGTTTTAATTTAGACAGCCAGCCTTTTTCACGAAAGAGCCGGTAAAGAAAATAACCGCTTAGGAATAAAAAGAACCAGGGAAACAGGGAAAAGTAATCTGTGGAGGCAAAACCCGGGTCCGTAAATCCCAGATAAGTAGCTATATAACCTTTGTACAGATTTTCAGGCAGCCTAAACAGCGCGTAACTTCCAAAGCCAAGGCTGCCTGAATTTATATTTTTTGTACCTATAAAAAAAATTATAGAAACAAAAAGCCCTGCTTTCCATCCAATC
>DWYZ01000146.1 GCA_019118425.1 Candidatus Blautia faecavium | reverse complement strand
GATCTCCTGATGGGCCACGTTCATATCTCCGCAGCAGATGACCGGCTTTTTTTCTTCAAGCCTGCACATATAGGCGAGAAAGTCTCTTTCCCAGTCCATTCTGTAAGAAAGCCGCTTCAGCTCACTCTGGGAATTAGGGGTATAGACTGTGAGGAAATAAAAATCCTCAAATTCCAGGGTGATCAGCCTTCCTTCTTTGTCGTGCTCTTCCATGCCCATTCCGTAGGAAACGGAGATTGGCTCTTTCTTTGTAAATATAGCCGTTCCGGAATAGCCCCGGCGGTTCGCGTAATTCCAGTACTGGTGATAGCCAGGAAGGGCAAGCTCTACCTGTCCTTCCTGGCACTTGGTTTCCTGAAGGCAAAAAATATCGGCATCCAACTTCTGAAAGCTTTCTTCAAAGCCTTTGGAAAGGCATGCCCGGATTCCGTTCACATTCCACGAAATAAATTTCATTATGTTCTCCTTGTTCTGTTATAAAATGAATTATTATTTTCCGTAAACTGCTTATTTTTACGGAAAATTTTTACAATCTATCATTCATATTTTTTATTATAACACGTTTTCCCCATTCAACAAACCTCTTTTTCTTTACATACCATGAATTTTTCACCTAAAAATATTTGACATTTCTTTTTACTTATGGTAAAGTTTTCAAAAACAGAAAGCCCCAAGGGAAAATCCGGAGGTTTTCTTATAAAGAAAGCATAAACAGACAAGGACGTCTCTTTTTAAGGCGCCTTGTCTTTTTTTGTGCTTTCCTTGCACATCAATACAAGGAGGTTTACATATGCGTTTAACACAAAAGGAACAGGAAAAGCTCCTGCTGCATCTAGCAGGCAGCCTTGCCAAAGAAAGACAGGCAAGAGGCCTGAAGCTGAATTATGCAGAGGCTGTCGCCTACATAAGCTCTGAGCTGATGGAGATGGCCCGGGACGGAAAGGAAGTGACAGAGCTGATGCAGCTTGGCGCCAAGATCCTTTCAAAAGACGACGTAATGGAAGGAGTTGCCGACATGGTCACGGAAATCCAGGTGGAAGCTACCTTCCCGGACGGAACAAAGCTTGTCACCGTACACAATCCCATTCAATAAGCAAATACATACAGAAAGGAACCACTGCTATGAAAATTGGAGAAATCATGCCCCTTGACAGAGAGATCACTCTCAATGAAGGAAAGCCCACCGTGACCCTCATGGTTGTAAATACAGGGGACCGTCCGGTCCAGGTCGGCTCCCATTATCATTTTTTTGAGGTCAACCGCTGCCTTGTCTTTGACAGGGAAAAAGCTTACGGTTTTCATTTAGATATCCCTTCCGGCACCTCGGTACGTTTCGAGCCCGGCGAGGAAAAAGAAATCACTCTCACCGCTATGGGCGGAACAAAGAGAGTCTTTGGGCTTAACGACCTGACCTGTGCCCAGGTTTCCCCTGCTACGAAGGAGGCTTCCCTGGAAAAGGCAAGGCAAAAAGGCTTTATCATATAAATTACGGAGGAATAGACATGAGCATAAAAATATCTGCTGACAAATACGCAATGATGTATGGTCCCACCACAGGCGACAAGGTGCGTCTGGCGGATACCAGCCTGGTCATCCAGGTAGAAAAAGACTATACCACTTATGGAGACGAATCAAAATTCGGGGGCGGCAAAACCCTGCGGGACGGCATGGGCCAGTCCGTGATGGCCACAAGCCGTGACGCCCTGGATCTTGTCATCACCAATGCTCTGGTAGTGGATTACACAGGAATTTATAAAGCAGATATCGGCATCAAGGACGGAAAGATCGCCGGTATCGGAAAAGCAGGAAATCCGGACATCATGGACGGGGTTACCCCTGGCATGAGTGTGGGGGCTTCCACTGAAGCTCTGGCCGGGGAGGGCCTGATCCTTACAGCCGGCGGCCTGGACACCCATATTCACTTTATTTCTCCCCAACAGGTGGAATGCGCCCTCTACAGCGGCGTTACCACTATGATCGGCGGAGGAACCGGACCTACGGACGGCACAAACGCCACCACCTGTACCCCGGGTCCATGGAATATGGAAATGATGCTTAAGGCATGCGAAGAATACCCCATGAACATAGGTCTTTTAGGAAAGGGAAATTGTTCCGATGAAAAAGCTCTTGAGGAACAGATCCGCGCCGGAGCCATGGGCTTAAAGCTTCATGAGGACTGGGGATCCACTCCTGCCGCTATCGACCACTGCTTAAATGTGGCGGACGATTACGATGTACAGGTGGCGATCCATACGGACACCTTAAATGAAGGCGGCTGCGTGGAGGATACCCTGGCAGCTATCGCCGGAAGGACAATCCATACCTACCACACAGAGGGTGCCGGCGGCGGACATGCACCGGATATCATCCGTGCGGCGGCAGCTCCTAATGTACTGCCCTCCTCCACGAATCCCACCATGCCCTTCACCGTAAACACTCTGGATGAGCATCTGGACATGCTGATGGTATGCCATCACCTGGATAAAAGAATACCGGAGGATGTGGCCTTTGCGGATTCCCGGATTCGTCCGGAAACCATTGCCGCGGAGGATGTGCTGCACGATATGGGAATTTTCTCCATGATGAGTTCTGATTCCCAGGCAATGGGCCGTGTAGGCGAGGTGATCACCCGGACCTGGCAGACAGCGAGCAAAATGAAAGACGAGCGCGGCGTTCTTCCTGAAGATCAGGGACATGACAATGACAATTTCCGTGTAAAGCGTTATATTTCCAAATACACTATCAACCCGGCCATCACCCATGGAGTTTCCTCCTATGTGGGTTCTGTGGAAGTGGGCAAATTTGCGGATCTGGTTCTGTGGAATCCTATGTTCTTCGGGATCAAACCGGATATCATCATCAAAGGCGGCATGATCATCGCCTCTAAAATGGGCGATGCAAACGCTTCCATCCCTACCTGCGAGCCGGTTATGTATAAGCCTATGTTCGCCGCCCAGGGCAAGGCAAAATATGCCTCCTGCCTCACTTTTGTCTCTAAAGCGGCGATGGACGAGAAGGTAAAGGAAAAATATCATCTTGAAAAAACGGTAGTGCCTGTATCAGGCTGCCGCAATGTAGGAAAGAAAGATATGAAATTCAACAGCGAGACCCCGGAGATCACAGTGAACCCCGAAACCTATGAGGTTCGTGTAAACGGAGAGCACATCACTTCCAGTCCTGCGAAAAAGCTTCCGCTTACTCAGCTTTACAGCTTATTCTAAAATAAAAGGGGAGATCGATCATGTTAGGTGTTTGTTTATTATTTGTAGGAATCGTACTAATCAACAACGGCATGTGTACGCTTTATAAGGTAGACGGAAAATCTGCTGCCGTTATGAATATCCTTACCGGAGGCCTTTCTATTTTCATCAATGGGGTAAACCTGGTCATGGGAAATTATTACGCCGCGGGCACAGGACTGCTGTTCGGCTTTACCTACCTTTTCGTAGCCTTCGTAAAACTGCAGAAATTAAGTCCTATCCCTTTTGCCTGGTTTTCCACCTTTGTGGCTGTAAATGCCCTGGTATTCGGAACGCTTGAAGGGCTTACCGGAAGCGAAGCCCTGGGCATCACTGCAGACTGGCGCTGGGCAGCCATCTGGTATTTATGGGCAATCCTTTGGGGCACCTCTTTTGTGGAAGATATCTGCCATAAAAAACTTGGGAAATTTGTTCCTTATCTGCAGATCTTTGAGGGTATCGTGACCGCATGGATTCCCGGACTTCTTATGCTCATCGGCATGTGGTAAGCATAAAAAACGCTGCCGGTAACAAGCTGACCGGCAACGAAAATTATTTTGTTAGGAGATACAAACATGATTTGTGAAAAACTGCTGGGAACTTTAGATACCCTTGACGTATCTGGAAAATCCATGGAATATGTGGATATTGAATGGGACGAGGCTTTTAAAAAAATCCACAGAAAAGTAACTGACACAGGCCGTGAGGTAGGAATCCGTATGGATGATTCCATCCTTACCAGAGGTCTGTTTGAAGGCGATGTGATCTATATGGATGATGATCTTGTCATTAGTGTACATACGCCTCCATGCGAAGTAATCCATATCACAGTGTCCGCTGACCACGCTTTTATGATACCCAAGGTCTGCTATGAGATCGGAAACCGTCATGCGCCGCTTTTTTACGGAGAGGACAGCTATACCTTCCTCACCCCATACAATGAGCCGATGCTTTTGATGCTTTCCAAGCTTCACGGGGTATCCGCTGAAAAAATTGTTCAAAAGCTGGATTTTGCCCGACGGATTTCCTCAGGCAGCGGACACGGCCATCATCACCATTGAAAAAGGAGCGGTATATAAAATGCAGAATCTGGAAAATCAGTTTCTTCTTTTACAGCTGAACGACTCCCTTTTTCCCATAGGAGGCTATTCTCACTCCTACGGCCTGGAAACTTACATTCAAAAGGGGCTGGTCCATGACTATGACACAGCCAGGGAATACCTGCATAACCGGCTGCGCTATAATTTTCTATACACAGACCTCATGGCAGGCCGCCTCTCCTACGAGGCGGCTTCCAGCCAGGATCTGTCTTCCCTTGACGCTTTAGAAGAGATCCTGGAGGCTTCCAGGATCCCTAAAGAAATCCGGGAAGCGTCGAAAAAGCTGGGAAGCCGTTTTATAAAAACTCTGCTTCACATGCATGCCCCTTATCTGGATGGTTTTTTCTCCTCCTATATAAAATTACGCCAGGGAAAAACCTCCAGCCATCCCTGCGCCTACGGCGTCTTTTGCGCCTGCGCCGGGATCCCTCTTATGGATACATTAAGCGCTTTTCTTTATTCCCAAGCTTCCGCCTCCGTCACCAACTGCGTAAAGACCATTCCTTTAAGCCAGTCGGACGGACAGAGGCTGCTTAGGGACATGTATCCTCTTTTCCAGGAAATCTTAAAAGAGACCATCAGCTGCTCAAAGGAAATGTTCTGTGTGTCCGCCCCAGCCTTTGACCTGCGCTGTATGGAACACGAATACTTATATTCAAGGCTTTATATGTCTTAATACATTATGTAAGGAGTAATACGATCATGTCATATGTAAAAATCGGAGTGGCCGGACCGGTAGGTTCCGGAAAGACCGCTTTAATCGAAGCCCTGACCCGGTGCATGGCGAAGGATTACAGCATCGGCGTCATCACCAATGATATCTATACGAAAGAAGACGCGGAATTCCTTGCCAAAAACAGCGTTATACCAAGAGAACGCATTATCGGGGTGGAGACCGGAGGATGCCCCCATACAGCCATCCGGGAGGATGCTTCCATGAACCTGGAGGCGGTAGACGAAATGCTGGAAAAATTCCCGGATATCCAGCTTCTCTTTATCGAAAGCGGCGGGGATAATCTTTCCGCCACCTTCTCGCCGGAACTGGTGGATGCCACTATCTTTGTCATCGATGTCTCTGAGGGTGATAAAATCCCAAGAAAAGGCGGCCCCGGCATTACCCGCTCCGACCTTCTGGTCATCAATAAGATCGACCTGGCTCCCTACGTAGGGGCAAGCCTAGCCGTCATGGAACGGGATTCTAAAAAAATGCGGGGAGAACGCCCCTTTATTTTTACGAATATCCGCGGGAATGAAAATGTGGATCAGGTAGTCCAGTGGATCAAAAAGAATGTGCTTCTGGAAGGAATGTAAAATTATGAGCAAAAACCAGTTTGGCAAAGTCTCCACCCTGTCCCTGGATGTGGATTTTAAAGAGGAAAAAACTTATCTTCGGGACGTCTCTTTTACTGCGCCCTACAAGATCATGCAGCCTTTTCCTATGGAAAAGGGCGGCATCCAGGTAATGCTCCTTTCCGCCTCCGCCGGAATCATGGAGGGGGACTGCCAGGATTTTTCTTTTCATATACGCTCCGGAGCCAGGATGGAATTCTTTTCACAATCCTACGATAAGATTCACCAGATGCGCGAAGGCTGCGCGGTGCGAAAGACTGCCGTTCATTTAGAGCCGGGGACTTTTTTTCGTTACTGCCCCCAGCCCACCATTCCCTTTAAGGATTCTGCTTTTGAAAGCCGTATGGAAATTTCTCTCTCAGACGAGACTTCCCGCTTCCAGATGGGTGAAATCCTGTCCTGCGGCCGGTATGCCAGAGGAGAACGCTTTGCCTACCGTTTCTATCATAATCTTGTGGAAATCCGCAGGAAAGGCCGTCTGATCTATCGTGACAACAGCCGCTATGATCCCGATCTCTTTCCTATGGAGGGAATGGGAATGTACGAAGATTACACCCATCTGTCCAATCTTTTTTTCACCCGTCCCTCATCTCCCGATTTTCCCGGACAGGTCCAGAAACTCCTTGAAAAAGGAGAAGATTGGGAAGGAGCCGTCACAGAGCTCTCAGAAGGGGATTTCGCTGTGCGCATCTTCGGCCGGCGCGCCCAGGTTCTGGAGGAACTCAACCAGAAACTTTTCAAACTCAGCCAGGAATGAGTCTTTTTCCCAAAGAGGGAAAAAACACCCATTGCATTACCCGGATCTTTCTGTTAGAATGAGGTAACTGCGGTACATAGAAATATAATGAATAAAGCGAGGAATGATCCTATGAGTGAAGAATTTATGGGTGCAGGCTGCAGCCCTTCTGACTGTGCATCCTGCCAGAGCAGCTGCAGCTCCAGAATGGACGAGGAGCATCACACCATCACATTGACCCTGGAGGATGACACAGAGGTGGAATGCGCCATCCTTACCATCTTTCCGGTAGAAGAAAAGGAATACATCGCCCTCCTCCCCCTGGATGAAAACGGCCAGAATGAGGACGGAGAAGTATATCTCTACTCCTTCTCACGAACACCGGCAGGAGATCCCATGCTGGAAAATATTGAAGAGCAGGAAGAATACACCAGGGCGGCAAACGCCTTTGAAATCGTCCTGGAAAACGCCAGAAAGGCGGAAGAAGCCGGAGAACCTTTAGAATAAGGCTTGTGTGCAGAAAGGCAGCTCCTTTTAGGGGGCTGCCTTTTTTCCTGCCTGTCCATGGTTCCAGGTCTCATACACGCGGGCATAACATGCAGGGCAAAGCTGTCCTGCGCCTTCTACATAGTATTTCCTGCTTGAAACAGTCTGGGAGATCCTAATCTTTACCGTTTGACGGCAAAGCACACATTTTTCATATGACTTTGGGTCTTCATTTGTCTGCGGCATCTGCTCTCTCACTTTACCTCATCCTTTCCCCGGCACCCTGAAGTCAATGCACAGATATAATACTATATTATTCCCAATAAAAAAGAAGAACTCTCCCAGGAATTCTTCTTTTTTTATCTTATAGAAAAGTTTTTTCTGTGCGGAAATTCGCTGAACTTCCCTATAACATATTTTATTCGTTTATACTTGGAATGGCTACCTGTGCCTCCACATCCGCGTCATAGTCAACGGAATCATGGCCGAATCCGAACATGTGGTAAAAGTCCTCCCAATAGCCGTCAATATCGCAGTATTCCCGGATATTGTCCGTATTTACCGCTTTCCAGGACTTTCTTATCTCTTCCTGCACATCCTCTCTCATCTCCAGGTCGTCCATACGGATAAATCCATTCTCATCCGTCAAAGGCCCATTGTCTGTGTAAAGCTTTTCTGTAAACAGGCGGACCATCTGCTGGATACAGCCTTCATGGATTCCCTTTTCTTTCATCACCTTATAAAGAATGGAAAAGTACAGAGGCACTACCGGGATCGCCGCGCTGGCCTGTGTCACCAGTCCTTTATTCACGGAAATCAATGCGCGGACGCCAGGGTTGGACTTCGTGATCTCCTCTGCTGTTTTATGAAGATGCTGTTTCGCCGCGCCGATGGTCCCATGATAATAAATAGGATAAGTGATCTCAGGGCCTATGTAAGAATACGCCACGGTAAGAGCCTGATCAGCCAGGACTCCCGCCTCTCTCAGGTCACGGATCCACTCTGCCCAGTCTTCTCCTCCCATTACTTTGATCGTTCCCTGAATTTCTTCCTCGGTGGCGGGCTCAATAGTCTTTTCTACAATGGTATTATCTCTCAGATCCAGGCTTTTTTCTGTATAAGGCTCTCCTGTAGTTTTTAAACAGGAGGTCCAGGTAACGCCCTGGGCATCTGTTCTTCTGGGAGCAGCGAGACTATAGATTACAAGATCGACCGTACCTAAATCTTTACGGATTGTTTCTATCACCTTTTCTTTCATTTCTTTTGAGAAGGCATCTCCATTAAGGGTTTTTGCATAAATTCCTTTTTTCTCCGCTGCCTTTTCAAACTCAGCGGTATTATACCAGCCCGGGGTTGCTGTTCTTTTTCCTGTTGCCGGCCGCTCAAACATCACTCCCAGGGTAGCCGCCTTCAGATTTTCTAAGGCGCTGATCCTGGATGCCAGTCCATAGCCTGTGGAACAGCCAATCACCAAAACTCTCTTTGCCCCATCTACACTTCCCTTGGAAGCGGAGTGAGAAATCTGCTTGTCCACGCTTACCGCACATCCCACGGGATGGGCGGTGGTACAGATAAACTCCCGGATTTTTGGTTTGATCACCATATTGATCCCTCCTTTTCCTTACTTCGTCGTACTTCCCAGTCCGCCGTTGCGCACATCGGTCACCTCATCGTCTACGGTGATCCCATATTCTACAAAGATTCCCTGCATGAACCCGGTTCCGGCAGGAATCTCCACTGTCTTTCCCTCGTTCGTGTCATTGGTGATCTTTGCGAAAATATGGCCTTCATTGTCTGAATAAAAATAATCGCTGTCGATAATGCCTACGGTATTGTTCATCTGGAGACGGTACTTAAAGCCCAGTCCGCTTCTGGGATAGCACTTTAATACCCACTCCTGGTCCATCTCCACACGGATCCCAGTGGGGATCTTAATGGTTTCCCCTGGATGCAAAACCACGTCCGCCGGAGAGAAAAAATCATAACCGGCGCTTCCCGCCGTGGCTCTTCTGGGAAGGCGGATCTGTGCATAAATTTCCTCTATGACCTCCTGGGGAGTCTCTCCAAAGGTATCTTTCCAGTCCTCTATAAATCTTGCCTCACTTACTTTGTGAAATCTGGCAATTCTTTTCATTGACATGCGCCTCCTTAATCCGCCTTAAGCACCACTCTGCCCTCGCGGAGAGTGGCAGGCACCTCTATAATCCGCTGATTGCTGGAGCCTCTCCATTTCAGTGAAAGTTCTTTTTTATCCACTTGGAATTCCCCGTCAATACATACGTCCAGATAGCGGACAATCTCTTCATTCTGTATCTCCTCCCACAAGGCTCCTGTATAGAGCCATATGGTCTTATCTGGATACTTTTCTTTTATCTCTTTTGCAAGGGCGGTAACTCCGCGTATATTCGCCGGATGCAGCGGATCCCCTCCAGAAAAAGTAATGCCGCTTATGTAGTCCTTATCCAGCTCTGCGAATATCTCTGCCTTCTCCGCTTCTGTAAAGGGAAGGCCTCCATTTGGGTCCCAGGTAATGGGATTCTGACATTCTTTACAGCAATGGGAACAGCCTGCGGTCCAAAGGACTACGCGCAGGCCGTCTCCATTCAGCATATCGTCTTTTGTGATATTATGATATCTCATGATCTTACGCTTCTTCCGGTACATCCTTCATGCTGAAGCTGACTCTGCCCATTTTATCTTTGCCAAGGCAAACCACCTTCACTTTATCTCCAAGGGTAAGAACATCTTCCACACGGTTGATCCTTTCTTTACAGATCTTGGAAATGTGTACCATTCCTTCTTTTCCAGGTGCAAACTCTATAAATGCACCGAATTCTTTAATACTGATCACACGGCCGGTAAGGATCTGACCAGCTTCAAAATCTGTGGCAATGATCTTTACCATACGTGCCGCTTCATCCATGTTTTTCTGATCCAGTCCGCAGATGGATACCGCGCCGTCATCTGTAATGTCGATCTTTACTCCAGTGCGCTCGATGATGGTGTTAATGGTCTTTCCTCTCTGGCCTACCACATCGCCGATCTTCTGAGGATCGATCTGGATCTGAATGATCTTCGGCGCGTATTTGCCCACCGTCTTTCTTGGCTCTGCAATACATTTTTCCATTACTTCTGTAAGGATATATTCTCTGGCCTCTTTCGTCCTGCGGATGGCTTCCTCCACGATCTCTCTTGTCAGGCCGTGGATCTTAATATCCATCTGGATAGCGGTGATCCCGTCATGGGTTCCTGCCACCTTAAAGTCCATATCCCCAAAGAAATCTTCCAGTCCCTGGATATCGGTCAGGACAATGTAATCGTCATCTGTCTCTCCTGTAACAAGACCGCAGGAAATACCGGCAACTGGCTTTTTGATGGGCACGCCTGCCGCCATAAGAGACATGGTGGAAGCACAGATGCTGGCCTGAGAAGTGGAACCATTGGATTCAAAAGTCTCAGACACGGTACGGATCGCGTATGGGAATTCTTCCTCTGAAGGAAGGACTGGCACAAGGGCTCTCTCCGCAAGAGCTCCATGTCCGATCTCCCGGCGTCCCGGTCCTCTGGATGGTTTCGTCTCACCTACAGAGTAGGACGGGAAATTATAATGATGCATGTATCTTTTCGATGTCTCAAATTCATCCAGGCCGTCCAGACGCTGCGCATCTGCCAGAGGAGCCAGAGTCGTCACTGTACAGATCTGTGTCTGTCCACGTGTAAACATGGCTGAACCGTGTACTCTGGGGATGATGTCCACTTCTGCCGCCAGAGGACGGATCTGTGTGATCTCTCTTCCATCCGGGCGTTTATGGTCTTTCAGGATCATCTTGCGCACTGTCTTTTTCTGATACTGGTATACGGCTTCTCCTAACACGGCAAGCCATTCTTCCTTGTCGGAAAAAGCTTCCTCAAGCTTAGCGGTCAGTTCACGGATATTTTCTTCTCTCACCTGCTTCTCGTCTGTAAATACAGCCTTTTCCATTTCTTCCGGTGGGATAATTTCCTTAATAGCCGCAAACAGCTCTTCCGGCACTGCACAGGATTCGTAAGTGTGCTTTTCTTTTCCGCACTCAGCCACGATCTTGTCAATAAAGCGGATAATCTCCTGATTTACGTCATGAGCCTTGTAGATGGCTTCGATCATGGTTTCTTCCGAAACTTCCTTCGCTCCTGCCTCGATCATGATAACCTTTTCTCTTGTAGAAGCCACAGTAAGCTGCAGATCAGAGATTTCCTTCTGCTCTAAGGAAGGATTGATCACAAATTCTCCATCGATCATTCCCACCTGGGTAGTCGCGCAGGGGCCGTCAAAAGGTATGTCAGAAATACAGGTAGCTATGGCAGAGCCCAGCATAGCCGGTATCTCCGGGTTACACTCCGGATCCACAGACATTACCATATTTACAAGAGTCACATCGTTTCTGTAATCCTTAGGGAACAAAGGACGCATAGGACGGTCGATCACACGGGATGTGAGGATAGCATGCTCGCTTGCCTTTCCTTCTCTTTTATTAAAGCCGCCCGGAATCTTTCCCACAGCATACATTTTTTCTTCGTATTCTACACTTAACGGGAAGAAATCGATCCCTTCCCTCGGCTCTTTAGACGCTGTAGCTGTGGACAGCACTGTTGTCTCTCCGTAGTGCATGAGAGCTGCGCCGTTTGCCTGTTTTGCGACACGGTCTATGTCTACAGTCAGCGTTCTTCCAGCTAATTCCATGGAATAACTTTTGTACATAATTTTTCTCCTTTACCAATAATAATCACATTTCAGAATGTGGAAACAGGAGTCCGAAACAACTGAAAAAACTATTTCCTTAATTTCTCTAAATAGGCTTTTCAGTAGTCTCGGAAATAACTCCTGTCTGAACATCCAAAAATAGGGCGGATGGATAATCCGCCCTTCCGCATACCAATTATTTTCTTAATCCTAATTTTTCAATCAGTGCACGGTATCTTTCGATGTCTGTTTTCTTCAGATAAGCCAGCAGACCACGTCTCTGTCCAACCATCTTCAGCAGACCGCGTCTGGAATGATGATCTTTATGATGTGTCTGTAAATGCTCGGTAAGCTCCTGAATCCTAGCTGTCAGGACTGCAACCTGAACCTCCGGTGATCCTGTGTCGCCTTCACTTCTTGCATATTCTTTCATGATCGCTGCTTTCTTTTCTTTTGAAATCATTTTGATTTCCTCCTTTTTTCTTTTTAACCGCCGCATATTAAGAAACGGTCGGAGTCTCCGGTTTCTGAATATGGGCTGAATTCATCTTGCCTAGTATAGCACATACTCTGCGCTCTTGTAAACTGTTTTTTTCTCTCAAAGGGCTTATTTTTGTTCCATGTCTATCCAAACCACACACCTGCTGCGGCCGCGCCTCAGCGCAGGCTGTATCCCTGATTTTTCTTATATGTGTCCATGGGATCCTCTTCCAAAAGGGAAAAGGCGATATTCGTCGCATGATCCGCCACCCGCTCAAGGCCGGATATAATATCGGAAAACAGCATCCCTGCCTCAGCTGTACATTCATTTCTGGTCAGTCTCTGTACATGGGATTCCTGCAGTTCTCTTTCCGCCGTATCCACCTTGTCCTCCAGTTCTAAGATTTCCTGCATATGCTGCTGATTATTATTGGAAAAGGTGTCAAGCGCATATCCTGTGATCTTAAGAACCATATCCAGCATTTCTAAAAGTTCCTTCTCCGCCGCCGGACTGAAATCTATCTTGTCCGTCATTCTTGTCCTGGCCGCGTCCGCAATATTCTCCGCATGGTCCCCGATCCTTTCGATATCGTTGACCACATGGAAAAGGCCGCCTATACTCCTGGCGTCATCCATGGGAAGGGTTGTCTGATTGATCTTCACAAGGTAATCTGTGACCGCACGGTTTAGAAAATCAATCTGCTCTTCCACCTGGTACACCTGACGGATATCCTTCTCATTTAGAGTAAGCAGGCCATTCATGGCACGCTCTAGATTTTCCACGGCCATCCTGCCCATCCTCTCCATCTCTCTGGTTGCGTCAAACACTGCCGTTGTAGGAGAAAAAACGGATTGTTTCCCAATATACTGCAGATCACAGGTGTTTTTCTTTGTATCCTCATCTCCTTTCACAAAAAATCCTGTAAGTTTAACGATTTGTTTGATAAAAGGAGCAAGAAGGATCACTTCCGCGATTTTTATCAGTGTATGGGCATTTGCCACTTCCCTTCCCGGATCCATATTGGAAATACCTCCAATAAACGCAGTGATGGGTTCAAGAGCAGCGGTAAAGACGATATACATGAATAAAGTTCCTATCAGATTAAAGAACAGATGGATCAGCGCCGCCCGCATAGCTATTTTTTTGCCGTTGAGAGCCGCCAGAAGCGCGGACACACAGGAACCGATATTGCATCCCAGGATAATAAAAAAGCAGATCCGGATATCCAGCATTCCCTGCTGTGCTAAAAGGAGTACAATCCCCACAGTGGCGGAAGAACTCTGCAGAATCGCCGTCACCACGATTCCCATGAGCACAGCCAGAAAATGACTGGTCAAAGAACTCATGATCTCCATAACCTGGGAGGATTCCCGAAGCACGGACATAGAGTCCGACATATAATTTAAGCCTAAAAACAGGATGCCGAAACCAAGACAGACCTCACCGATCCTCTGTATCCTGGTATTTTTACAGAACATAGCCATAATAACACCAGCCATTACGATTACCGGCGCGACAACGGAAAGGTTAAATGAGATCAGCTGGGAGGTAACCGTTGTGCCGATATTGGCTCCCATGATGACGCCGGCTGCCTGATACAGATTTAAAAGACCTGAATTTACAAAACTGACTACCATAACGGTAGTAGCACTTGAAGACTGGATGACGGCAGTAAAAAAAGTACCTACCAGAATTCCCCGAAGAGGGGTTTTAGTAAAAAACTCCAGGATTCCCCTCATTTTCGCCCCGGCAGCCTTTTCCAGCGCATCGCTCATCTGCTTCATTCCAAATAAAAAGAGCCCAAGCCCTCCTATCAATCCAAGAATACTCGCTGCCATTCTTTTCTATCTCCCTTGTATTTTCCAATCGCTTTTCTAATACTATCCAATCTTTCTCCTCCGCTTAAATACAAGCAGTTTTTTATCTGCCGGTTTCTTTTTGCAAATATTTTTTTGCGTTTATAATGTCCTGTTCCATCTGTGCCCTTAAAAGCTCCAGCGAATGGAATTTCTTTTCCGGGCGAAGGAATTTTTTAAAGGAAACTCTGCATTTCTCTCCATACAGATCTTCTTTGCAATGGAACAAATAGGTTTCCACTCCAAGGAACTGTCCTCCCACTGTAGGTTTGAATCCCACGTTGGTGATACCTTCATAAAGCTTTCCTTCAAGCTCTGAAGCCGTTACATATACGCCGTTGGGAGGCATCAGCTTTTCAGAAGCCGGGATAAGATTCGTTGTAGGAAACAGCACCTTATGGCCCAATCCCCTGCCGTGCTCCACCACACCGTCTAAAAAAAAGTCGTATCCCAGAAGTGATGTTATTTTTTCCATATTTCCACGTTTTAATTCTTCCCGGATATAAGTGCTGCTGATCTTTCGATGTCCATCCATCTCCTTGGAAAGGATATCCACCGCAAATCCATACCTTTCCCCTAAAGCCTTTAAAAGGGCCGGCGTTCCCTTTCTCTCAAAACCAAACCGGTAGTCTTCTCCCACAGCCACATAGATGGCTTTAAGGTCTCCTACCAGTATCTCTTTTACAAAGCTCTCTGCTTTCATGTGCCGGATCTGCTCGTCTAAAGGACATTCCATCAGGATGTCTACTCCTGCCTTTTCTAAAAGGGCAGCCCTCTCCTTATGGGAAAGAAGCATCTGGCTGGACACTTCAAAAGCGCAGACTACACTTTGGGCTCCCTGATCCTTTTGCTCCAGGATCTTTTCAATCAGTTTCCGGTGACCTTTATGTATCCCGTCAAACTTACCCAAGGTTACTGCGCTTCGTTTAAGCTTGGGGAATTCCCCGCCAATCTTTACATACTCCATGATCCCCTCCTACTTATACCGTCATTTCCTTTTATAAAAACATTTTCACAGGGATGAACCGCTGCTTTTGGGAATCCCGGGTATAAATGCCGATGAACCTCCCCTGGCTGGTGTACATTCTCACCCAGCCGTCCGCCGCCGGCTCTGTTAAATCCTTTGGTTTTATGGCATTGCCATTTTCCAGAAGCCTGTCGCCTTCCGGTCTGCTGTGAACGGCCGGATATTCATTCAGGACTGTCTCCACACTCAGAATATGGTTTTCTATGGTGCCCTCTTCCGCCATGGCCTGTACCTGTGAAAGGGTCAGAGCTTCTTCCAGCGAAAATCTGCCGGTCTCTGTCCGGATCAGTTCTTCCATGCAGCCTCCCACCCCCAGCTTTTCTCCTATATCATGACAAAGGGTGCGGATGTAAGTGCCTTTGCTGCAGGTAATCCGAAGTTTTACCAAAGGCAGCTTCATATCCAGAATATCTATGGAATAAAAATGTACCGGCCTGGGCGTGCGGGGAACAGTCTTTCCTTCTCTTGCCAGTTCATACAATTTCTTTCCGTTTACTTTCAGTGCGGAATACATGGGCGGCACCTGCATCTGAGGTCCTAAAAAGCTTTCCGCAGCCTGACGGACCTGTTCCTCCTTAAGATTCACCTCTGATCTGGAAAGGACGGTTCCTGTCATGTCCTGTGTGTCTGTCTCTATTCCCAGATGAAGGACCGCTTCATAAGTTTTCTCCTTTTCCGTGAGCATATCTGCCAGCTTCGTAGCCTTTCCTAAAACTACCGGCAGAACTCCCTCTGCATCCGGATCCAGAGTCCCTGTATGTCCGATTTTTTTCATATGGAGGATTCCTCTCAGCTTTGCCACCACATCATGGGAGGTATATCCTTTTTCCTTACAGATCACTAATATACCGTCCATCATTCCTGCTCCATAGGCATCTGACGTTCAATCTCAGCAGTAATATTATTTACCACATCATACATGGAGCCCTGAAGATCGCAGCCTGCGGCGCGGGTATGGCCGCCTCCGCCGAAATACACCGCGATCTTGCTTACATCCACATTTCCATTGGAACGCATAGAAACCTTAAACACCTGCGTTTTGATCTCGTAGAGAAAGATTGCCACCTCTACTCCTTTAGTAAGGCGCAGCTGGCTTACGATTCCCTCCAGATCCTTGCCTTCCACTCCGTAAAAGATCATATCTTTTCTGCGTAAATACCCTACAATGCATTTGCCGTCCTGGAGCATGATACTTTCCGCAAGGACTCTTCCCATAACCTGATTTTGAATATAGGTTTTTTCGTAGAAAGATTTCTCGATCACCTTATTAAAATCAAATCCCGTCTTCATCAGCTCTCCCGCGATGCGCATGGTCTCCGGGGAGGTAGAAGAATACTGGAACACGCCTGTATCATGGATGATCCCTGTATATATCGCTACCGCTATGGAACGATCAATCTTATCTGCATCTAAAAGTCCATACAAGACTTCGCTTGCAGAGCTTACGTCCCCCATCACATGATTGATCCAGGCAAACCCCCGGTTGCTCACATGATGATCAATGCAGACAGTCTCTTTCGCCGTTTCAAAGTATTCTGCAGCTACTGCGATCCTATCCTTCGCGCTTACATCACAGGTAATGAACAGATCGTATTCCTTTTCTCCCTCTGTCTCTGTTTTTATCTCATGAATTCCTTCTATATACGCAAAAACCGGACGAGGCTCTTCCAGATAAATATCCGTCTGAATATCCGGATAATTCTTTTTTAAATATAAATACAATGCCATACAAGAGCCGACACAATCTCCATCCGGACGGATATGCCCTGCAATTCCTATGGTACGCACATCGTGCAGCACTTCTGAAATATTCTTCATGGTTCCTCCCTGTTATGCTTCCTTGACCTCATGTGAAGCGTCTTTTTTTGTTACGTCATCGATCAGTTTGGACATATTCACTCCATATTCGATAGATTCATCCAGTATAAAACGGATTTCCGGCGTATTGCGGAGGTTCAGGTTTCTGGCAAGTTCTCGCCTGATATATCCCTCCGCATTAGAGAGGCCCTTAATGGTAGACTCCTTGGCCGCCTCATCCCCCAGAACACTGATATACGCCTTACAGGTCTTAAGATCCGGTGCCACCTCCACATTCATGACAGATGTCATTGGATGAATGCGGGGATCTTTGATCTCATTTCGAATGATCGAGCTCAGTTCTCTTTGCACCTCTGCATTTACCCTCGTATTCTTAATGCTGTTTTTTCTCATTTATGCATCTCTCCTATCTGGGTACCTCTACCATGATATACGCTTCTACAAGATCTTCTTCTTTAATATCATTAAAGCCCTCAAACACAAGGCCGCATTCATAGCCTGCCTTTACTTCCTTTACATCGTCCTTAAACCGCTTTAAGGAAGCAAGTTCTCCTTCGTAGATCTGTTCTCCTTCTCTGGTGATGCGAACCTTGCAGTTTCTCTGGAACACACCGTCCAGCACATAGCTTCCGGCAATGTTTCCTACTCCGGAGGCCTTGAACAGCTGGCGGATCTGGGCATGGCCGATCACTTTTTCTTCGTAAACAGGATCCAGCATTCCCTTCATGGCCGCTTCTATATCTTCGATAGCCTGGTAAATGACCTTATAAAGACGCAGATCCACGCCTTCCTGCTCTGCAAGCTGTTTTGCCATAGCGTCCGGGCGTACATTAAATCCGATGATAATAGCATTCGAAGTAGCCGCAAGAGAAACATCCGACTCATTGACCGCGCCTACGCCGCCGTGGATCACGCGAACCACCACTTCTTCATTAGAAAGCTTCACAAGACTCTGCTTCACCGCTTCCACAGACCCCTGTACATCCGCCTTAACGACAATCGGCAGTTCCTTAAGATCACTTGCCTGAATTTGGTCAAAAAGATTATCCAGGGAAAGCTTGCCTTTCGTCTCCTCAAGGAGATGCTTTTTATTTTCAGATACAAAGGCGCCGGCAAAGTTTTTCGCCTCTTTGTCGCTCTTAAAGGACATAAGGATCTCTCCTGCGTTAGGCACATCTCCAAGTCCGAGAATTTCCACCGGTGTAGACGGTCCTGCCTCTTTTACCCTGCGGCCTTTATCATCCATCATGGCGCGTACCTTGCCGCTGCATGCGCCTGCGGCAATAAAGTCTCCCACATGAAGGGTACCCTTCTGCACAAGGATCGTTGCAACCGGCCCTTTTCCTTTATCAAGCTGCGCTTCAATGACAAGTCCCCTGGCCGCACGCTTTGGATTTGCCTTCAGCTCGCACATTTCCGCTGTGAGAAGAATCATCTCCAATAAGGTATCCAGCCCTTCTCCTGTGTGCGCGGATACAGGAACAAAGATGGTACTTCCGCCCCAATCTTCCGGAATCAGATCGTACTCGGACAGCTCTTGTTTTACTCTTTCTACATTAGCGGATGGCTTATCAATCTTATTGATAGCTACAATAATCTCCACCCCTGCTGCTTTCGCATGGCTGATTGCCTCTACCGTCTGGGGCATGACACCATCATCCGCAGCGACTACAAGGACAGCGATATCCGTGGCGTTGGCTCCACGCATACGCATGGCTGTAAACGCCTCATGTCCAGGTGTATCCAGGAAGGTAATCTTCTGTTCTCCCACCTTCACCACATAAGCGCCGATATGCTGGGTAATGCCGCCAGCCTCTCCCCGGGTAACATTGGTATTTCGGATGGCATCCAAAAGGGAAGTCTTTCCATGGTCTACGTGGCCCATAACACACACTACCGGAGGTCTGGGAACCATAGTGGATTCATCCTCTTCTTCCTCCTTCAGCAGCTCCTCGATCACATCCACCTGCTCTTCCTTTTCCGCAATGATGTCGAAATCAAGGGCGATCTCCTGTGCCTGATCAAAGTCGATCTCATGGTTTACCGTTACCATCACGCCCTGCATGAACAGCTTCTTGACAATGGCGGACGGCTGCATTTTCATAGCTTCCGCAAGTTCACGGATGGTCATTTTTTCAGGAAGGGTGATTTCTTTTACTTCCGGCTTTTTCTCTTCCTGTTTCGGCGGATGGGGTACCGGTTTCTGCAGTGCCTTAGGCAGTCTTACACCGGACTTTTTGCCCCCCTGATTCTGTTTGAATCCGTTTCCTGAATTTTTCTCAAAATCTTTCTTTTTATTCTTGTTTTCTCTGTCTCTTTCTCTCTTGCTGTCTTTAGAAGTTTTCGTAAGTTCCGGAGCAAAGACCACATCATTGTCATTTCTTCTTGTATTGTTCCTGTTAGAGCCTCTGCCCTGGCCTGCGCCAAATTTGTTTTCGCCTCTCCCACGGCTGTTATCTCTACCGTCTCGGCCGTCTCTTCCGTCTCTGCTGTCTCTTCCGT
This sequence comes from Candidatus Blautia faecavium, assembly GCA_019118425.1. Classification (GTDB taxonomy): domain Bacteria; phylum Bacillota; class Clostridia; order Lachnospirales; family Lachnospiraceae; genus Blautia_A; species Blautia_A faecavium. The sequence continues at coordinate 20,206 of DWYZ01000146.1, read as the reverse complement.
CACGGCTGTCCGGACGTCCGGATGGGCGGCTTCCCTGGGCCTTTGGCGGACGATTTCCCTCACTGCCGCGGGCTGGGCGGCCGGTTCCTGCCTCTCCCTGACGCGCAGGGCGGGCATTCTTTGCAGGACCTCTGTCGCCTTTTTTCTCACCTTGGCGGGCAGCGCTATCCCGTCCTTCTCTGTTTTCTTTGCTGAAGCGGGCGGCCGGACGGTTTCCCGCCTGTGCTTCCTGATTCTGCGGTTTATTCTGTACAGGGGCTGTCTCCGCTGCCTTTACCTCTGGAGAGGCGGTTCTTGGCTTTTCTGCTGCCTGTTCCGCAGGCTTTATCCCCTGCTGCGGACGTGCTGCCTGGGGGCCTCCCTGTCCTCTTCCGCTGTTTCTCCTCTCCTGTCCGGGACGCTTTCCTTTCATCTTACCTGCGTCGCTGGCATTCTGTGCGTGAAACACACGGATAATATTTTTTTTCTTTTTTGGCGCTTCCTGCTTATCTGCATCTGTTTTCGCCGTAATGTTCTTTTCTTCTGTTTTAGGAGTATCCACTTTAGAAACCTGCTCCTTTCCCGATTGTATAAATTTTTTTTCTATCATGGCAGCCTGGTCTTCTTCGATATTGCTCATATGGCTTTTTACATCCACGCCGGCTGCCTTTAATGCATCCATTACTTCTCTGTTCTGCCTGCCAAGCTTCTTGGCAAGCTCATGTACTCTTATCTTTGACATACCGCTTTACCTCCTTTAGTCCAAATCTGCTTTCTGCTTTTCCAACCCAATCAACGTTTCTCTAGTTCTTTTATTATGGCATTGGCAAAATTCTCATCCTGCACAGCCAGGCTGGCCCGGAATTCTTTGCCCATCGCTCTTCCCAGCTGCTCTTTGTCCGAAAGGAAATAAATCGGGACCTGATAAAATCCGCACATATTCCGAAACTTTTTCTTTGTGTTTAAAGAGGCATCGTCCGCCACCAAAACTAAAAAGCCTTTCCCTGTTTTTACGGATTTTTCTGTAGAAAATTCTCCGCTTACAGTCTTGCCGGCTTTCGTGGCAAGTCCTATCAAAGATAGTATTTTATTATTTTTCAATCACTTCTAGCTCCTTCTTAAGGTTTTCATAAACCTCCTTGGGGATCGCTACTTTTAACGAACGCTCCAGCCCATGATTTTTTATTGCCTTATCCAGACATTCCCTGGAAAAGCAAAGATAGGCGCCCCGGCCGTTTTTTTTACCGGTTTCGTCCAGCACGATCTCCTCATCGGCTGTTCTTAAAACCCTGATCATTTCCTTTTTACTCTTCATCTCCCTGCAGCCGATACACTGACGCATGGGAATCTTACTTTTCGTCTTCATATTCTTCTACCGCTTCCGCTTTGACATCCTCTGCCTGTGAGGTCTCCGGAAATTCTTCATAGGATTCTTCCTGAAAATCCACATATGCATCTTCTTCCTGAGGTTTTGATTCTTCCTGAATCAGTTCTTCCTCTTCATCCGTTTCCTCATAAGCATCCTCTTCATCGGACTCATATTCCTCATAATATTCTTCATCGTCTTCGTAATCGTAGAAGTCGCCGGCCTCTCTTGCCTGGGTCTCACTTTTAATATCTATCTTAAAACCAGTCAGCCGGGCCGCCAGACGGGCGTTCTGACCTTCCTTTCCTATGGCGAGAGAAAGCTGGTAATCCGGCACCACTACCAGGGCCGTCTTTTCATCCGGATCTGCCATAACGGCAATGACCTTGGCAGGACTTAGGGCATTTTCGATCAGAAGGGCCGGATTCTCATTCCAGTTGATGATATCGATCTTTTCCCCTCTCAGTTCGTTAATGATCGCGCCCACACGCGCCCCGTTCATACCAACGCAGGCGCCCACCGGATCCACATCGGGATCGTTGCTCCACACAGCAATCTTAGTACGGGAGCCGGCCTCTCTGGCAATGCTCTTGATCTCTACCGTTCCGTCCCTGACCTCCGCCACTTCTGACTCAAACAAGCGCTTGACCAGTCCCGGATGGGTTCTGGATACCAGAATACGCGGTCCCTTGGGAGTGTCTTTTACTTCCAGGATATATACCTTGATTCTTTCTGTGGGTTTAAACACCTCGCCCTTTACCTGCTCATTCTCTCCCAGGATGGCGTCCGCCTTCCCCAGATTTACGCTTACATTCTTGCCCATCACACGCTGAACGATCCCGGTCACTACTTCTTTTTCTTTTCCATAGTACTGATCGTAAAGGACTTTTCTTTCTTCCTCACGGATTTTCTGGAGAATCACGTTTTTCGCGTTCTGTGTGGCGATCCGGCCAAATTCCTTGGATTGGATCGGCACGCGGACCACATCTCCGATTTCCGCATTTGTGTTTATTTTTTGTGCATCTACAAGAGAAATCTCAAGGGCAGGATCGTCTACGTATTCTACCACTGTTCTCTCCGCATATACACTAAAGTCACAGGTTTCCGGATTAATGGTAACGTGCACGTTATCCGCCTTGCCAAAATGATTCTTGCAAGCCTGGAGCAAAGACTGCTCAATAGCACCCAGCAGTGTATCCTTACTGATACTCTTCTCTTTTTCAAGGATGTCCAGCGCTTCCATCAATTCTCTGTTCATGTTTCTCTTTTCCTCCTAAATTGTCAATCCTTAAAATTCAATCGCCAGCCGGATAAGGGCAATATCTTTTTTTTCAAATGTTCTTGGCTGCCCCTCCTCCTCGATCGTCACACTGTTACTATCATATGCAGTTAAAGTGCCGCAGAACTCTTTTTGCTTATCCACTGGTCGGTAGGTGCGTATTTCCACCAGTTTTCCCATACTGCGTTCAAAATCTTTTTCTTTTTTCAGCGGGCGGTCAAGTCCGGGGGAACTGACCTCCAATATATAGCTGCCGTCAATAAAATCCTCCTCATCCAGCTTTTCACTGAATTCCCGGCTTACCAGCTCGCAGTCATCTAAAGTAAAGCCTCCCGGCTTATCGATGTATGCTCTCAGATACCATTCTCCCGCTTCCTTTACATACTCCATGTCTACCAGCTCATATCCATTCGCCTCGACAATAGGAGCCAGCAGAGTTTCCGCTCTCTGTACATATTCCTCTCGTCTGCTCATGTCTCTCACCTCTTCCTTCCATTTCGATAAACTGCTGCATATAATAAGAGTGGACCTTTGGTCCACTCTCATGATGTCCAGTATCAACTTAAATCCATTCTAGCACTGTCTGTATGGAAAAGCAAGGATTTTTTTAGATTCGGATCTTTACTCCTTTGCCGTCCCGTTTGGCAAGCTTTAGTTTGTTTAGTGACACTTGTTTTTCTTTATAGGAAATCGAATATTCAGTATGGCTGTGAATCAGATACGCATGAGACAGGACATCCTTATCGCCCAGCCGGATGCCGCGCACGCCAAGGGCGCTTTTTTTCTTTTCCGGCACTTCCTTTGTCATAAAGCGAAGGAAGTATCCGTTTTCACTCTGGAGCACCACATTGTCCATCTCGTCCGCTTTCCCCACAAATATCAGCCTGTCGTCATCCGAAAGCTTCGTAGAGGCAATGGTCCTTTTCGATACGTCAAACTCACCGGACTCCACCATCTTGCACATCCCAAAAGCTGTCACAAACAAAAGCGCGGAATTTTTCAGGTCCCCCATGCTGCTTACATAAATCATCTGTTCTTCGGAACTATCATAATTGCTCAGATTATCCGCCGGCGTTCCCTTGTCCCGGAAACGGACCAGAGGAATGTCCATGACTTTCACGGTATGCATCTTTCCTTTATCTGTAAAAATACAGATCTTATCCGTATTCATGCAGCGAAAAAGGTACTTGCTCTCATTATGGGCCGCTTCTTTATTTCTCTCATAAGCAGTCATGTCGATCAGCTTCATATATCCGAAACGATCCATAAGAAAGCAGACTTCCATCTCTTCCGGTTTCTTTTCCTCGTAGACTGCTTCCTCGGCATTCTCTATAGCAGTGCGGCGCTTTGTGCCGTATTCCTTTTTTATGGAATCCAGTTCCTTGATGAGCACATTCGCCATAGAATCATAATTGTCAAGAATATCCTGGTAAATCTTTATGTTTTTCAACGTTTCCTCATGTTCCGCCATCAGTGCCTGGATCTCCAGCCCGATCAGCTTATAAAGGCGCATGTCCAGGATCGCTGTGGCCTGCCGCTCGCTGAACCGAAGCTGGCCTGCCGCTTTTTCACTGGCCTTGGAACGAAAACGGATTCCTTCTGTAACACCTTCCACCAGGCATTTTTTTACCTGCTCGCGGTTTTTGCTTCCCCTGAGGATCTCGATGATCAGGTCGATTACATCACAGGCCTTGATCAGTCCTTCCTGGATTTCCTTTTTTTCCTGCTCCCTGGAAAGAAGATTGGTATATTTCCTGGTAGTAATGTCAAAGAGAAAATCCACATGGTATTCAATGACTTTCTTCAGGCTCAGGGTTTTCGGCCTGCCATCCGCCACGGCAAGCATATTTACCCCGAAGGTATCTTCCAGCCGTGTCTTCTTATAGAGCATATTGGTAAGGTTCTCTATGTCCGTATCTTTTTTCAGTTCTAGGACAATGCGGATCCCTTCTTTAGAGGACTGGTTGGAAATATCCGTAATATCCGTAGTTTTTTTCGTTTCCACAAGGGCGGCTACGTCATTTAAAAATTTTCCGATATTGGCCCCTAGCATGGTGTAGGGAATCTCTGTGATCACCAGCTGCTGCCTGCCGCCTTTTAATTTTTCCACCTCTACCCTGCCACGGATCCGCAGCTTTCCGGTGCCGGTTTCATAAATATTGAGCAGATCGTCTTTATTGACGATGATCCCTCCGGTAGGAAAGTCTGGTCCCTTAAGATAGCGCATCAGGCCTTTGACGCTGATCTTGCTGTCTTTAATATAAGCCTTTACCGCATCCACCACTTCTCCCAGATTATGGGGCGGAATGCTGGTAGCCATTCCCACAGCGATCCCATCGGCGCCGTTTACCAGAAGGTTGGGGATTTTTACAGGGAGTACCTCCGGCTCCTTTTCCGTCTCATCAAAATTAGGGACAAAATTCACCACATCTTTGTCCAAATCCGCCAGAAACACTTCCTGGGTAAGTTTTTCCAGCCGTGCTTCTGTGTAACGCATAGCGGCGGCTCCGTCCCCTTCTATGGAGCCGAAATTTCCATGGCCATCCACAAGGGTCTTGCCTTTTTTAAAGTCCTGTGCCATCACTACCAGCGCGTCATAAATAGAGCTGTCTCCATGGGGATGATATTTACCCATCGTATCCCCTACGATACGGGCGCACTTCCTGTAGGGCCGGTCATAGCGGATGCCAAGCTCATACATGTCATATAAAGTCCTTCTCTGCACTGGTTTTAATCCGTCCCTCACATCTGGCAGGGCACGGGAAACGATCACGCTCATGGCGTAATCAATATAGGATTTCTGCATGATCTCCGCATAATCTGTGCGGATGATGTTTTCCTGCTTTGTATTCATTGCCTTTTCCCTCACTGCTTGTAAAGCGGATTTCCGCAGTGCCCAAGGGCACTCATCCGCTTCGCTACTTGCTTATAGCCGAATAACCGCTTCGCGGCTTCGGTTAAATATCGTTACTGGTCACACGGTAACCAGTAACGGGCAATTTGGCATTTACAGTTCGCTTCGCTTTAGCCAAATTGCCTATTGGATCATGCTGCCCCGTAACCACGCAGCAAGTGCGTGGTTCGGGTGTGACATGCACCTAAATATCCAGTTCCGCGTCTCTGGCATGTTCATAAATAAAGGTCCGCCTTGGAGGAACCTCACTTCCCATAAGGACTTCTGTCACGCTGGAAGCCAGCCGGGCGTCTTCGATCTCCACCCTTTTCATCATCCGTGTTTCCGGATTTAACGTGGTCTCCCACAGCTGCTGGGCATCCATTTCTCCCAGGCCTTTATATCTCTGCAGGGTAAAGCTTCCGGGCTTATGGGTGCGCCTGTACTTCTCCAGCGCCTTATCATCATAAAGATACTCCTCTTTTCCCTTCTTAGGCATAGCCTTATATAGAGGAGGCATGGCAATATAAACATGTCCTTCATAGATCAGCTCCGGCATAAACCGGTAGAACAAGGTTAAAAGAAGGGTAGAAATATGAGCGCCGTCCACATCCGCGTCCGCCATGATCACGATCTTGTCATAACGCAGCTTGGAAATATCAAAGTCATTTCCATAGCCTTCTGAAAAGCCGCAGCCGAAGGCATTGATCATAGTCTTGATCTCCGCGTTTGCCAGCACTTTATCTATAGTGGCTTTCTCCACGTTTAAAATTTTCCCGCGGATGGGAAGGATAGCCTGATAGTTCCTGTCTCTGGCGGTTTTCGCGGAACCGCCGGCTGAATCTCCCTCCACGATAAATATCTCACAAAGAGCCGGGTCTTTTTTTTCACAGTTGGCAAGCTTGCCGTTGGAGTCAAAGGAATATTTCTGCTTGGTAAGAAGATTCGTCTTCGCCCGCTCCTCTGTTTTTCGTATTTTTGCCGCTTTTTCCGCACAAGAAAGTACACTTTTTAAGGTTTCCAGATTCCTGTCAAAGTAAAGCACAAGCTGCTCCCCTAAAACCTTGCTCACCGCCTTAGCTGCGTCCTGATTATCCAGCTTCGTTTTCGTCTGTCCTTCAAACCTGGGAGCCGGATGTTTTATGGAAACTACAGCGGTCATGCCGTTTCTGATGTCCGCTCCTGTGAAATTGGCGTCTTTTTCTTTCAGCACGCCGATCTCCCGGGCATAGTTGTTCATCACTGTAGTGAAGGTGGTTTTAAAGCCTGTAAGATGGGTGCCTCCCTCTGCATTATAGATATTGTTGCAAAAGCCAAGTACATTCTCACGGAATTCATTGGTAAACTGAAAGGCAGCTTCCACTTGTATGCCGTCTGCTTCTCCCTTCAGATATACCGGCTCATGGAGAGCTTCACTGTTCTGATTCAGATCCCGTATAAAACCGACGATTCCATCCGGCTCGTGGTATTCTATTGCTTCCGGTGTTTCCCCTCTTCTGTCTTCAAAGAGGATCGTCAGATCCGGGTTAAGGTAGGCGGTTTCGTGAAGGCGGCTTTTTACCTCTGTGGCGGAAAATCTGGTCTTTTCGAAGATTTCCGGGTCCGGCAGGAAATTCACCGTAGTCCCGGTAGTCTTAGTCTTTCCGATCTTGGGCAGAAGTCCGTTTTCCAGTTCCAGCGCTGGAATTCCTCTTTCATAGTAATCATGATGGATATAGCCGTCAAGGCTGATTTTAATATCCAGATAAGTAGACAGAGCGTTTACCACAGAAGAGCCTACCCCGTGAAGCCCTCCGCTGGTCTTATAAACAGAATTGTCGAATTTTCCTCCTGCATGGAGGGTGGTAAAGACGAGTCTCTCCGCTGACACTCCCTTTTCGTGCATATCTACGGGAATTCCCCGTCCATTGTCACTGACTGTACAGGAACCGTCTTTTTCCAGGATCACCTGGATCTTATCGCAATACCCTGCCAGGTGTTCGTCTACCGCATTGTCTACAATTTCATAAATCAAATGATTCAAGCCCTTCCTGGATACGCTTCCTATATACATACCCGGACGCTTCCGCACTGCCTCCAAGCCTTCCAGAACGGAAATACTGCCTGCATCATATGTTTCTTTTTTTGCCATGACTGTTCCAATTCCTTTCTTTGAGCGTTTGCATTTTATCATACCCCAAATTCCCGCAGGTTTGCAAGTAAAAAATATGTTATGTCACACAGGGACAGGTAATGAAAAACTGCATATCACACCCGAACCACGCACTTGCTGCGTGGCTACGGGCCAGCATGATTCAACAGGCAATTGGCTAAAGCAAACTTTAAATGCCAAATCGCCCGTTACTGGTCACTATGTGACCAGTAACAATGAATAACTATCTGCGGCCTGACGGCATAAGAAAAAGAGTCAATCCCAAGATACGCTTCTGGATTGACTCTTTCTTGACAGCCAGTACGGGAATCGAACCCGTGTTTCCGCCGTGAGAGGGCGGCGTCTTGACCCCTTGACCAACTGGCCTTGTCTCAACCGACTTGCTTAGTATATACTACTTTTTTGGAAAATGCAAGCTTTTTTTTTATTTTTTTCAATTTTTTTTCAAGCCGGCCGAGAATGCCTTAAAAAGACATTAAATTACTCCTGCGGATCTGCTGCCGGTTCTGCCGGAACGAAGACGCGAGACTTCTCTTTTTCCTCTTTTTTCTTCTGTTTTGCCTTCTCCTTGGCCTCTGCGCAGAATTCCATCTGAGAATTAACAAGAACCTTCCCTCTCTTGTCCTGTTTTGTGTAAGTTCCATCCGGCTGAAGGATATGTGCTTTTACATTATCCTTAAACTCCAGTTCCAAAATATGGATGGCTTCTTTTTTTATTTCCTCATCTTCCACAGGGAATACGATCTCCACCCGGCGGTCCAGATTTCTAGGCATCCAGTCTGCGCTTCCCATATACACTTCTTCGCTTCCCGCGTTAAAGAAGTAGAAGATACGGCTGTGCTCAAGGAAATCTCCAACAATGGAGCGCACATGTATATTCTCGCTGACTTCAGGGATGCCTACCCTTAGGCAGCAGATTCCCCTTACCAGAAGATCAATGTGTACGCCGCAGGAAGAAGCGTAATAAAGTGCCTCTATGATCACCGGATCACAAAGCGAATTCATTTTTGCCACAATATGAGCGGGCATTCCTTTTTTTGCATTTTCAGCCTCTCTCTCGATCAGCTTAAGGAAACGGTCTTTCATCCAAATAGGAGCAACGATCAGCTTATTCCACCGTTTCGGCTCGGAATAGCCCGACAGCATATTAAACACAGCAGTGGCATCCTCACCGAACCGCTCATCGCAGGTAAAGATACCGCAGTCTGTATACAGCTTTGCTGTAGAATCATTATAGTTTCCAGTGGCAAGATGTACATAACGGCGGATCCCCGTATCTTCTCTGCGCACCACCAATGTGATCTTGCTGTGGGTTTTCAGTCCCACCAAACCGTAGATAACATGGCAGCCCGCTTTTTCCAGCATCTTTGCCCAGACAATGTTATTCTCTTCATCGAAACGTGCTTTTAACTCTACCAGGACAGAAACCTGCTTTCCATTTTCCGCCGCCTGGGCCAAAGCGGCGATGATAGGCGAATTGCCGCTGACACGATATAAGGTCTGCTTAATGGCAAGTACATCCGGATCCTTTGCCGCCTGGCGAACGAAATTCACCACCGGATCAAAGCTCATATAGGGATGATGGAGAAAAACGTCCCCCTCACGGATAACCTGGAAAATATCCTTATCATTCTGGAAAGCCGGAACCGGCGCTGGTACGTATTTTTCTGTTTTATATTTATTAAATCCCTCTAACCCGTAAACCTTCATAAGCATTGTCAGGTCCAGCGGGCCGCCGATCAAAAAGATATCTTCATTTTTTATGTCAAATTCCGTTTTTAATATTTTCAGAAGACGTTCATCCATCTTTTCTTCCACTTCCAGGCGGATCACCTCTCCCCACTGGCGCTTCTTCAATTGCTTTTGGATCTCCACCAGCAGGTCTTCCGCCTCGTCCTCATCAATGGTAAGATCCGCGTTTCTCATGATACGGTATGGATGAGCGCAGACTACGTCATAGCTTAAAAACAACTTGTCTATATTTCTTTCTATAATTTCTTCCAGGAGGATAACCGTCTTTTTCTCTTCTTTTCCGGAAGGAATTTCGATCACTCTTGGAAGCACAGAAGGCACCTGCACTGTGGCAAAGACTAAAACCTCTTTCCCCTTCTTTTTATCCTTTTTAGAGATCAGCGCGCCAATATTCAGCGTTTTATTCCGGATCAGAGGAAAAGGTCTTGAAGAGTCCATAGCCATAGGCGTGAGCACCGGATATACATTATCTTCAAAATACCGGTCTACATATTCCTTCTGTTCGTCAGAAAGGCTTTCATGCTCTGTGATCAGGTGAAGCCCCGCCTTTTCCAGAGCAGGAAGGATGGAGCGGTTAAACACATTATACTGCACCTGCACCAGCTCATGGGTCTCCTGACTGATCCGGATCAGCTGCTCTTTCGGGGGCAAGCCTGCCAGATCCGGCTTTTCGTATCCCGCATGCACCTGATCTTTAAGGGATGCCACACGCACCATAAAAAATTCATCCAGATTAGAGGAGGTAATGCTTAAAAATTTTAGGCGTTCAAAAAGAGGGATGGATTTATCCCTTGCCTCACTTAACACTCTGTCATCGAATTTCAGCCAGCTTAACTCTCTGTTTACAAAATATTCCGGTTTGCTATATTTTTTCAGATCCATACTCGCACCTCTACATTCTTCTCTTTCGTCTGAGAACCAGACGGATACCAAACACTTCTTCGAAAAAATCCACCTTATCTTTTAAAAGACCAAGCTCCAGGGAAATATCCCTGCTGGAATCAATAACCAAACGCAGCTCTCTGTCCTTTAAGACTGCTTTCAGCCCTTCCACTTTCTGATAATGGCTTCTGTCCATGGCATTTGCCAGCCGCAGGATTGCTGTCAGTTTGGCCACAAGAAGATAACGGTTCCTGTCCAGGCCGGAGCCGTCATCGTTTTTTTCATAATATACAAATTCTGTGGTATTATAGCGCACCGCGCTTGCGATGATCTGTCTTTCCTCTGTGGAAAGCCCGATGATCTCTGTAGCCATGATGATCCGATAAGAACATTCCGCCACATCACTCATGCTGATATATTTTCCGCAATCGTGGAGCTGAACGGCGATCTGCAGGAGCAGTCTTTCCCTGGCGCCCATGCCGTGCACCTTTTTCATGCTGTCGAAAATGGCCAGGGCAAGCTTCGTGGTTCCCTGAATGTGATTTTTTCCGCTTGAATAACGTTTGCCGATGTTTCTGGCAGCCACCAGGATATCATTTTCGAAATTGTGAGCGCTTTTAATAAATTTTTTCTTTTCCCCAAAGTCATAGGCGATTCCGTCCAGAAGAGAAACTCCGGGAACCCAAATGGATTCTGCGTTAAAAATATCAAGAAAATTTTTACAGATAACCATGGTAGGAACCACCAGGGAGGCGTATTCCGGATCAATCTCCATCTCCTCCGCCAGCATAACCTCCGGCTTATACACTACATCTTCATAACGTTTCATAAATTCTGTCCGCGTAATGATATTATCATCAGTTTCTCCCTGAAAAATAGTGTCCGTAAGGAAATCTCCCATGAGAATCACATTCTTAATGTCTCTTTCTTTCAGGTAAAGTCGCTGAAAACCGGTAAGGTCGTTCCGGATAAACTCTTCAATGAGCTGGTCGTAATGGGTATTTTGTTTTTCCAGTTCTTTCAGGCGCTCCCGAATACGCAAGCTTCCCATTTTCAGGCTCTGGGTAGTTACAAGGGCATCCTTGTCAAACAAAGAAACCTGAAGACTTCCGCCTCCTACATCCAGAATAGCAGTTCCCTTCTGGATCATTTTCTTAAATCCGGCCTCTATGGCAGCTATGGACTTATAGCCCAGAAAATGCTGTTCCGCGTTACTGAGGATTTCTATACGGATCCCCGTCCTCTGATAAATCTGTTCAAGCACAATGATGGGATTGTCCAGCTCGCGGAACGCGCTGGTGGCACAGGCTCGGTATTCCGTTGTCCCGAATTCCGCCATGATCCTTTTAAAATCCTCTAGAATGTCGCACAACGCCTCCACCAGATCCATATCCAGTCTTCCGACAGCATAAGCCTCCTTTCCCAGTTCCAGCCGGAACCTTACATGATTCAGTTCCCGAAGGCCAAGCTTTTTTGTCAATTCAAAAATTTTCAAGCTGATCTCATAAGAACCAACATCAATCGCCGCAAAAGTAGTCATTGCCATACTTTCCCCTTTCTGACGCACTTGCTGCGTCAATTATGGTAATTTTAGAAGTTCGTTTCCAAACTTTCATCTTCTATCCTTGTTGTCCTAAAAGGTAATCAATAAACTGCTGAGCGGTCCTTCCCGTCAGCCCGCCATGAGAAAGTTCCCATTTATTTGCTTCCAAAAGGAGCTCTTCCTCCGGCATTTGCACACCGTATCGTTTCGCCAAAACGCGTACGATATTCTGAAATTCCTTTTTGTTGGGAGCCCCGAAATAAATACGGACACCGAACCGGTATACCAGGGACAACTTTTCCTGTACCGTATCCGAGGAATGAAGATCGTCTTTATCCATGATTTCCAGCTTGTCTCCTGCACGCTCTCTTACCAGATGCCTCCTGTTGCTGGTCGCATAGATCAGGATATTGTCCGGCTTCTTCTCCAGGCCACCTTCTATCACCGCCTTTAAATATTTATATTCGATTTCAAATTCCTCGAAAGAAAGATCATCCATATAGATAATAAATTTATAATTTCTGTTTTTAATCTGCGCGATCACCTGGTTCAGATCCTGGAACTGATGCTTATACACCTCGATGATCCGCAGCCCTTCCTCGTAATACCGGTTCAGGATCCCTTTTATACTGGAGGATTTTCCTGTGCCCGCATCTCCGAAAAGAAGGCAGTTGTTTGCTTTTCGTCCCCGCACAAAAGCCTCTGTATTGTCAATAAGCTTTTTTTTCGCCAGCTCATATCCCACCAGGTCATCCAACTGAACATGAGCTATTCTTGTAATAGGTTCAATGATCACTTCATCATCCAGACCATGACGGATGCGGAAGGCTTTGTGCAGCCCCAGCTTTCCTACGCCGAAGTCTTTATAAAACCGGACCATATCTTCCATAAACTCATCCACAGTCTTTGCCGCAGCCAGGGTCTTGCTCATCTCACAGATTCTGTCCCTGATACGGGAATTAAACATTTTACTGTCCTCGTCTGTGTTTTCGTATTCTTTGATCAGAGAACAGCAGGATGTTCCGTAACGGCGGTCAAACAGCTCCAGGTCAAAATCATATGCTTCCTTAAAAATACGAAAATCATTTTCAGCGGCCTCGTTTATGCTGCCTATTACCGCTCCCCGGATCTCACAGGCCATGCTAAAGGCGTTTTCATGGTTTACCAAAAGGTAGGTAAGATAATTATGCCAGAGATTTCCGGAAAAGCCGTAGTTTCCCGCGAGCTCCACCAAACCGTTTATACAGGAAAATAGGGTTTCTCTTTCTTCTTCTGTCCCTTCTTTTCCTTCCGGAATATTCATCAGGACAGTCATCTTTTCCAATATATCTCCCTGCTGGAAATTCCGGTACAGAATACATTCATGAATCCTTATCATGATTCTTCCTCCCCCTGCAGTTCATAATTTCCCAGCACTCTCATACGGTTTGCCTCTGCTCTTAAGCCTCTCAAGGCATTTTTCACCGCGCTTTCCTTAAGGTTTCCCTCAAAATCCACAAAGAACCGATATTCCCAGGTTTTCCCGGGGATGGGCCTGGATTCTATTTTCGTCATATTCAGACCGTTATAAATAATGTGAGAAAGCATGCTGTACAAAGTTCCGCTCTCATGGGGCAGTTCAAAAAATATGCTGATCTTTCCGGCATTCTTTTTATAAACCGGATTTTTCTCTACAATGATAAATCTTGTTACGTTTTTTCCATTATGACAGATATTCTCCTCCAAAGGCACCAGGCCGAATAATCTTCCGGCTTCCCGGCTGGCAATGGCCGCCTGGGTCAAGTCCCCTTCCTCGTGGACTTTCTTCGCCGCACCTGCCGTGTTTTCTACCTGTATCGTCTTCCACGCAGGATGCTCCTCTAAAAATTTGCTGCACTGGGCCAGTCCCTGGGGGTGAGAGCACACCGTCCGGATCTGATCCAGGGAAGCTCCCGGAAGCCCCAAAAGCACATGCTCCACACGGATGATCTGTTCCCCGGCTATGTACAGGCTGTACTCCGTCAAAAGATCATAAATATCTGCCACAATTCCCGCTGTAGAATTTTCTATGGGCAGCACCGCATAGTCAGCCTTCCCTGACTGCACCTCTTCCATAGCCTCCCGCCAAGTATTTACATGATAACTGGTAATTTCATCGCCGAAATAAGCCCGCATGGCGGCATAGCTATAGGCGCCCTCTACTCCTTGGAAAACCACTGTAGACTGGGCAAGGGGCAATTTATCCCTCATCTCATAATCCAGCTCTTCTTCTATCCCGTTTTCCGTAAGGAGCTGGTACTGTCTCTTCCTGCTGATGGCCATAAGCTGATGGAACAGTTCCTCCACGCCGGAAGCGTTAAACGCCCCATGCGCCTTTCCTTTTAAGGTCTTAATCTTTACTCTCTCTCTTTCCGGATCCAGTACCTTTTTTCCTGTTTTTATCTTATATGCGGCCACATCCTCGCAAACCTGCATTCTTTTTTCAAAAAGCCGAAGGATCTTATCATCTATCTCATCTATCTCTCTCCTACATTCTTGTAAATCCACCATTTATTTCTCCTCCTGTGTTTTTACTATCCTTGAAAGCTCTCCCAGGAAAGAGAGGGACCCGAAGGCAAGGATCACATCCTCTTTTCCTGCTGTATGAAAAGCTTTTTTCACCGCCTCTTCCATAGAGCCAGCCTCCTCCACGCAGGGGTGAAACCTGGCAGCTGCCCGGGCAAGTTTCCCAGCAGGAAGAGCTCTTGGATTGTCCGGTGTCTGGATTGTCCAGATTTTTTGTGCGTAAGGACAAGTAATCTCCAGAACCTTATTATAGTCCTTATCCTTAAACATTCCTATGATATAAAATATTTTCTTTCCATTGAAATATCTGCGCACCGACTCCGCCAACATCTCTGCCGCTCCCGGATTATGGGCGCCATCTACGATAAACAACGGCGATCTGTGTATAACGGAAAATCTTCCCGGCCACTGAGCTTCTTTTAACCCTGTCTTTCTCTGTTCCAGAGTAGTGGGAAAGCCTTTTTCATCCAGGCATTGAAGGGTTTTCAGTGCAACCGCCGCATTTCCCGGCTGATGTTCTCCGGAGAGAGAAATTTCATATTCTTCTCCCTCGTACAGAAATCTCTGGCCCCAGATATCTGCTTTTTCTACAGTCAGCTTCTCTGCTTTTACCTCTCTCCACCTTGCTCCCGCTCTTTTCGCTGCTTTTCGGATGGTTTCCCGCACTTTTTCTTCCTGGCAGGCGGAAACCACTGTGCATCCTGGTTTTATAATGCCCGCTTTTTTTTCTGCTATTTCCTGTAAGGTATTTCCAAGGAATTCCTGATGATCCATACTGATAGAGGCAAGAACAGCCACAAGGGTACAAGAAACGATATTCGTTGCGTCCAGATTCCCTCCCATTCCCACTTCCAGCAGAACCAGATCACATTTTTCTTCTGCAAAAAATAAAAACGCCACCGCCGTTTCTATTTCAAAAGGGGTGGGATGTGGGAGACCTGCTTTTGTCATATTTTCAATAACATACGCAACACGAGTGACATATTCGGCAAATTTTTCCCGGCTTACCGGAATCCCCGCTGTCTCCATACGTTCCCGATAGGAATATATAGCTGGTGAAATATATCTTCCTATCCGGTATCCTGCCTTAGACAGCACGCTGTATAAATAGGCGATCACGGAACCCTTGCCATTGGTCCCGGCAACGTGGACATAGGAAAGTTTATCCTGTGGATTTCCCAGGCGCTGCATCATTTCCTGCATATTCTTAAGCCCCAGAACACTTCCGTATTGTTTTGCATCTTCAATATATGTCCTGCTTTGCTGATAGTCCATCTTTTCCTCTTTCTGACGCACTTTACTCACGGAGTACGTTGGCTGCGTCAATAATAGTAGATTTGGAAGTTCACTTCCAAACTTTTATTTCTCCTGTCTGTACCGTATTTTCCGGCAATCGTTAAATGTTCTACTCATTATACCCTACATGTATGATTTTTTCAAGGCGGGCAATACTAGAACTAGGTAAAATTTATATCAGCATTTTGTAAAATTTTCTGTTTTAAGGAGTGTTTTATCTTATGAAACGAAATTTTCTGCTCTGCGGCTCTGTCGGCTGGTGCCTGGAGATCTTCTGGACAGGCTTTCATGCTCTTTGTTCCGGAGAAGCTACCATGATGGGAAAGACTTCCCTTCTTATGTTTCCGATTTACGGATGCGCCGCGGTCATCGGGCCTGTCTATAAAAAAATCGCCTCACTTCCCACTGTTATAAGAGGCTTTCTATATACTACGGGCATTTTTGCCGCCGAATATTCCAGCGGCTCTATCTTAAAGCATTTTCATATGTGTCCCTGGGATTACAGCGATACTCCCTACCATTATAAAGGGCTGATCCGGTTCGATTACGCGCCGCTGTGGTTTATCACAGGCCTGCTTTTCGAAAAAATACTTACCAAATCTTCTTGAAAAATAGGCCAGCATATTATATGATGGTGGAAACAGACAATTTGCAGATGTCCTAATGACGTCTGCAAATTCCTGTACAGAAAAATATGGAGGTATGACATGAGACACTTAATGAGTCCGTTGGATTTTTCCGTTGAAGAGCTGGATAAGCTTTTGGATTTAGCCAACGATATTGAGAAAAATCCCAAAAAGT
Organism: Candidatus Blautia faecavium; assembly: GCA_019118425.1. Taxonomy (GTDB): domain Bacteria; phylum Bacillota; class Clostridia; order Lachnospirales; family Lachnospiraceae; genus Blautia_A; species Blautia_A faecavium. The sequence continues at coordinate 3,719 of DWYZ01000146.1, read as the reverse complement.
ACGCACATACCTGTGACGACAAACGATTAGCTACACTGTTCTACGAACCAAGCACACGTACCCGTCTTAGTTTTGAGGCAGCTATGATGAATCTTGGAGGAAAGGTCTTAGGTTTTTCCACAGCAGATTCCAGCTCCGCAGCCAAAGGCGAAAGCGTTGCCGATACGATTCGTGTTACTTCCTGTTATGCAGATATCTGCGCTATGCGGCATCCTAAAGAAGGAGCTCCGCTTGTCGCATCTATGGCCTCTTCCATTCCGGTTATCAATGCCGGCGACGGCGGCCATCAGCATCCCACCCAGACTTTAACTGACCTGCTTACTATCCGTTCCTTAAAAGGGCGCCTGCATGACCTTACCATTGGACTTTGCGGCGACTTGAAGTTCGGACGTACCGTTCACTCTCTGATTGAAGCTCTGGTAAGATACAAAAATGTAAAATTCATCCTCATTTCCCCGGAAGAACTTCGCATTCCCAGCTATATCCGTGACGATGTGTTAGAGAAAAACCACATCGAATTTATAGAAGTGGAAAGACTGGAAGATGCCCTTCCCAACCTTGATATTTTATATATGACACGTGTACAGAAGGAGCGTTTCTTTAACGAAGAAGATTATGTCCGTATGAAAGACTTCTACATACTGGACAAGCAGAAAATGGAACTTGCCAAGGAAGATATGTATATCCTCCATCCTCTTCCCCGTGTCAATGAGATCTCTGTAGAAGTGGATTCTGATCCCAGAGCCGCTTACTTTAAGCAGGCGCAGTATGGCGTATATGTACGCATGGCATTGATTCTTACATTACTGGAGGTGGATGTATCATGTTAAATGTTGGAGCTCTTCGCGAAGGTTATGTTTTAGATCATATCAAGGCCGGAAAGGCGATGACCATCTACCATGACCTGAAACTGGACAAGCTGGACTGTACCGTAGCTATCATCAAAAACGCCCGCAGCAATAAAATGGGCAAAAAAGATATCATCAAGGTAGAGTGCCCGATTGAAAAGCTGGATCTGGATATCCTGGGATTTATCGACCATAATATCACCGTGAATATCATTAAGGACGAGCAGATCGTGGAGAAACGGCAGCTTAAGCTTCCTAAGGAGATCACGAATGTGATCAAATGTAAAAATCCGCGGTGTATCACCTCCATTGAGCAGGGGCTGGATCAGGTGTTTTTCCTGGCGGATCCGGAGAAGGAGATTTATCGGTGTAAGTATTGTGAGGAGAAGTATAGAGGGAAGCGGAATAAATAAGGGATCTTTTTTTGTAAAAAAAGATGGCAAAAAAGGACTATGGCGCTGGTGAGAGGGGGCTGTGGTCCTTTTTTTTGGTGAGGGAGATGGGGACGATTTAGGAGGATGTTGGTAAGGGACGCCGGAGAGGGGAGGGGCTTGGGAGGGAAAGCCGGTCGTTTCCCCTCGACTAAGCGCTAAGACGCACTAACCTCATCGCGAAGAGCGCTCTTCGGTAAGTGCTTTCTAAGCGCTGGATTCTCGGGCGCACTTTGCCCAAGGCTTTCCCTCCCAAGCCCCTCCCCTCTCCGGCTGGTTTTTGCCTGAAACAAGATGTTCTTAGGTGTACCTTGCTGAAGGATTTTTCTTACACGTTCTCTTCTCTCCGGAGGGGGCTGAAATGGTGTATTTTCGGCCGATGTGGTGGGTTATTCTGGGGTTTGGAAGATTAGGTCGATTTTGCGGAAGCTTCCTTTGGCGTCGATTTCGGTGGGGAGGAAGCCGATGTATTGGAAGCCTTTTTTGGCGTATTCGTCTATGAGTTTTCTATGTTCTGTGGTGTTGGAAAAGAGGATGCCCTTTTCTTGGTATTTTATTTCTGCGTATTCGTATTTTTTCATGGTTGGTTTCCTTTCTATAATTGATCTTGGGCTGATTTTTTTCGGCCGTCAAGGTATTGTTCTTGTTGTTTAAAGATGATGGAATGCTGGGTGGGATCTGTTTGATCACAGGTCTTTTTGGGACAGGATTTTTACCGATATGCACCAGGACAGCAGGAAGGCGGCGGCTCCAAGGAGTATGATGAGGCCATAGGTGAATGGACGGTCTCCCAGGGTCATTATGAATAGGATAAAGATTCCTGCTGTGGCGGGATAGGCCAGTATCATGCCGATTATACTTTTTGTTTCATCCATCAGGAAATAAAAGGGTAAGACAATGCTTCCTGCAAGCAGGGTCATTGTCAGACTGGTGCAGATAAAGATGCCTGCCTCTTCTGCGTTTCCGCCCAAAAGCAGATTGGCGATAAAGCCAAAAAAAGTACCGAATACCAGTCCTGTCAGGCTCAGGATGAGATACAGGATATATTTGCTGCTTATAAAAGTTCTCCTTGAGACCGGCATGGCCATCACATTCCTGATCCAGCCGGAAGTTTTATCTACATTTATGGTAGAGGTAACGATCATTCCCAGCATGACTGTAGCAATAACGGTCAGTACCCAGGGAGTTACAATGTAGGACATACACGCCCCGATCACAATAAATACTATTCCCATCAGCGCTGCCACTGCTCTTACAATATAAAAATCTTTTAAAAGAAGTCCTTTCATCTCACTTCCCCCTTTACATACATAAGCATAATCTCATCTATAGTGGCCGGAACGACCAGGGCTTTGGGATATTTTCTTTGTACCGCCTGTCTGTCGTCCACAAGGATCTGCCATTCATAGTCCATTTTTCGATAAGCAATGATCTGTTCTTTTTCCATTTCATCAAATAATGCAGCCCCGCATTTTACAATGCCGTATTTTTCCAGTAGCTCATCCTTCTGTTTAAAAAATACGATTTTTCCTTCATGGATAAAAACAATATAATCTGCTATTTTTTCCAGGTCGCTTGTAATATGGGAAGATACCAGGATGGAATGATCCTCATCCTGAATATAATCCAAAAGCAATTCCAGTATCTCGTCCCGCATCACCGGATCCAGACCGCTTGTAGCCTCGTCCAGGACCAGAAGCTTGGAATGGTGAGAAAGAGCTACGGATATGGCAAATTTCATTTTCATGCCTTTGGAAAATTGTTTGATCTTCTTGTTTAATGGAAGTTGGAATTTATCCAGCAATTCCATATAGGTATTTTCTTCCCAGGAATGATATATATTTCGAAATACTTTGCCAAGCTGTCCGGGCGTTAGTATATCCGGGTAATTGTTTCCGTCGAATACTGCGCCGATGTCATCTTTACTTACAGACTCAGGATCGTTTTCCCCTAATATAGTGATGGATCCTTCATCCTTGGAGATCAGACCTAAAACAGCATAGATGGTAGTGCTTTTTCCCGCGCCATTTTCCCCGATCAGCCCCACTATTGTCCCCTGGGGAACGTTAAAAGAAATATGATCCAAGGTAAAATCTTTATAATTTTTCGTTACATTATTAAGCTCTAATGCCATTTCCATATGCTTATTCCTCCTCATACAACAGCTCCAGCAGGGACTTTAGCTTATCCAGCTTAATCCCGCTTACCTTGGCGATCTCAATCGCTTCTGCGAAATGCTCTTCTATTTTTTTCTGCTGCTCTTCCAAATAAAAATCCTGGTTCTGCGCAGACACAAAGCATCCTTTCCCTGCTGTAGTTTCTATGAATCCGTCTGTCTGAAGTACATCGTAAGCTTTCTGCACTGTCAGCACACTGATGTGCAGCGACTTCGCTAATCCCCTGATAGACGGAAGCGCTTCGCCAGCTTTTAACTCTCCAT
>DWYZ01000026.1 GCA_019118425.1 Candidatus Blautia faecavium | reverse complement strand
ATCATCAGTATCATCGGTTCTTACGCCATGACAAGACTGCGTTTTCCGGGAAGAAAGTTCTTTAAGACGAGCATTATCTTTTCTTATATGATCCCTACAGCAGTTCTGTTTGTGCCGATGTATGTATTTGTAAGTAAGCTTGGATTTTATGACAATAAATACGCATTGCTGATCATTTATCCGACAACGGTGGTACCGTATTGCTGCTATATGTTAATGAGCTATTTTAAAGCGATTCCCTATGCGTTGGAGGAGGCGGCTCTGATCGATGGCTGTACCCGTTTAAAATCTTTATGGCACATTATCATACCGATCGCTCTTCCGGGAATTGCAGTAGTGGCAACTTTTGCTTTTACTATGTCATGGAATGAATACTTATATGCAATGATCATGACAACCAGTGGAAAGCAGCAAACGGCGGTAGTTGCCATATCAAGCTTCAAATATGCGGATTCAGCAATATGGGGTCGGATTATGAGCGCTTCTGTAGTGACTTCTCTGCCTGTGACGATTATTTATATAATCGCTCAGGGACAGTTGATTTCAGGAAAATCGGACGGAAGTGTTAAATAATAAAAGAAAGCGAAACAATAAAAACAGAGTGAGGTAAGATTTATGGAAAAAACTTACGAAGAAGTACTTAACTATGTAAATACCAATTCAAAACCATCAGAGCTGAAGATCACAGATCTGCGCGTGGCCGATATTGTAGATGCTCCTATGCATTGCACATTAGTGAAAGTGTATACGAATCAAGGCCTTGTAGGATATGGAGAAGTAAGAGACGGAGCAGACCGGAAGTTTATCCTTTCTTTAAAAAGCAGAATTTTAGGAGAGAATCCTTGCAATATTGATAAATTGTTCCGGAGGATCAAACAATTTGGCGGACATGCACGCCAGGGCGGCGGAGTATGTGGAATTGAGCTGGCATTATGGGATCTTGCAGGAAAAGCTTACGGAATACCTGTTTATCAGATGCTGGGAGGAAAATTCCGCGATAAGATCAGGATTTACTGCGATACAGACGTAGAAGGAAAACATACAGGAAAGGATATGGGAAAGGCCTTAAAAGCCAGAATGGAGAAAGGCTTCACTTTCTTAAAAATGGATCTGGGGATCGATCTTCTTTATGATGAACCGGGAGCATTGTGTGCGCCCCTGGGATTTGTGCAGCAGTTAAAAGATGCGTCCGCATATAACGCGATTCCGAGAAATCTTTCTGATGATGAGAGAATGATAAGAAATCGAAGATATGATGCCCAGAATATCCCTCATCCATTTACCGGAATCCAGGTGACGGAACATGGTTTTGATATTTTAGAGCAGTATGTAAAAGACGTTCGTGAGATCATCGGATATGATATACCTCTCGCAATCGATCACTTTGGACATATCGGGGTAGAATCCTGCATCAAGCTGGCAAGAAGAGTGGAAAAGTACAATATTGCGTGGATGGAAGACATGATCCCATGGCAGCTTACGGATCAATATGTACGTCTGAGAAATTCTTGCGCGGTGCCGATCTGTACAGGAGAAGATATTTATCTGAAAGAAAATTTCAGGCCATTACTGGAGAAAGGCGGAGTCTCTGTTATCCATCCGGATATTCTTACATCAGGAGGAATTCTTGAGAATAAGAAAATCGGAGATTTGGCACAGGAACATGGAGTTGCTATGGCGGTTCATATGGCAGAAAGCCCGATCGCATGTATGGCGGCAGTACATAGTATTGCAGCTACAGAGAATTTCCTTGCTTTGGAATTCCACTCTGTAGACGTTCCCTGGTGGAACGACCTGGTGACCGGACTTCCGAAGCCGATCGTAAACAATGGATATATTACTGTTCCTGATAAACCGGGACTTGGAATTGATGAGCTTGTAGACGATGTGATAGCGGAACATATTCATCCGGATTATCCGGGAATCTGGCTTCCTACAGATGAATGGAACAACGATTATTCACATGACCGTCTGTGGAGCTAAAGGCAAATGATAGATTCAAAGGGCAGTCAGTATACACGTATTTGATGAAAGGAAGAGCATTATGAATTTTAACGTGAAGGAAGATATTATTCAATTAACAGAAAAATGGACAGGAGAGCGTCTGCCGGATGGACGCCCGAAAGTATCCGATGAGGATCTGGAAGAAATCCGTAATCTGACATTGGAAGAGGTATGGCAGCCGTTATTCTTAAAAGGATATTTAAATCAATTTGAAGAAAAACTGAAACGTCTGCATGATGATAAGAGAAAACTGGTAGGACGTGCAGTGACCTGTTCATTTATGCCGGCAAGACCGGATCTGGAAGAAACTGTGAAAAAAATAGGAGCCTCTGAGGGAAGAAAAGGAACCTGTAATCAGTGGGTGATCGATACATTGATGGAGGGAGATGTTGTTGTTGCAGATATGTACGACAAGATCTATGAGGGAACCTTTGTCGGAGGAAATCTTTCTACAGCTATCAAAAACCGTACAAAAACGGGCGGAGCAGTAGTATGGGGCGGAATACGTGATCTGGAACAGATCGAGGGTATACCGGATCTCCAGATTTACTACAGAGGCGTTGACCCGACACCAATCCGGAATTTTGTGATGACCAGCTTTAATTCCATGACAAAGATCGGAGGCGCTGTATGCCTTCCGGGCGATGTTGTTTATGGGTATGGCGGCGGAGTGATCTTTATCCCGAGCCATATGGTAAAAGAGGTGATCGAATTTGCAAAGAAGATGCATGTGAAAGATATTTTCGGATTTGAGATGATCCGTCAGGGCGTCTATACAACTGCTGACATTGATATAGATATCTGGCCTACAGAAATGATGGAGCGTCTGATCCAGTTTATAGAAACCGATGAACGTGGTGAAAAATATAGAAGCCTGGATTGGAGCAAAGAATTAGAGGATGCAAAAAGGGAGGAACAATGCTAAGTATACAGGAACTGACGGAAAAAAATAAAATCATTCCGGTGGTTAAAATAAAAAATATCCGACAGGCAGTTCCTTTGGCGAAAGCTCTGTACGAGGGCGGCATAGGGTGTATGGAAATTACTTTCCGCACACCTGACGCCGCACAGGCGATCCGGCAGGTGGCCGATGAGGCGGCATATATGCTTGTCGGAGCAGGAACGGTTACAACAAAAGAACAGGCGGAAGCGGCTGCGGACGCCGGTGCACGCTTTATTGTTTCGCCTGGATTTTCTGAGAAAGTGGCATCCTTCTGTAAAGAAAAGGACATTCTATATCTGCCGGGCTGTGTGACTCCTACTGAGATCATGAAAGCTATGGAATATGGGATCCAAACAGTAAAATTTTTCCCTGCGCAGATTTATGGAGGGGAAAAGGCAATAGAGGCGCTTTCTGCTCCTTTTGGAAATATAACCTTTGTACCGACAGGAGGAATCCATCTGGACAACCTGAAAGAATATCTTCGAAATCCGAAGATACTGGCCTGTGGAGGAAGCTGGATGGTGAAAGAAAAGTACTTGGAAACAGAAGACTTTGATTCAATACGAAAGGAAGCGAAAAAAGCTTCCGATACAGCAAAAGAGGTGTGCGGATGAGCGAGATCATTACTCTGGGAGAGCCATTGATCGTATATGTGGCAGAGGCACCGGGAACTTTTTCTGAAGTAGAGACTTATACAAGAGGTCTGGCAGGAGCAGAACTGAATTTTTCCATAGGAGTCACCAGACTGGGACATCAGATTTCTTATATGACGAGGCTTGGAAAAGATGTTTACGGAAAATACATTATGGATTTTGTGCTGAGGGAAGGGATCGATCCGGCTCAGATCATATGGGATGAGGAGCATGTTACAGGATCTTATCTTAAATTCAAGGCATTAAAGGGAGATCCGGAAATCGCATATTTTCGTAAAGGTTCCGCTGCATCCCACATTTGTCCTGAGGATGTGGAAAAAATAGACTTTTCAAATACGAAATGGCTGCATATCACAGGAATCTCGGCGGGTATATCTGAAAGCTGCCAAAAAGCGTGTGAAAAGGCTATGGAGAAAGCCAGAGCGAATGGTGTATATATTTCTTTTGACACAAATATAAGAAAGGCGCTTTGGAAATCTGAGGAACAGATGCGGAATGTTTTGAACAGCCTGGCTGAAAAATGTGATTTGATCCTTCCGGGTATCGAAGAAGGAAAAATTCTTACAGGTTATGATGAACCGGAGCACATTGCGGAATTCTATTTCAACAAAGGCGTAAAGGCAGCAGTCATTAAACTGGGGGCCCGTGGAGCCTGGTACAAAACAAAAAATGATCAAGGATTTGTGGAAGGATTTCCTGTGGAACATGTGGTAGATACCGTAGGCGCCGGAGATGCGTTTGCTGCCGGAGTGGTTTCAGGTCTTTTGGAAGGACTGACCATGGAAAAAGCTGTTTTGCGGGGAAATGCCATGGGCGCGATTATTATTACTTCGAAAGGCGACAATGATATTTTGCCTGTGAAAGGCGAGCTGGAAAGATTTATGAAAGATGCCAGATAAAAAATTCCCTTTACGGTGAGCAGGATGTGGACTGCTTCCGTAAAGGGATTTTTTGGTAAGAAAGAAAATAAAGAGAAAACCTGGAAAATGTGATATACTGGTCTGTGTTAAGACTGGTATACGGACATATCCGTATCTAAATGAACACTACTGCCAGTCCGGATATGGATGGAGCAGTACATTTAAGAAAACAGGAGAATACCAATGATTGATTTTGAACGTGCAAAAGCCGCTTTTGAAGAGTATCTAAAAGACTATGACCGTGAAGATGATAAAATACGTTTAAAGATCGTTCATACCTATTATGTTGTGGATTGTGTGGAAAACATTGCCCGCCGGATGGGGCTGTCTGTGGAAGAAAGGAAGCTTGGAATGTTGATCGGACTGCTTCATGATATTGGCAGGTTTGAACAGATAAAAAGATATGACAGTTTTATGCCGGATACGATGGATCACGCAGCGTACGGGGCTGCGCTTTTGTTTGGGAAAAAGAAAGAGATCCGGCGTTTTATAAAAGATGACAGATGGGATGCTGTAATAGAAACGGCGATTGCCAAACACAGTGATTTCCGTCTGGAAGGGGTAGAGGGAGAACAGGCGCTCCTTCATGCGCGCCTGATCCGGGATGCCGATAAGTTAGATAACTGCAGGGTAAAGCTTGAGGAGTCCTTAGAAACGCTGTTGGGTATTCCTTCTCATGAACCGCTGGAGGGAAAAATTTCCCCGGCAGTGTGGGAGGCGTGTATGCAGGAGAAGTCTGTGCTTTCCTCAGACCGGAGAACAAAGGCGGATTATTGGATATCTTATATTGCGCAGATTTATGATGTGAATTTTCCGGCTACCTTTTCTATTATTCTGGAAGAAGATTATGTTTTAAAGATCCTTCGGCGTTTACAATACGAAGACAAGGATACGAGAAGTAAAATGGAACTGCTGTCAGCCAGACTGCAGGATTATATGAAAAGGAAGACAGCAGGTGTTTAAAGGAATTATCAAGACAATGCAGTAAATAGGTGAAGTGGAGGAAAGATGAAAGAAAACAGATATGACGACGAAGTGTTCTTTGCAAAGTACGGAGAAATGCTTCGTTCTAAAAATGGATTAAAGGGCGCCGGGGAGTGGCCGGAATTAAAAAAACTCCTGCCGGATTTTCATGGAAAGAGGGTTCTGGATTTAGGATGCGGTTACGGCTGGCACTGTAAATATGCCGCTGCCCATGGGGCTGCGTATATATTAGGAACGGATATCTCTCATAAGATGCTGGAAATTGCCAGAGAAAAAAATGCAGATGAAAAAATCAAATATGAGTGCAAAGCCATGGAGGACTTGGACTTTGAAGAAGGCTCTTTTGACGTGGTGATCAGTTCTCTGGCATTTCACTATGTAAAGGATTTTGCGCCTTTGGTTCAAAAAATATATAAGTGGTTGAAAAAAGGAGGAGACTTTGTTTTCTCTGTAGAACATCCCGTATTTACAGCTTACGGTTCCCAGGACTGGTATTATGACAGTCAGGGAAACATCCTTCATTTTCCTGTGGATAATTATTATTATGAAGGAAAGCGGGACGCCATTTTTCTGGGAGAAAGGGTCACGAAATATCACAGAACCCTGACCACATACCTGAATACGCTTTTAGATAATGGGTTTACCATCACGCATGTAGTAGAGCCTAAGCCGCCCCAGGAATTGATGGATATAGAAGGGATGAAAGATGAAATGCGCCGGCCTATGATGCTTCTGGTGTCTGCGAAGAAATAAGGAGGGCAGCGCTTATAGGATAGATTTTTGCGGAAAAAAGGTGTAGGAGCAGGATAAGGAAGAAGATAGAAGAATCCTGTAAAACATAAAGAAGGAAGTTGGAATGAATAAAACAAAACTCAGCGAAAAAGAACGGCTGGAATACCGAAAAAAAGCAAAGCTCCTTTTTCGGCAGAGGGCGGAATATTACGCCTCTGTGATGGGCGTAACCTTTAACCGGATTGCCATACGGGAACAGCGCACAAGATGGGGAAGCTGCAGCAGCAAGAAGAATTTGAATTTTAACTGGAAACTTCTGCTGGCGCCGCCGGAAGTTCTGGATTATGTGGTGGTACATGAACTATGCCATTTAAAACAGATGAACCATTCCAGAGTGTTTTGGGCGGAAGTGGCGGCGATCCTGCCGGATTACAAAGAAAGGAAAAAATGGCTGCGGGAACATGGCGCCGATTTAATGAGTGTGTAGCCGTCCGCCTTTATAGGAAGGTGCCGGTATACTGGGAACAGAAAGAAGGGGAAAACCGAATGGAATATGTAATCATCGGAGCCGGAGGAACCGGCGGTATCCTGGGAGCTTATATGACAAAGGCCGGGAAAAATGTGACGCTTATTGCAAGAGGCGAGCATGGGAAGGCGATGAAAGAAAAGGGACTGACCATTGAAAAAATGTGGAACCAGACTAAGGAAACGATTCCTGTGAAAGTCTGTACCATGGAAGAATACAGCGGGAAGGCGGATGTGATCCTTGTATGTGTAAAGGGGTATTCCCTGGAGGAAACCATTCCCTTTATTAAGCGGGCAGCTAAAAAAGAAACCGTGGTTATTCCCATCCTGAATATCTATGGAACCGGAGGCCAACTGCAGGAAAAACTGGCGGACATCCTTGTAACAGACGGATGCATTTATGTGTCTGCAAACATTAAAGAACCAGGCTGTCTGCTTTGGCACGGAGAAATCTTAAGAGTGGTTTTCGGGGTGAGAGAGGAACGGGAGCACCGCCCGGTTTTAAATACGATCCAACAGGATTTCCAGGAAAGCGGGATTTGCGGAATCCTTTCAGACAATATAAAAAGAGACGCGTTAAAAAAGTTTTCCTATGTATCCCCCATTGGGGCGGCTGGATTATATTTTCATGCTCAGGCAGGCGACTTCCAGAAAGAAGGGGCTCCAAGAGAAATGTTTAAGGCAATGATCCGGGAGATCGCCGCCCTTGCAGATGCTATGGATATACATTTTGAAGAGGATCTGGTAGAAACGAATTTGAAGATTTTAGCGGATCTTGCACCGGAGGCCACCACTTCTATGCAAAGGGATATCCTGGCAGGGAAACAGTCAGAGATAGACGGACTGATCTACCAGGTAGTCCGTTTAGGAAAAACATATCATGTACCTGTGCCGGAATATGAAAAGGTGGCACAGAAGTTTGAAAAGCAGGTGAGAAAATGAATTACATTGCAGATCTGCACATTCATTCCCGGTACTCCAGGGCGACCAGCAAGGAAGGCACGCCGGAGCATCTGGATCTATGGGCAAGAAAAAAAGGAATTTCCATTATAGGTACCGGAGATTTTACCCATCCTGCGTGGCGGGAGGAACTGACAGAAAAGCTTACGCCAGCGGAGGACGGTCTTTATAAACTGAAAGAGGAATGGATGCTTTCAGAGGCAGGGCACTATGGGGCGGAAGCTCCAAGATTTGTAATTTCAGGGGAAATCAGCTCTATTTATAAGAAAAATGGAAAAACACGGAAGGTACATAATGTAATCCTACTTCCAAGCCTTGAGGCAGCGGAACGCCTGTCAAAAAAACTGGAAACCATAGGAAATATCCATTCTGACGGAAGGCCTATTTTAGGGCTGGACTGTAAGGAGCTTTTGGAGATCATGCTGGATATCTGCCCGGAGGGAATGTTCATTCCGGCTCATATATGGACGCCTCATTTTTCTTTATTTGGTGCATTTTCCGGTTTTGATACCATAGAGGAATGTTTTGAGGATCTCACGCCGCAGATTCGGGCACTGGAGACTGGGCTTTCCTCAGATCCCCCTATGAACTGGCGCTGGTCGGCGCTGGATCGTTTTCAGTTGATCTCAAATTCAGATGCACATTCTCCGGGGAAGCTGGGAAGAGAGGCAAATTTATTGGATATTGACCTGTCCTACCAGGGACTTTACCAGGCGATCCAGGAGGGAGAGGGACTTTCGGGAACCATTGAATTTTTCCCGGAAGAAGGAAAATACCACTTTGACGGACACAGGAAATGTCATCTATGTCTAAGCCCTAAAGAATCGGAGAAATACGAAGGGAAATGTCCGGTATGCGGCAGAAAGCTGACTATCGGAGTGGATCACCGGATCGTACAGTTATCAGACCGGGAGGACGGGTTTGTAAAAGAGGGCGGAAAGCCCTTTGAAAGCCTGGTGCCTCTGCCGGAAGTGATCGGAGCTTCTACCGGGCGGTCATCCTCATCGAAAAAGGTGCAGGAGCAGTATGAAACAATGCTTTCGGAACTGGGGACAGAGTTTGCAATATTAAGGGAGGTTCCCATTGAGGATATCCAGGCAGCAGGAGGAAACCATATTGCCGAAGGCATCCGAAGGCTTCGCGCCGGACAGGTGAAACGGAATCCGGGCTTTGACGGGGAATATGGAACGATCCAGTTATTCCGGCCTGATGAGATTGAAAATCCCGATGGACAGATGAGCTTTTTTCAGATGCTTGCCATGGAAACGCCAGGCAGGGAAGAATCTCAGGAAGTGGTAAAAAAACCTTTACAAGAAACAAAGGCAGCCGAGGAAAAGAAAGAGGAATCCGCCGCTTTTGAGAAGAAAGAAAAAAAGTTGGTATCTGAGCTGAATCTGTACCAGGAGGAAGCTGTAAAAGGAAATGCAACAGGACTTCAGCCTATGGAAACGTCACAAGCAGAAAATCTGAACCAGAAGCAGAAAGAAGCTGTAGAGGCATTTGACCGTACAGTGGCAGTTATCGCAGGCCCGGGAACCGGAAAGACAAAAACCCTTGTGGCAAAGATTACATACCTTTTAGAGAACAGAAGAGTAAAACCTTCTGAGATCACAGCCGTAACCTTTACCAATCAGGCGGCAAAAGAGATGAAGGAAAGGGTATTAAAACAAGGAGGCATAGGGCGCAATTTCTCCCGTCTAACGATAGGAACATTCCATTCCATCTGCCTGGAATTTTTGAAAAAGCAGGGAAAAGAGATCATTCTTGCCAAGGAAAGCGACAAGGAAGAATGGGCGGAACATATCTGCCGGGAGTATGGCCTGGATATCTCCCCAGGGAAATTTCTGACAGCAGTGTCCGCCTGGAAAACAGGGGATATGGGAAACGCCATGGAAAAGGAGGAAATTTTCGGGGAGGCCATGAAAGCCTACCAGAAGCTTTTGACAGAAAATAAAAGGTATGATTTCGACGACCTTCTTTTGGAAACCCTTCGCGTTTTTGAAGGAAATAGGGAAAAGAAAGAAATACCGCCCTTTGCCCAGGCATTTACCTATCTTCTTGTGGACGAGTTCCAGGATATCAGTCCTCTTCAGTACAGGCTGGTAAAAGCATGGAACCAATATGGGAGAGAATTGTTTGTGATCGGAGATCCGGATCAGTCTATTTATGGATTTCGGGGATCGGATTCCAAGTGCTTTGCCCATGTAAAAGAAGAGTTTCCTGATGCGCGTGTGATCACCCTGGTAGAAAACTACAGAAGTACAGGAAAGATCGTGGAAGGAGCTGTAAGTGTAGTTTCTCATAATGAAGGCCAAGAGAGATGCCTTCACCCCTTTAAAGAGCAGGGCGTTCCCATCCGGATCGTGGAAGCGGAAAGCAAGATGGCAGAGGCCATTTTTGTGGCAAAGGAGATTAACCGGCTGATCGGCGGGATCGATATGCTGGATGCACAGCAGCAGTCCCTAAATCAGCGGGAGCAGAAGAATAGGACTTTCCGGGATATAGCTGTTTTATACCGTACCCATCATCAGGCAAGGCTTTTGGAAAAAACGTTAAGCCAGGAAGGAATTCCATACATCGTAAACGGCAGAGAGGATTTTCTTGGAAAACCTCTGGTGCGGGGAACCATCAGCTTTTTCAGCTCTCTTGTCTATCCAGAGGACGAGGCGTATAAAAAAGAGGCGGTACGGCTATTGTGGGGCACGAAGGAAGAGGGAATGTCCCAGATGCTCTATACACAGACCGCGGAAAAATATAAAGGAAAATGGAAAAAGACAAACTCGAAAAAGCTGCTTGAAGAATGGATCACGGATTTGGACCAGAAAGAAGATAAGGATCTGAAAAAGCTTTTGGGAATGTCGGTGCTTTACCCTAAACTTTCCGAGTTTCTGGATGCTTTGGTATTGGGCGAAGAAGGGGATTTAAAGCGCTGCAATGGAAAAACTTTTTCAGCGGATGCTGTGCAGCTTATGACTCTTCATGGGGCAAAAGGGCTGGAATTCCCGGCGGTGATCCTGTACGGTGTGGGAAAAGGCGAACTGCCTTTGGAAAATGAGAAATATCCCACAGACACAGAAGAGGAACGCCGTCTGTTTTATGTAGGCATGACCAGAGCCAAGGAAGAGCTGATCCTTACCTACGCAAAAGAACCGTCCGGGTTTTTAAGTGAAATAAAAGAAACCTGTGTGAAGAAAGAACACACAGGAAAAGCACGCAGCATAAACACCGGCGTGCAGATGAGTTTGATTGATTTTATTTAAAAGGAATCAAGGCTGGGTGAGACTGTACACCCAGCCGTTTTTTATTTGTCCCTGGAGGACTTGGTAAGTCCAGGTTTTTTCACTGTTTGCATGGCTGAAAGGGTCGTTGACCAGAAAACCTGTGTCATCATAATCATAAACTACGATCAGATGTCCATGTTCGGTAAAATCTCCCGGCCCCATAGAAAAAATAAACATATGTCCCTGATCCAGGTGCTGGCGCAGTTCTTCTTCTGTGGGGATAAGCTGCTGTGCCGTAACCGGATACTGATCCGGAATATCCGTCATTAATTCCCAGGCCGTGCCGGTTCCGTATACATAATAACCTTTTTCTGTGCTGTAAGCGGCAATGGCATCGGGAGTGGCGCTTTCATCTCTGGTAAGACTGTACAGTACCATGGAAAGGCTTGCCGGCGCGCAGCCGGACAGACCGATCGTATCGTCCCCGTAAGGAACAAATCCCCAGCGTCTGTCCCACTGGATGAAAAGGGGATAAGGCTCTTTCTTTTCCTCTTCTCTTAACCCGCCCCTGACAACGGGATCAGCGGTAAAATAATTTCGGATAAAAGGCCGGATCTCAGGATTTCTGTCCAGGGCATCCTGGAGGCTGTCTACAAGAGCAGGAGATATGGATGGGTTCTGGCGTGCGTTATCTATGACCTCCTGAGCAGTAGGGACTGAAGAGACCTTGGGTGCAGGCGTTGGTGAAATCCGGGGCGTCACAGAAGGAGCCGGCGAGTCTTCCCGGGCAGATGCTGTTTGGAAGGAAGCTGGCTTTACCGCAGTATGTAAGGAGAGCGGTGTGTACACCGTGGTGCCGGTAAAAAGGAGCAGGGCAGCCATACAAGGCAGGAGTATCTTTAAAACATGGAAAAACCTTTTCCTGAAAAGGATTTTTTTATTATGTTTTTTTGTTTCTTTTTTTATCATGTGTATCCATCCTTTTTGCACTGTGTGAAAATGATTTTGTGGTATAATGGATTTATTCGTTACATGTCACCGTGTGACCAATAACATTTATTCTTATTATACAGGAAAAAGAAAAATATGTCAGGAGGAAAGAGAATATGGCGGTAAAAATTGGAATTCTGTCAGACACACACGGACTTATGCGCCCGGAGGTTATGGAAATTCTGAAAACCTGCGATTACATTTTTCATGCAGGTGATGTGAATAAACCGGAACTTTTAGATATGATACGCCCTCTTGGTTTTATTTATGTGGTAAGAGGGAACAATGACAGAGAATGGGCAGAAGGATTAGCAAAAACCCTGCACTTTACAGTGGAGGGCGTGGAGTTTTTTATGACTCATAATAAAAAAGATGTGACCTGGAATTTAGGAAGCGTTCAGGTTGTGATTTTCGGCCATACCCATAAATATCAGGAGAAGATCGTTGACGGCCGCCTGTGGCTGAATCCGGGAAGCTGCGGAAGAAGACGGTTTGACCAGGAGATTACTATGGCGGTAATGACGGTGGACCAGGGGAAGTACCAGGTGGAAAAAATAGTGATAGAGCCGTAATGGCGGGCAGAATTGCCGGAAAGGTTCCTGAGGGATTCGGAAATGTTTTCGGGAAACTTAATCGCAGAAATGTCATCTTGCAATTTTTTTCTAAGAGAGTATAATTAAGAACCAGATTTCTCCAGTACAGGAGGAAGATAAGGTTTCCATAGAAAGTGGAAAAAGCTTATAAAGGAGAATAACAGAAATGAAGTATGTGAGACAATTTTGCATTATCCTGATCGTTTCGTTTTTAGGCGAGTTCCTGAATATGGCACTTCCCCTCCCCATTCCTGCAAGTGTTTACGGGCTGGTACTTATGCTTGCCGCATTAAAGACCGGGATAATAAAGGTGGAACATGTAAAGGACGCGGCAGTATTTTTGATAGAGGCGATGCCTGTTATGTTCATTCCGGCAGGAGTAGGGCTGATGACCTCCTGGGAGACATTAAAGCCTATTTGTTTTCCTGTCCTGGTCATCACTGTCCTGACGACAGTGTTCGTGATGGTAGTGACAGGACGTGTGACGCAGTTTGTAATACGAAGAGAGCGCAGGAGGCAGAAATAATGGGAGTTTCAGAAAATTCTGTATTTTGGGGTGCGGCCATAAGCCTTTTGGCTTATGAACTGGGGCTGCTTTTAAAGAGAAAATTCCGGATGGCGATTTTTAATCCCCTTCTGATCGCGATCATCTGTGTGATCGGAGTGCTTGCAGTATTAAATGTGGATTATGAAAGCTACAATGAAGGGGGAAAATACATCAGTTACCTTCTCACACCCGCGACAGTTTCCCTGGCTGTGCCGCTGTATCAGCAGCTTACGCTTTTACGGAAAAACTTAAAGGCTGTGGCGGCAGGAATCCTCTCTGGGGTGCTGGCAAGTCTTGTGAGTATATTACTTTTGGCAAAACTGTTTCAGCTTTCTCATGAAGAGTATGTTACGCTGCTGCCCAAATCCATTACCACGGCTATTGGGATGGGAGTTTCCGAGGAGCTTGGCGGGATCGTGACGATCACAGTGGCAGTAATTATCATTACCGGAGTTTTGGGAAATATGACCGGAGACATTGTATGCAGACTGTTTCGTATCCAGGAACCAGTGGCAAAGGGGCTTGCACTTGGAACCTCCGCCCATGCTATCGGGACTGCTAAGGCAATGGAGCTGGGAGAGGTAGAAGGAGCAATGAGCAGCCTTGCAATCGCAGTGGCCGGACTTTTAACTGTGGTGGCTGCGTCTGTATTTGCCAATTTTATGTAAGATAATCAGAAAAAAGCAGGATAGAAAACAATTTTTTAGTAAAAGAAAGGCAGGAATTTCCTGCTTTTTTTGTTTATATAAGCTTTTTTTTACTCCCGGATCGTTATTTAAATAACAATAAATCAGGCATACATGAGCATATTGCACAAAAAACATTGTCGTTTTTTGTACAATATAGTTAAAACACACATTGACATTCTCGGTTTCCAGAGTAAAATAATATAAATCAAAGGTGGACGCCAAATCCATTTTGAGAGGGGGAGCCTGCCTGAAAGAAAAGGAGGGAGCAAAACGGATAGCTTTTCAAGTGCACTGGCAGAAGAACTGAACTGCAAGACGGTTTTTACCATACCGGTATTTGGAGGAATACCCGTTTTAGAGTCAGTGGTTGTCACCTGGGTGCTCATGGCAGTCCTCGTGATCCTGTCTCTTATACTGGTAAGGAATCTTAAGGTAGAAAACCCGGGACGCAAGCAGCTGCTTCTGGAAGCGGGAGTAGAATTTCTTTATAATTTTTTCCATGGAATCCTTGGAGAAGAAGGAAAGAGATACATTCCCTATTTAATGACAGTCGTAGTGTACATAGGCTTTGCTAACGTATGCGGCATCTTTGGATTCACACCGCCCACCAAGGACTTAAATGTCACGGCGGCAATGGCGGTCATGAGCATTGTTCTGATCGAATATTCAGGAATCCATCAAAAAGGAATTAGGGGCTTTGCAAAGAGTTTTATTGAGCCAATTCCCATTATGCTTCCTATCAATGTTATGGAAGTTTTCATCCGCCCAACGGCATTGTGTATGCGACTGTTCGGAAACATCCTGGGAGGGTTTGTGGTCATGGAACTGATCGAGTTCGTTTGCCCGGTACTTCTTCCCATTCCACTCAGCCTGTACTTTGACTTTTTCGACGGATTTATACAGGCATATGTATTTGTTTTCCTGACATCGCTGTTTATGAAGGAAACAATGGAATAACGTCAGTAAGAAAAAATTGAAAATTATTTTGAATATCAGGAGGATAAGATCATGACAAGCTTAATCGCTATTGGAGCAGGTATTGCAGCATTAACAGGTATCGGAGCAGGCATTGGTATCGGCCTGGCTACTTCTAAGGCAGTGGAGGCAATCGCGAGACAGCCTGAGGCAGAGAGCAAGATCAGCAAGAACCTTCTTTTAGGCTGTGCCCTTGCGGAAGGTACCGCTATCTTTGGTTTCGTTGTAGGACTTTTGATCGTTGTGCTGCTTGGATAAAAACGACAGACTATAAGAAAGGCAGGTGGACCAGGTGATCCAAATTAATATAAACCTCGTCTTCACGATCATAAACCTGATCGTTCTTTATCTGTTGTTGAAAAAATTTCTGTTTGGCCGGATCATGGATGTAATAGAGAAAAGAAACGCCATGATCCAGGAGCAGTTTAGCAGCGCGAGGGAAAGTGAGGAGCGTGCCCGTTCGTTGGAGGCGAAATATGAAGATGCCTTAAAATCCGCAAAGGAAGAATCCTTTAAGATCATGGATCAGGCAAAGACTGAGGCGAACGTGCAGGCTCTTAAAATTGTGCAGGACGCAAATGATAAGGCCTCTTCGCTGCTTGCCAAGGCAAGGAAAGATATAGCGGCAGAGCAGGAAAATGCCATGAGAGAAATGGAAGGAAAAGTGGCAGAGCTTGCAATGGATGCGGCATCAAAGATCATGGGAGACAAAAACAGCACCGAAAAGGATTTGTCCCTGTATGATCAATTTATAAAAGAAGCAGGTGATCTAAATGACGGAGACGGCAAGTAATTACGCGAGAGTGCTTTATGAGCTGTCTGTCCGCCGTGAAGCAATAGACGAGACAAGACGGATTTTTTCCGAAACGCCTCAGGTCGGGCGGGCCCTATTAAGCCCGGTGGTGCCCCGGCTGGAGAAGGAACGGGCGATCGACAGGATATTTCCTCTGGAAATGCGTAACTTTTTAAAAGTATTGTGCAAATATCAGAAAATGGACTGTATAGATGAAATCTTTGCGGCCTACGACAGCTACTGCTTAAAGCAAAGCAGCGGTCTTCGGGCAGTTTTAAGATACGTGACCCCGCCTAAAGAGGAACAAAAGGAAGGCATGATCGCCTTTTTAAAAAAAGAATTTCATGTACAAAAGGCAGAGCTTGAGCTTAAGGAGGATAAAAGCCTGATAGGCGGCTTCGTCCTCACTGCCCAGGGACGTGAATTTGACTGGAGCCTGCAGGGACGTTATAAGAAGCTGCGGCAGAAACTGATGCGGAGGTGAAGAAGATGAGTGCAATCAATCCAGACGAGATCATTTCCATATTAAAGGAAGAAATTAAAAATTACGACGAGATCAGCAAGGACCAGGAAGTAGGTACAGTCATCTCCGTGGGAGATGGGATTGCTACAGTTTATGGGATCGACCATGCTATGTATGGAGAGGTGGTCGTCTTTGAAAACGGTCTGAAGGGTATGGTGCAGGATATCCGTACAAACAGTATGGGTTGTATCCTCTTTGGAAAAGATACAGGCATTAAAGAGGGAACGAAAGTAACCAGAACACAAAAACAGGCAGGAATTCCTGTGGGAGAAAAATTTATCGGAAGGATTGTAGACGCCCTGGGAGCTCCTATTGATGGAAAAGGCGAGATTCCGTCAGAAAGCTACAGACCAGTGGAATACCCGGCGCCGGGTATTATTGACAGGAAATCCGTAACCGTGCCGCTGGAGACAGGAATCCTTTCTATTGATTCTATGTTTCCCATTGGACGGGGACAGAGAGAGCTGATCATTGGAGACCGCCAGACAGGAAAAACTTCTATTGCCCTGGATACAATCCTGAACCAGAAGGGAAAAGATGTGATCTGTATTTACGTTGCCATCGGACAAAAGGCTTCCACGGTGGCAAAGATCGTTTCTACCTTAGAAAAAGCGGGAGCCCTTTCTTATACAACGGTATTTTCAGCTACAGCCAGCGACTGTGCGCCTCTTCAGTACATAGTTCCCTATGCGGGGACCGCTCTGGCTGAGTATTTTATGTATAAAGGAAAAGATGTGCTGATCGTATACGATGATCTGTCCAAGCATGCAGTTGCTTACAGGGCGCTTTCTCTGCTGCTGGAACGTTCTCCGGGACGCGA
Organism: Candidatus Blautia faecavium; assembly: GCA_019118425.1. Taxonomy (GTDB): domain Bacteria; phylum Bacillota; class Clostridia; order Lachnospirales; family Lachnospiraceae; genus Blautia_A; species Blautia_A faecavium. The sequence goes on along the minus strand of DWYZ01000026.1, from coordinate 14,490 downwards.
GGCATATCCGGGAGATGTATTTTATCTTCACTCCAGACTGTTGGAACGCTCCAGCCGGTTAAGTGAAGAAGCGGGCGGAGGATCTATCACAGCTCTGCCCATCATCGAAACACAGGCCGGAGACCTTTCCGCATATATACCTACAAATGTGATCTCTATTACAGACGGTCAGATCTTCCTGGAAAGCGATCTGTTTTTCTCAGGTATGCGTCCGGCTGTGAACGTAGGTCTGTCTGTATCCAGAGTAGGCGGTGCCGCGCAGGCCAAGGCCATGAAAAAAGCAGCGGGAAGCATCCGTATCGATCTGGCCCAGTATCGTGAGATGGAAGTGTTTACACAGTTCAGTTCTGACTTGGACGAGAGCACTATGGAGCAGCTTGCGTACGGAAGCTGTTTGATGGAGCTATTAAAGCAGCCGCTGGGAAGCCCGCTGAGCCTTCATGAACAGGTGATCACCTTGTGGGCAGCCACGAATAAGACGATGGTCCATGTGGAAAAGAGTAAAATAAAAGAATATCAGAAAGAGCTTTTGGAATATTTTGATAATGTTTATCCCCAGATCGGCAAAGAGATTGAGAAGACAAGACTTCTTTCCGATGAATTGGCGGAAGAGATCGTAAAGGTAGCAGAGGAATTCAGAGACAAAAACAGTTGACCACTGCTGTGATGACAGAGAAAAACAGGATTTTTCACCTGTCTGTATGAAACGTTACTGGTCACACGGTGACCAGTAACTATAAAACAGCTGTGTTCAGAAGGAGGAACTTATGGCAAACGCAAAGGAAATACAGACCCGGATCAAAAGTATCCAGGACACCATGAAAATCACAAATGCCATGTACATGATTTCTTCTTCCAAGATGAAAAAGGCGAAAAAGATTCTGGAAGAGACAGAACCGTATTTTTATAATATGCAGGCTGCTATTGCCAGGATACTTAGGCATGTCCCCGATATCCAGCATCCGTTTTTCAGCGAACGTCATCTGGTTCCCAAAGAGCAGAGGAAGATCGGGACCATAGTCATAACCGGAGATAAAGGAATGGCAGGCGCCTATAACCATAATGTACAAAAAATGACAGAAGAATTTCTTGAGACTCCTGGTCTGCACAAACTCTACGTTCTTGGTGTGGTAGGAAGACAGTACTTTGGAAAGAAGAAGGTAGATATGGACGGAAGCTTCCGTTATACTGTGCAGAAACCTACGATGCACCGGGCACGGCTTATTGCAGATGAAGTGGTGCGTGCTTTTATAGAAAGAGAGCTGGATGAGGTAAGAATCATTTTTACTCAGATGCAGAGCGCTGTTTCCATGGAAACGATGAATATGCAGCTCCTTCCTTTAAAAAAAGCGAATTTCCAGCCAAAGGAGATTCCGGTGGATACTTATCAGGAGGAGCTGGAATTTTCTCCTTCAGCGGATGTGGTATTGGATACGATGATTCCGGATTATATCACAGGTTTAATCTATGGATGCCTGGTAGAAGCATATGCCAGCGAGAATAATGCCAGGATGATGGCCATGCAGTCTTCCACAGACAGCGCCAGGGAAATGCTTAAGGATTTATCCGTCCAGTATAACCGCGCCCGTCAGGCTGCTATCACTCAGGAGATCACAGAGGTTATCGGCGGCGCAAAAGCCCAAAAAAGGAAGTGAAGACGATGAATAAAGGTAAGATTGTGCAGGTAATGGGACCTGTTGTGGATGTTGTATTTGAGCAGGGCGAGCTTCCGGATATCAAGGACGCCCTGGAAGTGATGAATAATGGAAAAAGATGCGTAATGGAAGTATCCCAGCATCTTGGAAATCATATAGTCCGCTGCATCATGCTTGGCGCAAGCGAAGGCCTGCAGCGGGACAGAGAGGTAACTGCTACAGGAAAGGGAATCCAGGTGCCTGTAGGAGATAAAACGTTAGGCAGGCTTTTTAATGTTTTAGGAGAAACCGTGGACGGCGGTCCTTCTCTGGAGGACGAGGAGCATTGGGTGATCCACAGAGATCCCCCAAGCTTTGAAGAACAAAGCCCGGCAGTAGAAATCCTGGAGACAGGAATCAAGGTTATCGATCTCCTGGCGCCTTATGCAAAGGGCGGCAAGATCGGACTTTTCGGCGGTGCCGGTGTAGGAAAGACCGTGCTGATCCAGGAATTGATTCAAAATATCGCTACAGAACACGGCGGCTACTCTATTTTTACTGGAGTAGGAGAACGTTCCAGAGAGGGAAACGACTTGTGGTCTGAGATGAAGGAATCCGGCGTCCTGGATAAAACAGCCCTGGTGTTCGGACAGATGAATGAGCCGCCGGGAGCGCGTATGCGTGTGGCGGAGACAGGACTTACCATGGCGGAATATTTCAGGGACGAAGAGCACAGGGACGTGCTTTTGTTCATTGATAATATTTTCCGTTTCGTTCAGGCTGGATCAGAGGTTTCCGCTCTTCTTGGCCGTATGCCGTCTGCTGTAGGATATCAGCCTACCCTTGCCACAGAAATGGGTGAGCTGCAGGAAAGAATCGCGTCTACCAAGGAAGGTTCCGTAACTTCCGTCCAGGCAGTATACGTTCCGGCGGACGACCTTACAGACCCGGCGCCGGCGACTACATTCGCCCATTTGGACGCTACCACTGTGCTTTCCAGAAAGATCGTGGAACAGGGTATTTATCCTGCGGTGGATCCGCTGGAATCCACCTCAAGGATTCTTGAGCCGGACGTAGTGGGCCAGGAGCATTATGAAGTAGCCCGCAGGGTACAGGAGATCCTTCAGAAATATAAAGAACTGCAGGACATTATTGCGATTCTTGGTATGGAAGAATTGTCCGATGAAGATAAAAATATTGTTTACAGAGCGAGAAAAATCCAAAGATTTTTGTCCCAGCCGTTCCATGTGGCAGAGAATTTTACGGGAATTAAGGGAAAATATGTACCTTTAAAAGAAACTATCCGTGGATTTAAGGCTATTATAAACGGAGAGATGGACCAGTATCCGGAAAACGCATTTTTCAATGTAGGAACCATTGAAGATGTGAAGGAAAAGGCAAAGGCCTATAGTGAGGAGTGAGGTCTATGGCAGAGACGTTTGGTATGGAAATTTATGCCAGCAATAAACTGTTTTTTACAGGGCGTGCGAAAAGCTTGGTGTTTCCCGCTGTGGACGGTGAGCAGACTTTCCTGGCGCACCATTCCAACATGGTATGTGCCATTATTCCAGGTGAGCTGCGTTTCGAAGACGAGGCGGGAAAGGAAACGCTGGTTGCTGTAAGCTCAGGCTTTGTGGAGATGATCAATAACAGAGTGAAGGTATTCTGCTTTACTGTGGAACGCCCGGAGGACATTGATATCAGAAGAGCGCAGGAAGCCAAGGAGAGGGCAGAAGAGCAGCTTCGCCAGAAGCAGAGCATTCAGGAGTATCATATGAATCAGATGGCCCTCGCCAGGGCAATGACACGTCTTCGGGTTACGAAAAAGCAGGATGTATAAAGCCTGTTACTGGTCACTATGTGACCAGTAACTAAAGCCTCCGGAATTCTATGGAGGAATATGGAAATTACAGATAAAGAACACCGTATGATAAGATAGAAATATCACATGGTGTTCTTTTTTACTATGCAGGAGGGGGAGCGTATGAAAAAGTTAAAAAGATGGCTTGCCGGCCTTTTTGCGGGAGTAATGCTGGCAGGAATCTTCGCCGTACCCTGCAGAGCGGAAACTGGAAGAAGGGTGGTTAATCCGGATGTAGTGTCACTTTCCCAGGGCAGAGAGTATACGAACCTGGATGCGACAGGAGATGGGAAAGCGGATTCCCTTTTTCTGGAGAGTTCCAGAAGACAAGGATTATTTTCCCAAGGAAGAAGATACCTGGAAATCTTCATAAACGGCCGGAGGGCTTTCCGTCTGGGAGATCCTTATTACAGGGGAGACGTTACCGCCAGATATGAAGTGAAGCTGTGTACGGTGAGCAGAAGTGATATCCTGTTTTTTATAAGGACTGTAAGCGAGACAGATCATTATAATTTCTGCAGGCTTTACCGCTATGGAAACGGCAGTCTGCAGGAAGTGCTGGATTTAAAGAACACATATAAAAATATTTTCCATTACAGGGAATCTATCGACGTCGTCCGCGCAGGAAATGGGCGGATACGCTTTCTCTGGTACGGCCAGATGGGAGTAACAGGAGCCTTGAATTGGACAGTGGATTATGTAAAAGCAGGGGGAATGTTAAAGAGACCCCGCCGTACCTGTCCAGTGCTTCCGGAAGAGGAGAGAAAAGTCTGGACAGCGTCCAGGGGATTCCGCGTTTATGAGACGGCGAAGCTTACCCGGGAAAATTTCCGTGTCCTGACAGGAGAAAAAGTAAAGATCACAAATGTATACAACGATACAAAACGTTTTTATGTAAGGGTGGTAAATCAGAAGGGACAGGCTGGCTGGGTTCCCTGCCCGAACGATTACAGCCCGTATTTTAAAGAAGCTGTGTATGTAGGATAAGCATCCGGCATGTATGAAAAAAGAAAAAGAAGTAAGGCATCCTGTCTTTGTTTAGGCAGGATGCCTTACTTTGGGCAAAAGTGTGGGATTAAGAAATAGTGGTATCAGAAGAACTGCTTTTGGCAGTATCCGTTTCAGAAGCATCTTCTGCAAGATCAGAAGGAATCTGGGCGGCGGAAGCATATGGCTTTGCTGTTTCTGTGTCTTCGGGGGATGTGGGCTGCTGGTAAGGCCGGTATGGTTCCCAATAATGTTCGTCTTCTTCAGCCGCCTCTTCCTGATCCAGCTTTTTCTTTTTATCTGCTAAAATATACAGTCCAATGCCGATAATGGCTGCGGCGATGATCATCTGGGGAAGCCGGTAAGAGATGGCATTTACCATGTCCGCCAGCCGCTCAGGAAGAATCCAGTACAGGATATCCGCAAAATTGTTCCAGAGGATTGTAACGCCTAAGACGATCAGGACTACAGCAATAAGAGTACGGTATTTTTCAATGAGGGAATTGGCATCTCCTACAAGCTGGTCCATGTGAAGGATGTAGGTGTCTTCAACTGAGTAAAACTCTTCTTCAGAAAGAGATTTGAGGTTATGGACATTGAAAAAGCTGTAAAACCACAGGATGGGAACGAACAGGATCAGCCATCCCATTCCTATGCCGGACGCCAGGGCAATGAGCGACCAGAAAAGCAGCATGATGCTTATTCCCTGTTTCCTGAATCCCATGTACATTTCCCCGGCTCCCGGGATAAGGGAAAAGATAAAAAGCCAAAATCCTTTTTTTTGTTTTGTCATATTATTTACCTCCATGTAATAGTTTATTTGAAACATCATTCAGATAGTCCGTAATTTTTTGTGAGCCATAGGAAAGGCCATCGCTGATCCCTCTGGAAAAGTCATAGAGGTAATCCTTTTTCTGAACAGGCTGCGTTGGCGGACTTGCTTCCGTCTGCAATGGGATGCGCAGGGAAACAGATGTAAAATCAATCTGGCTGCTGACTGTAAACAATAGTACAAGGGCAGCTGCGACACCTACGGCAGTCCGGACTCCCAGATAAAAAAGCTGCATTTTATGGGAGGTAGTTCGAAGTGTCTTTTGGGCCTGTATTTCCGGAGACGCCGCCCGGGAAAGGATTTCTCCTTTTAAATAAAGAGGAGCGGAGATCGTTGGCGCCGCATCTTCTTTTTCCAGCATTTTCTCCAGGCAGAAATCACAGTTGTCTATATGTTCGAGAAATGCTGTCATCTTTCTGGCATTCATTTCCTCATTTTGAAATTTTTCTAATGCTTTTTCATCGAGATGCATCCTGATCACTCCTTTCTTTTGACTTACAGGGAAGTTCCTGTTTTTTTATATCTGGGGACTCCAACATTTTTTTCAGCATGCCCTTGGCCCGGTATAGCTGCGTCTGAATGGTTTTTGCATTTTTGTTTTCCCTTCTGGCTATCTCCGTTATGGAAAGCTGTCCGCAGAAGTGAGCCGTGGCCACTTCTTTATATGGACTTTTTAACCGCTGGCACAGAAGATATACCTGTTGGTTTTCGTCTGCCAGGAGGCAGGCGTCTTCCGGAGAAGAGTGGTTATCCGGTATCTGAGAAAAATAATCATCCTCAGTAGGAACAGTACGGCGCCCGGCCGCTTTTAAAAAATCCAGACATTTGCGTACTGCGATCTTAGCAAGCCAGGCCTTTTCGTAAGTACCGTCAAAACAGGAAAGATTTTTATAGGCGGATAAAAACACTTCCTGGGTTAAATCTTCGGCGTCAAAGGGGTTACCGATAGACTTCAGGCATATGGAATAGATTAAGTTTTGGTATTGGTCGATCAAATATTCCAAATATTGTTCCTGTGAAATGATATCAGCCCCTTTCTGTACCCGTTCACTTATTATAACGCAGCAGGAGAGAGGATGTCTTCAAAAAATCATAAGAAATTTATAATAAAAGACAAATAAATTTGTCTTTTGCTATCATTATTTTTTGAAGATTTTCTGCTTCTTGCATGAAAAAGAGGAATGCTCTATACTTGGAAAGGAAGGACGGGCCAGAAGGAGGTAAGTTTTGGAAGTAAACTTTCAAATCTACCATTATTGACGCAGCCAACGTACTCCGTGAGTAAAGTGTGTCAGAAAGGGGAAAATATGATGGAAACCAAACGATTATATTATGAAGACGTATATAAAAAAGAATTTGACGCTATTGTGACAGCGTGCAGGAAGGAAAAGGAGGGCTACAGCATTCTCTTAGACCAAAGCGCCTTTTACCCGGAAGGAGGGGGACAGCCAGGCGACACAGGCACGATCGCCCAGGCAAAGGTGCTTGATGTGCAGGAAAAAGAAGGGGAACTGATCCATTATACTGACAGCCCGTTAGAGGAAGGCACAAAGGTCTCCTGCCAGATCTGCTGGGAGAGAAGATTTGACCTGATGCAGCAGCATTCCGGAGAACATATGGTAAGCGGTCTGGTACATGAGCTTTACGGGTATGATAATGTGGGCTTCCATATGGGGAGCGATGTGATCACCATTGACTTTAACGGTATTCTTACCATGAGTCAGCTTAAAGAAGTGGAAGCAGAGATAAATAAAAGAATATGGGAAAATACTCCAGTGGAGATTTTTTATCCCTCCAGAGAGGAACTGGAGACCCTGCCATATAGAAGCAAAAAAGAACTGACAGGCCAAGTGCGGCTGGTGCGCTTCCCGGGGACGGATCTGTGCGCCTGCTGCGGAACTCATGTGACCCGTACTGGAGAAATCGGAATGGTCCTGATTCTTTCTGTGGAAAAATTCAGAGAAGGAGTGCGTGTGGAGATGATCAGCGGAAAAAGGGTACTGGATCGTATTAATATGACAGAAGGCCAAAATCACGAAGTGTCTGTTTTGCTCTCTGCGAGGCCGGATCAGACAGCCCAGGCAGTGGAGCGCCTTTGGAAAGAAAATTTCAGGCTGAAGGGACGTATTCTGGAATTAGAAGAAAAATGGTTTGCCGGAGAAGCACGGAAGTGGGAAAAGAGGGGAAATGTCCTTTTTATAGAGGCGGAGATGGAACCTGACAGCATCCGGAGGCTTGCGGACGCAGTGATGCATACCTGCGGCGGACGCTGCGCTGTATTTTCCGGCAATGAGGAAAACGGCTATAAATATGCTGTGGGAGAAGAAGGCGGAGACTTAAGAGAGTTCACCAAGAAGATGAACACGGCTTTGAACGGAAGAGGCGGCGGAAAGCCTTTTTTTATGCAGGGGTCAGTCAAGGCGAAGGAGCAAGAAATACGGGATTTTTTTGAAAAGTAAAGGACTTTTTATCTGGAATATCATAAGGAGGAAAAGATGTTTGGAGAGTGCCATGCACATATGATCATGGATGGCTTAAATTACAAAAATGCAGTAAGTCTCCATATAAACGGAGTACAGGGGGATGTGGTCCGAAAGCGTCTGCAGGTATATAAGGATGAAGGAATCTCCTTTGTACGGGACGGAGGAGACGCCCTGGGAGTGTCCAAGTACGCAAAGACTCTGGCAGAAGAATACGGGCTAGACTACCGTACTCCAATATTTGCCATACATAAAGAAGGACATTACGGAGGAATCGTAGGACGAAGCTTTTCTAACCTTCGGGAATATCACAGAAGGGTTTTGGAGGCAAAGGAAGAAGGGGCAGATTTTATTAAGATTATGACCACAGGTCTTTTAGATTTTGAAAATCATGGAAAGATCACAGGGACACCCTTGGATAAAAACGAGGTAAAAGAGATGGTGCATATTGCCCATGAAGAAGGATTTGCGGTTATGAGCCATACGAATGGGAGCTATGGCGTTTCGGCGGCTGTGGAGGCTGGAGTGGACAGTGTGGAACACGGAAACTATATGGATGAGGAGACGATATCCATGCTTGCCCAGAGCCATACAGTATGGGTTCCCACCCTTGTAACTGTGAGAAACCTTGTAGGAAGCGGAAGATACGAGGATGGGGTGCTTTCTCCTATAGTGGAAGCAGGGGAAAAGAATCTTCGCCTTGCCTATCAAAAAGGTGCCTGCATTGCGTTGGGAAGCGATGCAGGGGCATATCTGGTCCCCCACGGACAAGGGATAAAAGATGAAATGGAGGCATTCTTAAAGATCCTTGGAGATACGCCAAAGGTAAGAGCGTGGATGAAGGAAGGAGAAGAAGAGATAAAGAAAAGGTTTTGCAGGAAATAAGGACGCCGTTTCTAGCGCCCTTTTTCTTTCGTAAGGTATGTGCTTTTGTAATCCGTTTGCTTATGATTGCCTCTATATTTCAGGCATCCTCTATTTTTATGCTTGTGTAGATGTTAGAATTCTTTGACTGGGCGGGATTAAAGGTCACCTGTATGGCCGAGCCTAAGAGAAGCCCTCCTGTAGAAGTGTTTTCCGCACTTTGGGTATTGCAGGTGATAAGAGCTCCGTCAAAGGTTTCTATAGTGGCGGTATCAGCTGTGGATCCTACAATGGTTCCCGAAACGGTGAAGGTGATGTGCCGTTCGTTCTGCGCCTCCGGATCTTCGCCTGTTACAGCGATAACGGTTATGCCTTCTAAAGTGGTTCCGTTAAATTCGCCGGTGTAAGTGACGTTTACATGGGAGCCTGGAGCCGCACCTCCTTTAAAATAGACGGGAAGGGAAGAAAGATCCAGGGAAACCGAAGCGTCCGCGCCGTCTGGGAGCAGAGTAAGCGTATTAAGCTGAATATCCTGCAGCACTGCCTGAAATTGCTGTTCCTGTTCCGCCTGCGAGGAATTTTCCTCCGGGATAGGAGTGGGGGTGGGGTCGGGTACTTTCAAAGGGTCTATATCTGAAATGCTGAGCACCTTTAAATGGCTGGCGTCTAAAACCATAGGATTTTCTTCCTGGGACACAGGAAATTTTCCTTTAAAGTGGAGATAAACCCAGTTCCCGGTCTTTATGCCGTTCTGGTAATACTGCTCTGTGCCTGTGATGGGATAGGTAGCTGTTTTTCCTGCTCTAGAGCGGATAGTGATGGTATTGGGGGTAAGTCCGATCACTTCTCCGTGAGCGGTACGGTCTTCCAGAACATTTTTTTTATTAAATTCATCTACTACTTTTAAAGCTCTTATCTGGGAAGTATCTGTGCCTGTGAGCTGCCCCTCGTAGATCACGCTGACCTCGTCTCCTGAAACAACGCCGTTCATACATTCTAAAGTAGCCTGTGAGACATCGAAGGTGTATTCTTCTTTATCCGAGAGAAGGGTAAGCTCATTTCCAGTAAAGTCCTGGATCCTTCCCTGAAGTTCATCCATATATACGCGCGGACTTTCAGAGGCCGTATCTTGGGCGGAAGTATCCTCATTAGAGACATAACGGTTCAAAACGCTGCCCAGGCTGCCGCAGCCTGATAAGGTAAAAAGAAGACCTGTAAAGATACAGGCGGTCAACAGTTTTTTCATAAACTCCTCCGACAATGGTTAAAGGTTTGGATAATCCGGCCTTTTAAGGCGGAAGATGCAAGGGGAGGAGCGGTAAAATAAACAGGATCAGTCAGTATTCTCATCCTCCCGGCGGGGACGGGGCGGTTTAGCAGTAAAATCAAAAATCTCCCGGTACATATCCCATTCCTCTTTGCCAGAGGCAGGGCCTTGCATCAGTCCGGTGCATTCGGTACAGGCATTGGTATCCAGATAATTTTCATAGGAAATATTATAGGGATTAGGATCCTTGTTGTTGTCTGATCTTTTTTCCATTATATACCCTCCATATTTGTATTCTGTAAAATGGTCTGGAGATACCGGGAGATCCCGAAAAGCATCCCGGTGTCCGCCGGTATAGTATATGGAAAAAATGAAAAACTATACAAAAAATAATATAGGCATATTTTGGTGATTATTATAACAAAAACAGGTTGAAATTTCTATAGACTGTGCTATAATCGTTTTAAATAAATAATAGCGAAGTAGGAATTTATACGTTAAGTGTTCATCGGCTGGGGAGTCGCCATGAAACGAAAAGCTCGCGTATACGGACTGGCAGCTTGCGATATATTTTCCGCACCCGTTGCTACATATGAGAACATCTCATAATGTGGAGGGATTATTATTTATGGTAACTACTCTTACTCTATGAAAACATTATGGAGGTGTTTTTATTATGCAAAAAAACAGCAGTAAGACTTATTGGAATGTAAAAACTCTTGTGTTTATGGCCCTTCTGGTAGCCATGCATCTGGTCCTGACCAGGGTGTTTGTGGTGGAACTGGGAGCGTACCGCATTTCTGTGGGAAGCGTATGCACGATTCTGGCCGGAGTATGGCTGGGACCTGTAGCCGGAGGCGTCTGCGGACTGGCCGCGGATTTGATCGGCTGCTTTATGAAAGGATATGCGGTGAATCCCTTTATAACCATAGCCGCAATCTTGTGGGGAGTTCTCCCAGGGCTGGCCAAGCCAATATTCGCAAAATGCACGAAAGTAGGAAAGACCGTTGGTCTGGTGGTATCCATCATCGTAACTGCAGTTTTCAGCTCTCTTGTATTTACCACAGCTGGCCTTGTGATCTTCCAGGGATATAATTTCTATGCGATCCTGCCGGGAAGGCTGGTGCAGTTTGCCGTGCTGATACCTATTTACTGTGTGCTTACCTGCCTTTTGTACTTCAGTCCTCTCACCAGTATGGTAGTGGGAACCGTATCACCTGCAGTGCTGAAGAAGAAAGCGGTTTAAATCAAAAACCCGCAGGAATAAAATCAGAAATAGTATAAATCCGTCTATATTTTTTAATACGAATGATTCCCCAATACATAAGGCGCAGCGTAGAGCTGCGCCTTGATTGTTTATACGCTTATTTTTTTATCCAAGTTTAGGGGCTTTTTGTGACGCGGACGAAAGCGGCTGTACCCGGAACCAGTATTTATAAAAATAGTGAAAACCAAGAGATTCATACAAGGCATGGGCTCCGGCGTTCTCCTCCACCACCTGCAGGTAAGCGTTCCTGGCCCCCTTCTTTTTGCCTTCCGTTAAAAGTCCTGTACAGATCTGGCGTGCATAGCCTTTTCGTCTTAAGTCATCCCGCACATGGATGGCATAGATCCCGATATAATCCCGGTCCAGGATGCCAAGCCCTGTAGCGGCAATCTTGCCGTCTTTTCGGATGGATGCACAGATCACTTCCTTGGGGATGGCCTGATACATGGAGGGAACCACAGAGCGATGGATAGGGTTGGTAGTTCCCTTTAATTCAAAGAGGCTCCAGATCCATTCCAGAGGGATTGTGTTTTCCAATTCTACCTGAGGGTATTCACAGGTCAGCATGGCATCCTTTAAATCCACAGTCATTACATCTGTAGTATGCTGGATTTCGTATCCTCTGTTTTCCAGCATATAATCAAAATCCAGGGAAACCAAAGGACTGATCTTAAAGATTGCCGGTGTCCCAAGACGTTTATATTCATTTTCACAGTATGGAATTTTCTCGCACCAGGGCAGCAGGGAAGTGCCAAACTGCTCCACGCTGTTAGTCCTATGTGTATAAAAATAAGAAAACCGCAGGATCCATCCGTCATAAAGCTCCATTTTGTGAGAGGGCCACGCGTTTAGGGACATGTCTTCGATTTTTTTTATGTTGCTTTCCATGTTTGCAAATCTCCCTTATCTATATAAAAATAATTGTGAGCGGTTATATTTATAGCAAACGTCATAATTCTGTTTCGTATGGCATTTGCTGCGTAAAACGCAGATATTTCCTATCAAAAATCGTACGCATCTTTCCGGAGGGTTATAGTAAAAGACAAATTTATTTGTCCTTTACTATAATTCAATAGACATATAAATACAAAAAGCATTTTTAAAATAGCTAAAAACATATAGATAATTTTACATCATTTATTTATACTTTAAAAGATAAATTTTTGTGTAAAAGGCAAATCAAAGGCAATTAAATTTGTCTTCTACTATAACCTTCCGGGATGGATAGAAGAGATTACTTATGAGCGCAGAGATTGTACAGATGCCGGGGGAACTGCACAAGAAAAGCTGCGGTAAGAAGGTATGGAAAATACTTTTGAAGGCGTTTATGTTATTTGTTTTCTGTTCTTAGTCAGAAGCGGGAGTGCATATAGGTATAGAGCAGATCCGCAATAATCTCATGGCCTTTTGCCGTTAGATGGATGCCGTCTGTGGTGATATTTTCCGCGCCATATGCCTGTACGGCTTTGTTTAAAGGTTCCTGAAGGAAAATATAAGTGAGATGGTATTTTTTCGCAAGATTCTTAATCCCCTGGGACATGCGCTGTACCAGAGGAAGCCAGTTTATGTATTCGGCAGGATAAGAAAAAATAAAAGGTTCCAGCAGAAGGATATGAGGGATCTTGGGAAACAGGGCCGCCAGCAGTCTGTCATAATCCCCAAAGAAACAATCCATCCTATCCTGTTGCTGTGCAGGGGTTCGTCCGGTATTTTGCATGAGGGAAATGTCGTTAATGCCAATGAGGATCGTAAGGATATCCGGCTGCATAGAAAGTGCGCTTTCCGTGAAATTCTGTAAAAGTTTGGACAAAGTGAGTCCGTCCATCCCTTTGTTTATGACCTGCCAGTTTTTTCCTTCATCGGTCAGGCGGTTCGCTAATTGTCTGACATAGCCGTTTCCAAGGGGCGGCGAATCAAAGATCCGGCCGCAGTCGGTAATGCTGTCACCAAGACAAAGAAGAAGCATGGATCAAACCCTCCTCTGGAGAAAATTAAGGTTACTTTAGCATGGAAGAGTGTCCGGGTCAAGGACAAAAAAAGTTTGGCCGAAAAAAAATAAAAAAGGGGCTGGACAAATGGAGAAAGAGGACCTATAATAAACATCACCAGAAATCATCTGGTATTCCTTCCGTCGGTTCAGACGGGTCATCCCATTTACTTTACGAAAAATAAAAAACTACTTAAGAAGAACAGAGCAATATAAGACATACTTGCAGAGAAATGAAAAAGGCAGGTGGCAGTATGCTTGTGTATACCATTTGGCCGGTGATCGTTGCCGGGGTATCTGTAGTGATGGATATCCGGGAAGCGCGTATTGACAATGGATGGATATGTTTCTCCATGTGCATGGGATTTATCCTGCAGCTTTTGCAGGGAGGAGCAGGAAGCCTGATTCCTTTTGCGGCAGGAACGGCGGTCCCTTTGGTGCTTCTTGGCATCTTGTTTTACTTTCGTATGCTTGGACCTGGAGATATCAAATTATTCTGCGCTTTAGGTGGCGCAATGGGTATCCGGGACATAGTCTGGTGTATTGCTGTTTCTTTTTTATTAGGAGCAGTTATCTCCGTGGCAATTCTTATTTTCTGTGGCGATATCCGCCAAAGATTCCAATATTTTTTCCGATATTTTCAAGAATTCCTTCATACGGGAGAGAGAAAGCCATATTACAGGAAAGGAATGGCTTTGGAAAACTTTCACTTTACAGTACCTGTATTTTTAAGTGTTGTGCTTTATGCAGGAGGTGTGTATTGAAGAAAAACATTTTCGCAGTCTGTGATCTGGAGGCGGACTACGCCTATAACTTCATGGAGTATTTGAATCAGAAGAAGAATATCCCATTTGAGATACAGGTGTTTACCAGTGCGGAGACGCTGCTTGCATTTGGGAAGGACAGACACATTGAGTTGCTGTTGATCTCAGATAAGGCTATGTGTCCGAAAATCCGGGAAATGGATATCGGAAAAATCGTAATCTTGTCTGAAGGTGTCCATCCTCCTGAACTTGACCTCTATCCCAGCGTTTATAAATACCAGGCTTCTTCTGATGTAATACGTGAGGTTATGGCCTGTTATGGGGAGGAGAAGTCAATTTTGCCGGCTGCGTTTCCGGTATTGAAGAAGACTACGGAAATACTGGGGGTGTATTCTCCCCTGGGCCGTTGCCTGAAAACCTCCTTTGCACTGGCACTTGGGCAGATACTGGCGCGGGAACGGGCAGTGCTTTATCTGAACCTGGAGGAGTATTCAGGTTTTGAGGAACTGATGGGAAAGGGATTCGATCACAATCTCAGTGATCTTTT
>DWYZ01000145.1 GCA_019118425.1 Candidatus Blautia faecavium | reverse complement strand
GGCACATCCGGATGTGTTTAACGTGCTGCTGCAGGTTTTAGATGACGGGCGTATTACTGATTCCCAGGGACGTACAGTGGATTTTAAAAATACCATCCTGATTATGACCTCTAACATTGGATCTACCTATTTGCTGGACGGCATAGACGAGAAGGGGGAAATAAAAGAAGAAACAGAAGAAATGGTAATGTCGGATCTTAGAAATCATTTCCGTCCGGAATTTTTAAACCGTTTGGATGAAATCATTTTATTTAAGCCCTTGACAAAAGACAACATTGGTAAGATAGTAGAATTACTGGTGAAAGATCTCAATAAGCGTCTTTCGGACCAGGAGCTTTCTCTGGAGCTTACCGAGGCAGCCAAGACAAGAGTGATCGACAATGGATATGATCCTGTATACGGCGCACGTCCATTGAAGAGATACCTTCAGAAATATGTAGAAACTCTTGCGGCAAGGGAAATTTTGTCAGGAAATATCCATGCGGGCGATACCATTGTTTTGGATGTCCAGGGAGAGGACTTCATAACACGAGTAAAGGATGGAAAATAATAATGATACCTAAAGACCCGGTCATACTTTTAAGCTATGTAAATACACAGCTTCGGGATTATTATGAATCCCTGGAAGCCCTCTGCTCCTGCAGGGGTATGAAGAAAAAAGAGCTTTTAGAAAAGCTGGACAGCATTGACTATCATTATGATGAAAGGACAAATCAGTTTATCTGACGGCTTGGAAGACATCTGTCAGAAGGAAGTTCTTTTAAAGCGGTATACAGGGATGAAAAAATAGTACGAAGCATAGGGTTAAAAAAACGGAGGCCATGTTCCATAATGTCCTCCGTTTTTTCGGTCCATTGGTAAAATTGAGAAAATTCCGCATCGCCAGGGGAAAGCTCTGCCAACTGTACGGAAGAGCTGGGCTGGCGGTATTTTTGGACTGTCTCTGCGGCGATCTTTTGGAGAGAACGGGCGATTTTGGGTTTCGCCTGAAACTTTCCGTAATAGGTGATGTTTCCGGATGCATTGGGAAACAGTGTTTTAAAAATAGTGCAGGCGGTTATGTAGCTTCCGGCGTAAGATGGATGAGAACCATCCTGACGCAGCAGGCGAATGCCGGTTTTTGCTTTGTCTGCATTTAGTATGGATAACCCTGCAGGTACTACGATGGCGTCTGCCTCCTGGGCTGTGGCCTCGTAGATTTCCTGAATCTGTGCCTGGTAGTCTTCCCTGCCTTTTATAATGTCTTTAAAACGCTGATAATCTTTATGATACTTATAAGGTGCCCAGGTCATGAAGAGGACAGGTTTCGCTCCCGCAGACTTGATGTATGAGGTTAAGCTTAACACCGCGTCATATAGTCTTTCCGGATGCGCGATAGGATAAAAATGGCGGTCCTGAAGGATCACATAATCCCATTTTTGATTTTTTAACATCTGATGGACCTTGCGGCCCAGACGGCTGGATTTATTGGCGTAAAGCAGGAGACTGGCTCCGCCCCGGGTTACTGCGGTGACATCTGCCTTTATGCCCGCGCTATTGCACATCTTCCCCAGGATAAGGTGCAGGTCATTATACCAGGTGTAGCTGTTCCCGATCATAAGGATTTTTACGCTTTTTTTGTTAGGAGAGCGGGTGATACGGCTCTGGGAACTTACCGCTGCTGTTTGAGTGGGGGAAGCGGATACCGGAATAGCTGAAACAATAAGGCTTCCAATCAGGAGCAGACAAAGCAACAGTCTGTTCAGTTTTTTCATAGTGGATAAAACTCCTTCTTTCTATAATATCTTATTTCGTTTTTTAAGTTTCATTCTTAGATTTATCTCATAATAGGATACCTTTTTTTTAGGTTATCGTCAAGCAAAAAATAAAAATTAGTCTGGCAAATTAATAGATGATAAATTTTATCTATATTATCGAGAGAAAAGAAGAAAGGATAGAAAAAGCCTACAAAAAATACTTGCATTTTTTGTGCAAATCTGTATTATATATAATTAGCCAACTAATTATTGCAAGGAGGTGAAAAAATGGACTTTTTACGGAAAGATACTGATGAAAAAAGTATGCAGAGGCTGCTTATGGAAGTAAACAGACGCTATGTGGGTATGTGTTTCCATCAGCTTCTGGAATTCGGCGTGTATCCGGGACAGATACCGGTGCTTTACAGGATTGTTCAGAAAGAGGGCAGCAGTCAGAAAGAGATTGCCGATTTTCTGCATATAAAGCCTCCTACGGTAAACGTGACGATTTCCCGTCTGGAAAAGGCAGGCTTGGTCTGCCGCAGACAGGATGAAAAGGATCAGAGAATATCCCGTATCTACATGACAGAAAAAGGAAAAAATATCGTAGAACAGGCTATGGGAAAAATAAAAAAGAATGAAGCCGTTTTATTTGAAAACTTTGACGAAGCCGAACTTTGTCTCATGCGCCGTTTCCTTGAGCAGATTCTGGAAAATATAGAAAAACTGCCAGACTGCAGCGGCAAAATTAAGAAGAAAGAGGGAGAAAACGAATGCTGCGATTGATGAAGTACCTGAAAAAATCGGCGGGCTATATTGTTCTGATCGTAGCCCTGCTGTTTTTGCAGGCGTATTGCGACTTATCCCTGCCGGATTATACCTCAAAGATTGTTAATGTGGGTATCCAGCAGCAGGGAATTGAAGATGGGGTACCTGAAAAAATGCGTGCTGCTACGATGGAGAGCCTTTCCGCGTTTACAGATGAAGAAGGCCGGGAAAAAATAGCAGATTCCTATACACAAGAGGAAGAGCTTTATGTCTTGAAGGATGATATCACGAAAGAGGACAGAGAAGAACTGAATGATGTGATATGCCAGGCGATTATGCTTCTTTCTCAACATGCTTCTCAGACAGGACAGGGAATGGAAGGAGGAGCCCAGTTAAGCAGCCAGCTTTCACAGATGCCGGATTCCATGGTGGAGCAGGCGGCAGCGGCTTTTGTAAGAGCTGAGTATGAAGCTATAGGCGAGGATGTAGACAGAATCCAAATGCATTATATCTTGGAATCCGGACTGGAAATGCTTTTGATGGCGCTGCTCATTATGGCTGCATCCATAAGCGTTACCTTTTTATCCTCCAGGGTGGCGGCTGCTTTAGGACATGATCTGAGAAATGGTGTTTACAGAAAGGTCATGGGATTTTCCAGCAGTGAATATCATAAATTTTCTACCGCTTCCCTGATCACCAGAAGTACCAATGATGTGCAGCAGGTACAGCTTACTATGGCTATGATGTTCCGCATCGTTTTGTATGCGCCTATCCTTGGGATCGGAGGTGTGATCCGGGTGCTGCAGACAGATTCCTCTATGACCTGGATTCTGGGTTTAGGAGTCGCGCTGATCCTGGCAGTGATTCTTATGTTGTTTTTGATTGCCATGCCTAAATTTACCAAGCTGCAGACTTTGATCGACCGTCTGAATCTTGTGACAAGAGAGATTCTGACAGGTATTCCGGTAATACGGGCTTTCAGCAGAGAAAAACATGAAGAAGAGCGATTTGAAGCTGCTAACCGTAATCTTACCAGAACGAACTTGTTTGTAAACCGCTGTATGACCTTTATGATGCCGGTTATGATGCTGATCATGAATGGAATTTCTGTCCTGATCATCTATAACGGCGCGTATGCCGTTGACGATGGAAGCATGCAGGTGGGAAATGTAATGGCATTTATCCAGTATGCGATGCAGATCATTATGTCTTTCCTGATGATCACGGCAATGTCTATTATGCTTCCCAGGGCGAATGTGGCAGCGGGACGTATCGTGGAGGTATTAAATACAAAGGAAACCATCCGAGATCCGGAAAATCCTGTTTCTCCTGAAGCAGGAACAGAAGGAACAGTGGAGTTCGATCACGTTTCCTTTGCATATCCGGAAGCGGATGAAAATGTACTGACGGATATCACCTTTAAAGCGTCCAAAGGACAGCAGGTGGCCATCATTGGAAGTACGGGAAGCGGAAAGAGTACGCTGATCAATTTGATCCCCAGATTTTATGATGTGACAGAAGGCTCTGTCCGGGTAGATGGAGTGGATGTGCGGGATATGAGCCAAAAGGAGCTTAGAGATAAGCTGGGCTATGTTCCGCAGAAGGGAGTGCTTTTCTCGGGAACCATTGATTCCAATATCCGGTATGGAAAAGCGGATCTTACAAGGGAAGAAGTAGAAAGAGCTGCGAAGATTGCTCAGGCTGACGATTTTATCATGGAAAAAAACCATACCTATGATTCGCCTGTGGCCCAGGGAGGAACTAATGTTTCCGGCGGACAAAAGCAAAGATTGTCTATTGCCCGTGCTATTGCGAAAAATCCGGAAATCCTGATTTTTGACGACAGCTTTTCCGCTCTCGATTTTAAGACGGACAGTGCATTAAGAAAAGCGATAAAGGACAATACAAAGGATATTACCACTATTATCGTAGCCCAGCGCATCAGTACTATTATGAAAGCGGATAGGATCATCGTGCTGGATGACGGAAAAATGGCGGGTATAGGAACACATAAAGAGCTTATGAAAAACTGTGAGGTCTATCGTCAGATCGCCATGTCACAGTTATCAGAGGAGGAATTGGCAAATGAGTGAGGGAAGAAGAGGCCCTATGGGGCATAATCGTGGAATGACCGGAGAGAAAGCCAAGGACTTCAGAGGATCCATGGCTAAGCTGTTCCGCTATATGGGAAGATATAAATTCCGCTTTTTGCTGATGTTTATTTTCGCTGTGGCAGGAACGGCATTTAATATCGTAGGACCGAAGATTTTGGGTAAAGCGACCACGGAGCTGTTTAACGGTCTTGTGGCGAAAATAAGCGGAACAGGAGGCATAAATTTCGATAAGATCGCCACGATCCTGCTGTGGACTATGGGGCTTTATGTGGCCAGCGCGTGCTTTTCCTTTGTCCAGGGATTCGTGATGACCGGTATTTCCAATGATGTGACTTATAACCTGAGAAAAGATATTTCCAAAAAGATAAACAGGCTTCCTTTGAATTATTTTGAAAGCCGTACACATGGCGAAATCCTTTCCAGGGTGACAAACGATGTGGATACTTTACAGATGAGCCTGAATCAGAGTATGACCCAGCTGATCACTTCTGTGACTACTTTGATCGGCGTGCTGATTATGATGCTGTCCATCAATGTGTGGATGACGCTGGTGGCCTTGCTGATCCTGCCGGTTTCTATGCTGATCATCAGCTTTGTTATGAAGCGTTCACAGAAATATTTCCGGGATCAGCAGAGCTATCTGGGCAAGGTAAACGGTCAGATCGAAGAAAATTTCGGCGGGCATAATGTAGTCAAAGTTTTTAATAAAGAAAACGATGTAGTGGAAGAATTTGAAAAGGATAATAAAAAGCTTTACGAATCTGCATGGAAATCTCAGTTCTTTTCCGGTATGATGATGCCGGTGATGCAGTTTGTTGGCAATCTGGGTTATGTGATGGTGGCCCTGCTGGGGGGGATTTTCGCTATCCGAAGCGTTATCGAAGTAGGAGAGATCCAGTCATTCTTCCAGTATATCCGCAACTTTACCCAGCCGATCCAGCAGATTGCCCAGGTGACAAATCTTCTGCAGTCCTCAGCTGCGGCTTCTGAGAGAGTTTTTGAATTTTTAGAAGAGCCGGAGGAAGTGCAGGAGGTGGAAAATCTGGTAGATATAACCGGGCTTTCCGGAAATGTACAGTTTGATCATGTAGCGTTTGGATATAATCCGGACAATATTATCATCCATGACTTTTCCGCTGATGTAAAGGATGGACAGAAGATTGCCATTGTAGGTCCTACCGGTGCAGGAAAGACCACTATGGTGAAGCTTTTAATGAGATTTTACGATGTAAACGCAGGTGCTATCCTGGTGGACGGACATAACATCAAGGACTTTAACAGAAGCCAGCTTAGGGAAATGTTCGGCATGGTGCTCCAGGATACCTGGTTATTTTCCGGAACCATTATGGAAAATATTCGTTACGGAAGGCTGGACGCTACGGATGAGGAAGTGATCGAGGCGGCTAAGGCAGCTCACATCCATAATTTTATCATGCAGCAGCCGGGAGGATACAATATGGTTCTGGACGAAGAAACCAGCAATGTGTCCCAGGGGCAGAAGCAGCTTCTTACTATCGCCAGGGCGATCCTTGCGGACAATAAGATCCTTATCCTGGATGAGGCTACTTCTTCTGTGGATACCAGAACGGAAGAGAGGATCCAAAAGGCTATGGATAATCTTATGAAGGGGCGGACCAGCTTTATCATTGCCCACCGTCTGTCCACAATCCGTGACGCGGATCTGATCCTTGTGATGAAGGATGGGGATATTATTGAGCAGGGTACGCATACAGAGCTTCTGGCGAAAAATGGTTTCTATGCGGAACTGTATAACAGCCAGTTTGAAAAGGCAAGCGCATAAGAATTTTATAGACGGGCATTTTCTCCTCCGTCCCAGTCTCCTGTGAGACAGGGCGGAGGATTTTTTTCTATACTTTTTTTGAGGTATGGGGTATAATAGTATAAATTTGGTTGCATGTCATACCCGAACCACGCACTTGCTGCGTGGTTACGGGCCGGTATGATTCGACAAAATTTGCGAGAAGGAGGAAGTATCTGCACGCATATTATGCCAGCGGGGCTGCCGTTATTGCAGACAAGACCTATGATACAGAAAAAAGACGGCAGAGAATTTCTGCCATACGTACTGGAAAATCTTAAGAAAAGAATAGAAGAAATCGATGTTTCCATTCTGGAAGGACAGAAAGACATCGAGGGGATGCATGAATATTACTGGGAAAATTATACAGAAATGGATCAGTACGGTTATGAGGATTACGATAACAGACAGGCTCTCTTAAGCCGTATGAATGCAAATCAGGAAAGTATTTCTCTAAGACGCCGGCTGAGAAAAATGCTGGATTCTCCCTTCTTTGGCAGAGTGGATTTCTGCTATGAGGGAGAAGAAGAACCGGAGATTTTTTATATAGGGATAGGCAATTTCGCCGCACAGACAGGAGGAGTTCCTCTGGTATATGACTGGAGGGCTCCTGTTTGCAGTTTGTTTTATGATTACGATAAAGGGCCTGCCTCCTATATGGCTCCTGCAGGAGAGATCAAAGGAGAGATTCAGGCCAAATGGCAGTATAAGATCCGCAGGGGAAAAATGATATATGAATTTGAAAGTGATATTAAGATCGATGATGAGATCCTAAAAGCGGAGCTTGGAAGCAATGGAACTGTGCAGCTGAAAAATATTGTCCGCACCATCCAGAAAGAGCAGAACGCCATTATCCGAAACATGCAGGATAAGATCATGGCGATCCAGGGAGCGGCCGGAAGCGGAAAAACCTCCGTGGCCCTTCACCGGATCGCTTATCTTCTTTATCACGACAGAAAAAATTTAAAATCCTCTAATATCTTAATCCTGTCGCCGAACAGTGTTTTTTCTGATTATATTTCTCATATCCTTCCGGAGCTGGGGGAAGAAAATATTCAGGAAATGAGTTTTGATCTCTTTGCCTATCAGCAGCTGAAAGATACTGCGGATGACTGTGAGGATCGGTATGATTATATAGAACGCAGGCTGCTAAGACATGGGAAAGATTTTTATAAAGAAAAGCAG
This sequence comes from Candidatus Blautia faecavium, assembly GCA_019118425.1. Classification (GTDB taxonomy): domain Bacteria; phylum Bacillota; class Clostridia; order Lachnospirales; family Lachnospiraceae; genus Blautia_A; species Blautia_A faecavium. The sequence goes on along the minus strand of DWYZ01000145.1, from coordinate 15,259 downwards.
TCTAAAGAATTTGTCAATGAAATGGAAGGTTTTATCCTTGGACTGGAAGATGAACTTATGAGGTTTAAGGATGTGTCTTATAAGGGATTTGTAAAGACGGAGAGGGAGATCATAGAGCTTTTTTATTTTAAATTCATGGATATTCCGCTTCTGTCCAGAATGGAAGCCGTAGCGGAATATTTTATCGATGAGGTGGAAACGCTATTGGACAGAGATCTTTCCGATGAGGATAGGCTGTCTGTTATGGAAAAATTTCTTTCTATGTATGAAACAAGAGATCTGTATGTAATCTACAGCAGCTTTTTAAAAAGAAGGGGGTATCCTTCTCTGCCTAAAGTTCCTTTAGAAAAGAGAAAGCTGAAATATGAGGATGTCTATCCGGTGCTGTATTTAAAATATCGTCTTCTCACACAGACCGCCCACAGCCGGATCAAGCATCTGGTGGTGGACGAAATGCAGGATTACTCTTGGCTGCAGTACATTCTTCTGAAAAAAATGTTTTCCTGCAGGATGACCATTCTGGGAGACAAAGCTCAGACCATGGATGACGAGACGCAGGATGTGCTGGCTTTTCTTCCGGAAATTTTCGGGAAAAACATAAAAAAGATCGTTATGAATAAAAGCTATAGAAATACGGTAGAGATTTCAGAATATGCAAACCATATTGCCGGTATTACAGATGTGGAGGTTTTCAAGCGTCATGGAAAGCTTGTAACGGAAAAAAAGGCCGCATCATTAGAGAAAGCGCTTGATGAAGTGTGGATAGCTCTTTTGGACCAGAACGGAGAGTTTGAAACGGAAGCGGTGATTACCAGAACGGAAGCTGAGGCATTTTTTGCCTTTACCTATCTTCGAGGAAAACTGGAGAGTTCTGGACTGGAAGAGAAAGATAAGATTTCTTTTCTTGACCGCAACAGCTCTTCTTTTTGCAGAGGAGTAACGGTTTCTTCCTTTTACCTGGCAAAGGGACTGGAATTCGACAGGGTATTTGCCGTATTTCCCGTGAAGGACCAGGATGCCCTTACGGTACAGGGAAGATATATTGCCGCTACAAGGGCGCTTCATGAATTGCACGTATATGAAATTGAAAAATCAGTTTATAATTAATTCATAGGAATTTCACAATACGCCAAGGATATTTTATTGACAGGTTTGTAATAAAATTGTAAAATATAGACCAAGGGACTGTAGATAAAAGAATTAAGGAGGATACTATGAAAAATAAAAAAACACTGATGATTTTGGCTTTGGCTGTAACACTCTCCGGTGTGATGTCTGCCTGCAACTTCGGTGGAGATGACCCGGCAGAGACGGTGGAGGTGACTCCTACACCGGAACCTACACAAGCTCCGGATCCTACGCCTACAGTAGCACCGGATGCACAGTCAACCACATATACATCTACTGATAGATCCATTTCGATAGAACTTCCGGATGCCACCTGGGCGAACAGATCAGACGAGGGTGATCTGATCAGTTTTGAATCCCCGGATCAGGGAAGGATTTTGATTATTCACGGAGAAGGTGCGGAGGATATGGCTTCCGCTGTAATTCCAAGCACGGAGGATCTGGCCGTATCTCTGGAACAGGCGTCTGATCTTGTAAACGGTACGGACTTTGAGATCCGCAGATACAGCGCGACGAATGTAAACGGCGTAAATGTGTACAGCTATGTAACCAGAATGTTGAATACAGAAAAAAGCGGCGGCTATTCTTTCGTGATTAATAAGTACTTTGCAAATGACAATGAATATTACAGCATCACTGCTTCCGGCATAAATGGAAGCCAGAGGGCGTATAACCGTCTTGCGGAGGCTGTGGATTCCTTCCAGATCCTTGGAGAATCTACTTTAAGCGTTGCTACCAGTACGCAGAGCGCAGACGGCACATCTTCAGAAGACGGACAGACAGCAGCCAGCAACAATGGTGTGACACCCGGACGTCCAAGCGATGACATTATCAGCGATAACACCAAGACGAGAACCATTTACCGCAACTCCGACGGACAGCCGATCGTTATTAAGATCGATAACGATGGAAACTGGGTGGACGATGACGGAAATACTTATAGATTCGCAAATCAGTGGGATGTATATGACCAGAACGATGTTGACTATTACTATCATGGAGAGGCTGCGGATGTTTATTACATGCCGCTTCCGGATTCAGAATAAGTAAAGCGTACAGAGAGGATGAAGGGGTTGTCCTATTTTTGGACAGTCCCTTTGTTTTGTGCAGGGCTTGTTCCATTTTTAAACAACATATGTTACAATGATTCCGATACAGACAAGGCACGTAGGAGAAAATCATGCAGGCATATTCAGATTTTGCAAAATTATACGATGTTTTTATGGATAATGTAGATTATGACCAATGGGCACAATACCTTGCCGCCCGCCTGGCAGATTACGGGATCAAGGACGGTCTTGTGCTGGAGCTGGGCTGCGGAACCGGAACGCTCACTGAACTTTTGGCCCGGGCCGGTTATGATATGATCGGGGTGGACAATTCCCAGGAGATGCTGGCGGAGGCTGTGGAAAAGAGGATGGAATCCGGACTGGATATCCTTTATCTTTTGCAGGATATGCAGGAATTTGAATTGTACGGCACAGTGAGGGCTGTGGTAAGCGCCTGTGACAGTCTGAATTATATAACAGAGGAAGAGGACCTCCTCCAGGTATTCCGTTTAGTGAACAATTATCTGGATCCGGGAGGAATTTTTCTTTTTGACATGAATTCAGTCTATAAATATAAAGAGATCCTGGGGGAGCAGACCATAGCGGAAAATCGGGAAGACGGAAGTTTTATCTGGGAAAACGAATACGATGAGACGTCAGGGATCAATACGTATGACCTGACCTTATTTATACAAAGAGAGGACGGGCTCTATGAAAAAAGCGTGGAGACCCATTACCAAAAAGCTTATTCCCTGAAAACCATTGAGAAGCTTCTGGAAAAAGCCGGATTGGAAGTAATTAAAGTCTATGACGCTTATACCTTAGATCCGCCGAAAGAAGAATGTGAGAGATATACAATTATCGCACGCGAATATCAAAAACAAGGAGAATGATCTGCCATTATCGATGCAGCCAATATACTCCGTGAGTAAGGTTACATCAGAAAGGGGAAAAAATGAAAGATTATATTATAAGGGCTACTGCTGCCCAGAATCAGATACGCGCTTTCGGGGCTGTGACCACGGAAGTTGTAGAGACTGCCCGCAGGGCACATAATACCAGCCCGGTAGCTACCGCCGCTCTGGGACGTCTGCTTACTGCCGGCGCCATGATGGGAGTGATGATGAAAGGGGAAAAAGATATCCTTACCCTGCAGATCCATGGGGGCGGTCCCATAAAGGGAATTACAGTGACTGCTGACTCTAAGGGCAGGGTAAAAGGTTACGTGGGAAATCCAAATGTATGTATCCCTGCTAATTCCAAGGGAAAACTGGATGTAGCAGGAGCTGTAGGGGTTGGTTTCATGGATGTTATCAAAGACATGGGCCTGAAAGAACCTTATGTAGGCCAGGTGGCTCTCCAGACCAGTGAGATCGCAGAGGATCTTACCTATTATTTTGCCACCAGCGAGCAGGTACCTTCGGCGGTGGGCTTAGGTGTCCTGATGAATAAGGATAATACTGTGCGCCAGGCAGGAGGCTTTATTGTCCAGCTCATGCCTTTTGCAGAGGAAGCAACCATTAAAAGACTGGAGGAGAATATCCAGAAGATAACCTCTGTTACCAGCCTTCTGGAAGAGGGGCATACGGCGGAAAGTCTGCTGAATGTAGTCTTAGACGGATTTGACATAGAGATCAATGACCGTGTTTCTACGGAATTTTACTGCAACTGCAGCAAGAGCCGCGTGGAAAAAGCTCTGATCAGTATTGGAAGAAAAGACTTAAATGAGTTGATTCAGGAAGGAAAAGATGTGGAGCTGAATTGTCATTTCTGCAATACGAATTATGTGTTTACAGTGGAAGAATTAAAAGAAATTCTGCGCAGATGTAAATAAAAGTTACATGTCACACCCGAAACACGCACTTACTGCGTGGTTCGGGCTGATATGATTCAAAGGCAATTTGGCTAAAGCGAAGCGAACTTTAAATGCCAAATTGCCCCGTTACTGGTCAACTTGTGACTAGTAACAAATAAAATGGGAAAGGGAAGCACTGTAAGATAAGAGTGCGGGAATGGATTATGAGACAAGGATTTATTAAAGTGGGGGCAGCTACGCCCAGGATCATTGTCGCCGACTGTAAGGCCAATGGGGAAGAAATTTTAAGACTGATCCGGAAAATGAACAAGGAACATGCAAAGCTGATGGTATTTCCGGAGCTGTGCATTACCGGATATACCTGTCAGGATCTGTTTATCCAGAGACGTCTTTTAGACAGCGCCTGGGAGACGCTTGTGTGGCTGGCCAAAGAAACAAGAGAAATGGATGCCCTTATTTTTGTGGGACTTCCCGTGAGAATGGAAGGAAAGCTTTATAATGCCGCTGCTGCGCTGAATAAGGGGAAGATACTGGGAATTGTGCCCAAGACTCATCTGCCTAATTACGGAGAGTTTTATGAACAGCGCCATTTTGTCTCTGGAAAAGATATTGTTTCCTATATTGAATATGGAACAGAACGGGTTCCCTTTGGGACAGACCTTCTGTTCTGCGGGGAATGGTTTCCTGAATTTACCGTTGCGGCGGAAATCTGCGAAGATCTTTGGGTGCCGGATCCGCCAAGCGTCCGTCACGCTATCGCCGGAGCCCATATCATTGTAAATCTTTCCGCAAGCAATGAAATGGTAGGAAAAGAAAGTTACCGGAGAAATCTGGTAAAGGGGCAGTCCGCCCGTCTGGTGTGCGGTTATATCTATTCCAACGCAGGAGAAGGAGAATCTACCCAGGATCTTGTCTTTGGAGGGCAAAACATGATCGCGGAAAACGGAGTGATCCTGGCTGCGGGAAAACGTTTTGAAAATGATGTGATCTACAGTGAGATTGACGTCCAGCGCCTGGCGGATGAAAGAAGAAGACTTTCTACTTTCCCGGCACAGAAAAAGGATTCCTATATTTGTATCCCCTTTAAAGTCAGAGATGAGGAGACCATCCTTACACGAAACTTTCCCAAGTATCCCTTTGTTCCGGATGACCAGGAAGAGAGAGAACTGCGATGTGAAGAGATTTTAAACATCCAGGCAATGGGATTAAAGACGAGGATGGAGCATATCCGCTGTACAAAGGCTATGGTGGGGTTGTCAGGAGGATTGGATTCCACGCTAGCTCTTTTGGTGATAGCCAGAGCTTTTGATATGATGGGTGAAAAAAGGGAAAAGATCCATTGTGTGACAATGCCTTGTTTCGGAACAACGGACCGTACCTACCAAAATGCCTGCCAGCTCAGCAGCTGTATCGGAGCGGAGCTTTCTGAGATCAACATTAGAGCGGCAGTAAAACAGCATTTTGAGGATATCGGTCATTCCATGGATGTCCACGATGTGACCTATGAAAACAGTCAGGCAAGAGAGCGTACGCAGGTTCTGATGGATCTGGCAAACCAGGAAAACGCTATATTAGTGGGAACAGGGGATCTCTCGGAGCTTGCCCTTGGATGGGCGACTTATAATGGGGATCATATGTCCATGTACGGAGTGAACGCTTCTATTCCTAAGACTCTTGTGCGCCATCTGGTCCGCTATTACGCGGACACCTGCCAGAATGACACCTTAAAAGCAGTGCTCCTGGATATTCTGGACACACCGGTAAGTCCGGAGCTTCTTCCTCCCAAGGAAGGGGAGATCGCCCAGAAAACAGAGGATCTGGTAGGACCTTATGAGCTGCATGATTTTTATCTCTATTATATGCTGCGGGCCGGTTTCGAGCCGGCGAAGATTTATCGCATAGCTTGTGCGGCTTTTATGGGCCAGTATGAGAAAGAAACGATCTTAAAATGGCTGCAGACCTTTTACCGTAGATTTTTCTCTCAGCAGTTTAAACGCTCCTGTCTTCCTGACGGGCCTAAGGTGGGAAGCGTGGCTGTTTCACCAAGGGGAGATTTGCGGATGCCAAGTGATGCCAGTGTACGGATATGGCTGGAGCAGATTTGGGAATTGGAATAAGATAAAAAGTGAGCCGGCATTGTTTAGGATGCCGGCTTGTTTTCTGCTTTGGAAAGGGCGGATTGGATAGCGTCTAAAAGCATCATGGAAGTATACTGCTGATCACTGGAGTACTCAATGTTTTCCAGCGACTGGGTGGAATAAATCTGACTGGCAAGAGATTCTAAAGCCGGTTCCATAAGAGGGAACATGGCGGAGGTGGCCTCGCTCAGATTATTCAGCCGTATGGACTGGATTTTGTCGGAATCTACGGTGACTTCTACGTCGAAAGTGTTATCTGCAAGAGATACGGAAGTGCGGTAGATCCCCGGGGTGTATTTAGCCGGTTCCTCTGTGGCAGCTGTTTTCGCCTTGCCTGGGCCGAACATGAAAAAAAGGACGATGCCGAGGATGACGGCTAGGAGCAGGAAGATTAAAGTGTATACAACTTCCCTCATATGTAAGACGACGATTTTGGTTTTTGAACTCATGGTGCGCACCTCCTGGTTTACTTTGTATATCCTATTATAGAAATGGGGGAATTATGATAAAAAGTGTGGTATACTTGAGGGGACGGCGGGAGGAAGGGCGCCTGACGCATCAAGCCGGGGATGAAGAGGAGCGCGGTGTGAGGTGGTCGAGGAACGAGTGGGTATCGCTGTGTGTGGGGGATTCTTATGTGCTCGCCGATGATCAGCCGCTAAGCATAGCTCGCTGCGCTTTAGACAGATGCAAAGCGGCTGGTGGGATGCGATCGAGGAAATGAGAGAGGAAGATTATGCTTCATATATTTTGTGAGTATATTTCGGTCCATAAAATCACGCTTCAACCGGCTCCGCAGTGAAATGGAACAACCAGCCGGGAGGTGGGGGAGGAGGCGGGAGGGTGTCGCGAGGCTTGGAGGATTTCTTTTGCGCCGCTTCAGTTGCGGAACATCTGTCTGAAGCGCAGCGAGTTATGTGGAGCAACTGATAATCGGCGAGCGCAAAAGAAATCCCCAAACGCAGCGCCATCCTCCCGCCTCCTCCCCCACCTCCCGGCGTCCCTTTCCAACAACATAAACGCAACGAAAAATAACAACGAATTACACAAGGCGGTGACCTTATATGTCATTACAATTTATCATCGGCAGCTCCGGCTGCGGCAAATCCCACTTTGCATACAAAACCCTGATCAAAGCCTCCACAGAACACCCAAAACAGACCTACTATGTCATTGTCCCCGAACAGTTCACCATGCAGACCCAGCGCACCCTGGTGGAAATGCACCCGGGCGGGGGGATTTTAAATATCGACGTGCTGAGCTTTGAACGCCTCGCCTACCGCGTTTTTGAAGAAGTAGGCGCTGACAACCGCAAGCTTTTAGAAGAAACCGGAAAAAGCATGGTCCTCCAAAAACTCCTTCAAGGCTGCAGAAAAGACATGCCCTATCTGGGAAACCAGATGAAAAAGCCAGGCTATTTAAATGAGGTAAAATCTTTGGTCTCTGAGTTTATGCAGTATGATATACGGGAGGAGGAGTTTGCCCAAATCCTGGACAAAGCGGAAGAAAAAAGTCTTCTGCAGATGAAGCTTTTGGATGTAGGCGTCTTATACCGTGCATTCCGGGGGTATTTAAGAGAGCATTATATGACCAGTGAGGAAGTGCTGGATGTTCTTGTAGAGGCGCTGCCTCTTTCAGAAAAGATAAAAGGAAGTATTGTGCTTTTGGATGGCTTTACCGGCTTTACCCCTATTCAGAATAAGGTGATCCGGGAGCTGCTCGCGCTTTGTCATAAAGTTTTTGTGACGGTCACCATGGATGCCGGGGAGGATCCTTTTATAAAGGGGAAGACGCATCATCTATTTTATATGAGCCGGAAGATGATACAAACTTTAAGTGCCATGACCAGGCAACTAGAGGATCCCATACGGATAAAACCAGGGGAAAGGTCCAGATTTGCCAATTCTCCTGCGCTTGCTTTTTTGGAAAGCCATATTTTCCGTTATCGGAAGGAAGTCTATGAAAAAGAGCAGGGAGAGATCCAGATTTTTTCTGCGAAAAATCCTTTAAGAGAGATGGAAGAGACGGCAAGGCGGATGGCGCAGCTGGTCCGTGTGAGGGGATACCGTTACGGGGAGATGGCGGTGATCACAGGAAACTTAGAAGAATATAAAAATGTCGCCAGACAGGCTTTTGAAAAAGCGGGAATCCCATATTTTCTGGATGATAAGCATACGGTTCTTATGAATCCTTTTGTAGAATATATAAGAGCCGCCGTAGAAATGGCAGTAAAGGGCTTTACCTATGAGGAAGTGTTCCGTTATCTCCGCTGTGGTATGTCCTGCATCACCAGGGAAGAAACGGACCGGCTGGAAAATTATGTGCTGGCTTTGGGAATCCGCAGTTATAAGGCATGGGAGGAAAAGTGGGTGCGTATTTACCGGGGAATGGAACCGGAGGATATACAGGAACTGAATACTTCCCGCCAGCGATTTATAGAGGAAACAAAGGACCTTTACCAAGGATTTCGGGGTGGAAAGAAGACTATACGGGAGTATTGCCTTTTGCTGTATGAGTTCATTGTCAGAAATGAAACCCAGCAAAAACTAAAGGACAGAGAACTTGCCTTTCACCAGGAGGGAGATCTTGCCATGGAAAAGGAGTATGCCCAGATTTATGGGATAGTCATGGAACTTTTTGATAAGATGGTGGAAATCCTGGGAGAAGAGAAGGTAAGCGGAAGCGAGTTTTTTCAGATATTGGAGACTGGCCTTGGGGAAGCCAAGGTGGCGCTGATCCCTCCCAGTAAGGATGCTGTGCTGGTGGGAGATATAGAGAGGACCAGGCTTAAGGACGTGAGGACCTTGTTTTTCGTGGGAGTCAATGAAGGAAATATTCCGAAAAATACAGAAGCGGGCGGCATCCTCACAGAGTTTGACAGGGATTTCCTTTCCGGGGAAGGCATCGAGCTGGCTCCGGGACCGAAGGAGCTTATGAACATGCAGCGTTTTTATCTCTATCTGAATCTTACTAAGCCGGACAGCCTTTTATGCCTTTCTTATTGCCAGGCAAATGGAAAAGGAGAAGCATTAAGCCCGGCATACTTGATCGGTACGATGAAAAAGCTTTTTCCTGGAATACAGATACAGGAGGCGGAGAAGCTGCCTTGCCAGATGGATTATCTGGAACTGCCAAGGACAGGCATCACCTATTTTCTGGAAAACCTGGAAAGAAAGGGAAATGAGGATTGGGATATACTTTTTAAAGAATTGTACAGCTGGTATCTGAGAAGCCCGCAATATAGAGAGATGGTCCAAAGACTGGTGGACGCTTCCTTTTATAAAAAGCCGGCGGACCTTATTTCAAAAACAGTGGCAAAGGCCCTTTATGGTGAGATTTCGCCTTACGGAGCTACCAGGCTGGAGCGGTTTTGCGCATGCGCCTTTGCTCATTTTCTGCGGTATGGGCTGATGCTCACAGAAAGAGCGGAGTATGAGTTTCGGGCCATGGATATGGGAAATGTCATGCATGGGGCTTTAGAGAGATTTTCCGGGCAGCTCAAGGAAAATGGGCTGGACTGGAAAACCGTCGATGAGGATACCCGTAATGCTTTGATCGATGAATGCCTGGACATTGTGGCTGCGGACTATGGGAATACCATTTTGAAGAGCAGCGCCAGAAATACCTATATGATCGAGCGCACCAGAAGAATTTTAAGGAGGACTGTGTGGGCGCTGCAGGAACAGTTAAAAAAGGGAGAATTTTCTCCGGAGGGCTTCGAGGTGTCTATAGGAGGAGGGCGGATCGACCGCCTGGATATTCTGGAGGAAGAGGATAAGGTTTACGTAAAGATCATTGACTATAAAACCGGGAATACTTCCTTTGACCTTTTAGCGCTTTATCACGGACTGCAGCTTCAGCTTATGATCTACCTGGACGCTGCCCTCACCGCCGAAAAGAAAAAGCATCCGGATAAGGAAGTAGAGCCGGCCGGGATCTTTTACTATAACATTAAAGATCCCATGCTTGTAGAAAACATAAAAGCGGATATGCAAGAGGTGGACCAAAAGATTTTAAAAGAACTGAAAATGAACGGCCTCCTTCAGGCGGATCCACAGCTTGCGAAAAAGCTGGATCATTCTCTGACCTCTATACCGGCCTCTTTTAATAAAGACGGCAGTTTCCGGAAAAACGCCTCCGTTGCCACAAGGGAGCAGTTTGCCCTTTTAAACCAATTTGTAAAAAAGAAGATCGCCGGCATACGAGAAGAGATACTGGACGGCGAGGCCCAGGTATCGCCCTATGAGCTGGGGAAAAAGGACGCCTGTGAATATTGTGCTTTTCAGACAGTTTGCGGTTATGACAGAAAGCTGCCTGGATTTGAGCACAGACGTTTAAAGGCGTTTTCCGATGAAGAATTGTGGAACGCATTTGCAAAGGAGGTACAGTAGGATGGGTGTGACCTGGACAAAAGAACAGGAAAAGGTAATTTCCCTGCGAAACCGGAATATCCTGGTAAGCGCCGCGGCCGGCTCTGGAAAGACAGCCGTTCTGGTGCAGAGGATCTTAAGCAAGATCATGGACAAGGAACATCCTGTGGATATCGACCGCCTGCTGATCATGACCTTTACAAGGGCGGCGGCAGGAGAAATGCGGGAGAGGATTGCCCGGGCGCTTGATGAAGCTCTCTACGAAAATCCGGATAACGAGCATTTGCAGCGGCAGACTACCTTGATCCACACTGCGCAGATCACGACTATAGATGGATTTTGCTCTTATATCATACGGAATTATTTTCATCTCATCGGTCTGGATCCGGGGTATAAAACAGCTGAGGAAGGAGAATTAAAGCTTCTTAAGGAAGATGTGCTTAAAGATCTTATCGAAGAGAGGTACGCTTCAGAAGAGGAGGATTTCCGCCAGTTTGTGGAATGTTACGCCGGCGGCAGGACGGATGAGGGGATAAAGGACTATATTCTGAATGTATATGAGGCGGCAATGAGCCACCCTTATCCGGAAGAATGGCTTAAGCAGTGCCTTGCCGTGTATGAGACGGATTCCTTAGAAGAGCTGGAAAAAACGGAATGGATGAAGCTTCTGTGGGAGGCGGTCATAAGTGAGCTTGAGGAGGATATAGGACGGATCCGGGAGGCAAAAGAGATATGCATATCCAGCGGAGGTCCTTATCTTTATGAGGAGGCGTTGGACAGTGACCTGGAGCTTTTGGAATTTCTGATCAATAAGGGAAAAGAACAGGATTTTGATGAAATATCCGCCTTTTTAAGCAATCTTTCCTTTGCCCGTCTTTCTGGCAAAAAGATGGAGGGAGTACAGGAAAAGAAGAAAGAGCAGGTCAAGGAACTTAGGGAAGAAGTAAAAGAAAGCTTAAAGGAGATGAAAACCAGATATTTTATGGGCAGTGAAGAGCAGATTCTTACTATGCAAAAGCTCTGCCGGGGGCCCATGGAGACCCTTGTGGGACTGGTTTGTTCCTTTATGGAGCTTTTTGCTGAAAAAAAACGGGAAAAAAATCTCCTGGATTTCACAGATATGGAGCATTTTGCCCTTAAGATCCTTATGGGAGAGGACGGAGAAAAAAGCCAGGCGGCAAAGGAGCTTTCGGAAAAGTACGATGAGGTCCTGGTGGATGAATATCAGGACAGCAACCTGGTCCAGGAGCTTTTGACCACCTGTGTGTCCGGCTGGGTAAAGAAGAAAAAGAATATTTTTATGGTGGGGGACGTGAAGCAGAGCATTTACCGGTTTCGTCTGGCAAGGCCGGAGCTTTTCATGGAAAAATTTAAGAGGTATTCCCTAGAGGACAGCGAAGAGCAGAGGATCGACCTCCATAAAAATTTCCGGAGCCGGCCGGAGGTCTTAGAAAGTGTAAACTTTATCTTCCGCCAGATCATGGGAGAAGATCTGGGAGGGATCGCTTATGACCAGGAGGCGGCTCTCTATCCAGGAGCCTTATTTCCAGAAGGGGAAGACAAAGAATTTATAAAAACAAAGGTGATCCTTGTGGAAAAGGATACAGAGGAGCTGGAAGAGGAGCAGGGCAGCGTAAAAGCGCAGGAACTGGAAGCCCTTGCCATTGCCCAGGAAATCCAAAGGATCGTGGGAAAGGAAAAGGTTCTCGACAAAGAGAGCGGAGGCTATCGCCCTGCAGAGTACGGGGATATCGCTGTGCTTCTGCGGACCGCCTACGGTTGGGCCGAAACCTTTGCCCAGGTGTTTGAATCTAAAGGGATTCCTGCTTATACTGCTTCCAGGACCGGATATTTTTCTGCTCTGGAGGTAGTGACTGTGCTGAATTATCTGCGGGTGTGCGACAATCCTCTCCAGGATATCCCTCTTGCAGGAGTACTGCGCTCCCCCATGGCGGGCTGTACTTCCCAGGAACTTGCCATGATCCGCAAGGACTTTCCCAAGGGCCTTCTCTACGAAAGCGTCTGCGCTTATGTGGAAGACGGACAGATGGAACTGTTCCCTGAGGATGATGGGAAGGAAGAATTAAAGGATAAGCTTAGGGCGTTTTTAAGAGGCTTGGAAAAAGTGCGGGCTATGGCGGAGTTTACGCCGATCCACCAGCTGATCATCCATGTGATCGAAGAAACAGGCTACGGAGATTACGCCAGGGCTCTTCCAGGAGGAGAACAGCGGCAGGCGAATCTTCATATGCTTGTGGAAAAGGCTATGGAATATGAAAAGACCAGTTACCGGGGACTGTTCCATTTTATACGGTATATTGAAAGTCTGCAAAAGTACGAGGTGGATTTCGGAGAGACCAATGTCTCCGGGGCTGGCAGCTCTTCTGTGCAGATCATGACCATCCATAAAAGCAAAGGACTGGAATTCCCTATTGTGTTCGCGGCGGGTATGGGAAAGCAGTTTAATTTCCAGGATCTGAACGCGAGGCTTTTGATCCATCCGGAGCTGGGATTTGGAGCAGATGCTATTTTGCCCAAGGAGAGGTTGATCCTTTCCACTTTACATAAGCAGGTGATCCGAAGAGCTCTTTTAAAGGAGAGTCTGGGAGAAGAGCTTCGTGTATTGTATGTAGCCCTTACCAGGGCTAAGGAGAAGCTGGTGCTTACCGGAACCATCTCTAAAATGGAAAAGCAGGTATCCTCCCTTGCCAGATACAGGGAACGGACAGAGGAGCTTCTGCCTTTAGGTACACGGATGAAGGCGAAAAATTACTGGGCATATGTTCTTCCTGCCCTGGCGCGCCATAGGTGCATGGATGTGCTGTATAAAGAATATGGAATTGTTCCTGGGGGAAAGAATCCTCTCCATGACGCCAAGGCTGAGTTTTCTCTGGTGAGGGTTACGGCAAAAGATCTGGTGCAGGAGGATACGCTGTATCAGACAGAGGATAGCCTATGGGAGGAATATCTGAAGAATTGGGATCCGGAACAAACCTATGATGAGGAAACACGGAAAGCTTTGGAAGAGAGGTTCTCTTTTTCTTATCCCTATGGTTACTTAAGGGATATTCCGGTGAAGGTCAGTGTGTCAGAGCTGAAAAAGAGAAGCTATGCAGGGGAAATGGATAAGGAAGAAAGCCTGTTTTATGAGAAGGACGTGGTGCCTTTGATTCCCCGTTTCGCAGCGGAGAAGGAAGAGGAATATAAAGGGGCGGAGAGAGGAACGGCTTATCATCGTCTGATGGAAGGACTGGATTATCGCCGGGTATCTACAAAGGAAGAAATCCAGGGACAGATACAGGAAATGGCTGCTCATAAAAGATTGGAAGAGGGGCAGGCAATCAGTATTTCTGTGACGGATGTACTTAGATTCGTGCAGTCTCCTCTTGGAAAGCGGATGAAAGAAGCAAGCCTTAAGGGAAATCTTGTGCGGGAGCAGCCTTTTGTGATGGCTATGGATGCGGGAGAAATCGATCCGGCCTGGGGAGAAGGCGAGCGGGTCTTAGTCCAGGGAATCATCGATGCCTACTTTGCGGAGGAGGACGGACTGGTGCTGGTGGACTATAAAACCGACCGGGTAAAACCCTGGGAGGAGAAAAAACTCGTGGATCTTTATCATACACAGATTGAAAATTATAGGGAAGCGCTGGAAAAGCTTTTAAATGTGAAAGTAAAGGAAAAGTATATTTATTCTTTTTCGCTGGGAAAGGCCATACAGGTGTGAGTTTTGGGCCTTGGCCGGAGAATACAAGAGAAGACCAAAGTCCGCTTTGCATAGAAGCAGCAGGCGGGCTTTGATCTTTTGGGGTATTGTTTTTATTTAGGCATGAGCAGAATCTGGGCGATCTGCAGGTCGGTTTGGTCCGGCTGTTCTTGGATAAGGTTATAGATTTTTTTAATGTAGCTAACATCCATCTCCAGAAATTCAGCTACCGTCTCACAGGATAATCCTTTTTGCATTTTCCCTCGTATGATCTTAATAATGGCAGCAAGGCCTTCTGTAAGCCCTTCGCGGCGTCCTTCCGCGATTCCGTCCTCGCGCCACATTCTTCCTAAAGGCATCATCTGCATCTCCTCCTTTACCTTTTTCAATTCCTTTCCATTTAGGAATTTATTTGCCATCACATATAATACTGAATCCAGCTTCTCCTTTTCCTCCTGGGAAAATGCAGTGCTGTCCCTGAGTAATTCGTAAGCATCCAGGATCCGTTCCTTCTGGGATATTTTTCCTCCCATGAGAGGCGTAAGGGTAAGCCAGGCAAGGTCGGAACGGGTGACGGCTTCTCCCCGCTGTGAGAAAAATGGATGAGATGGGGATTAGAAAATCTGCTTAGGAAAGAGTTTAACTTATGAAGCGGGGGAATGCAATAGGAAGTTTTGTCGAAATGGGATAGGTGGATGTAATAGGGAATATAGTTAAAATAAACTTTGGTTTACGAATGAGTTTGTGAAAACTGGATAAAAGCAACAAGGGATGATACACTGTCATTTCCATTTTTAGTATTGATTTATAAAGAAGGTGAAAGTAAAATATTAGAACAGATATATATAAAGGTTAACATAGGATGTATTTGAATTTAGGTAATGGCGGAAGTATTATACTATAATCATCCGTTTTAGATAGTTTGTTGTTTGCCGAACCGATTTACTGATAAAACAAAAAGTTACTTTGGTCATAATAATGAGCTATTTAAAGCGGATGATTAATAGATAGTAATATTTCGATAATAAAGATTAACATGGGATGTATATAATTAG
>DWYZ01000144.1 GCA_019118425.1 Candidatus Blautia faecavium | reverse complement strand
TTAACCAGAGTTCAAAAACTACATATCGTTTTTCCGATATGTTCACATAGATGAAGAAAGATTTGAAAGGAGATATGACTTATGATGATGCCTAGTATTTTTGGAGAAAACTTATTTGATGATTGGATGGACGATCCTTTTGATATGGATTTCTTTGGACGCAAGAACCCTCTGTACGGAAAGAATGCAAAGCACATGATGAAGACAGATATCCGCGAAACAGACGGAAGCTATGAATTAGATGTGGATCTTCCAGGCTTTAAGAAAGATGAGATCAGCATTCAGCTGAAAGACGGCTGCGTTACTATCTCAGCAGCCAAGGGCCTGGATAAAGACGAAAAAGATAAAAAAGGCAATTACATCCGCCGCGAACGCTACGCCGGCGGCATGAGCAGAAGCTTCTATGTAGGCAAGGGCGTTACGGAAAATGATATCCACGCGAAATATGAAGACGGTATCCTGAAACTTTCCATTCCGAAAAAGGATGCGAAAGCTGTCGAAGATAAAGGCTATATCCAAATCGAAGGATAATGCCCTCCCCTCTTACTTCCCTTTTATCACCAGTTTCCCCCTCAAAAGGGGGGATCTGGTTTTTTTATGCTGTCTCTTCTCCCTCCAGAGCTTTTGGCTCCTGAACGGATTCCTGAGTGTGGATTTTCGCTTTTTTCCTTGTAAGCAATATGCCGCTGGTAAGTGAGGTAAGCGGCGCCACAGCTACAAGCCCGCAGCTTCCTACTATCGTGTCCAGAATTTCTGCAGACACATATTTATAATTTAAAATATTATCTAAAGGCGTTCCCTGCGCCATAAAAGTCATAAGAAGAGCTATATACCCGCCGGAATAAGCCAGAAGAAGGGTTGTCGTCATTGTTCCCATGGCTGCTCTTCCCACATTCATTCCTGAGGCAGTAGCTTCCTTCCATCCAATGGATGGTTTCTTTTCAATCACTTCATTAACCGCGGAAGTTATATCTACTGATAAGTCTATCATAGCCCCGGAAGCTCCTATGAAAATACTGCTCATAAATATCTGGGTCAGATTCAGATCCTGATAGCCTGCATATAAAAGACTTTCCGAATAGGCCATCACTGCCCCATGAATCTTAAAGATATCCGTAAAAATACAGCCTATAATGCAGGTGACAAGCACGCCAAGGAGCGCGCCGCAGCTTGCAGCAACCGTCTTCCTGTCCCATCCATAAACCATAAAAATAATCAAAACAGCTAAAAATACGGTAATAAGAATACCGCACCAAATGGGATTTACTCCCTGCAGATAAGCGGGAACCATAATCTTCCATATGGTCAGCACCGTGATAACAAAGGAAAACAAGGCCCTCAGACCGGTTTTTCCGGCAAAAGCGATAAGAAATACTACGAATATAGCCGCCAATATAATCTCATAGTGGATACGGTAATGATCTGTCATGGTGACTGATAAAATCTCATCCCCATCGTAACTAATGACCACATGAGCCACATCCCCTGTCTGAAATATTTTATCTGACTCCAGAGACCCGCTTAACATATTCACTGCCTCTGTGGTCTCTCCTTTAAATTTTCCTCCCAGAATCTCTACCTGGCAGGTCTGCTCTCCGGACTGGATCAACCCGGAGCTCCTTACCATACTTTCATCGGTTTCCAATACTCTTACTTTTACTCTGTCCGTTCCCTGATAAATAGCAGCATCCTCATAACCCGTGGGAAGGGCTATGAGGATGATAATCAACAGGATTGCCAATAAAGAAACGGAATTCTTTTTCAGCATGCTGACCATATTATGCTACTCCTGTAAGTGCTGCCATCTTATTAAAGATGTCAGTATTATCATAGTATCCATTGAACTGCTCCTGACCTACGCCCATTGCGAACACTTCAACAGGAAGTCCTGTATGTGCATAGGAGCTGAAATCAATACCGGATTTATTATTCAAGATGTGTGTGATTGTTACAGTAAGCGGCTCGTAGCTTCCGTACAGAATGTACTCTTCCTGGCTGAATTCTGTTTCCTCGCCTGTACGTGACATGGTCTCTTCATATGCTGCCTGCAGCTTTTCATATTCATAATCTGTCATAACAAGAGAGCCTGCCCCTTCTTCTGCTTCCGGATGCTGGTCTTTGCTGTCTGCCTGCTGTGTCTGCTCTGTCTCTCCGGCAGGAGCCTGAAGACCGAACAGTTCAGTAATATCAGCCATAACGGTTTCGAAATCAGTCTGGTTTTCTTTGTAGCCAGCAACATAATCAGAATCAAACTTTGCATAAGAAATTTTCTGATTGGAAATATTGGTAAGGAAAGTATCATAGTCTGTTCCTGCGAATCCAATGGTCAGACCGCCTGTTTCGTGATCGCCGGTTACCAGGATCAGAGTCTCATCCGGATGCTCGTTATAGAATTCCACTGCTTTTCCAACAGCTTCATCTAATGCAATGGTATCGTTGATGGTTGCTCCTGCGTCATTTGCATGACATGCCCAGTCAATCTTTCCGCCTTCTACCATCATGAAGAAGCCAGTGTCATTGTCAAGAACTTCGATTCCTTTTTCTACATAATCAGCCAGTCCCCACTCGCCTTCTTCCAGGTCCATGGCATAGCTCATAGCATCGTCATCAGCTAATGTCTCATCAATAACAATAGCTTTTCCGGATTCTGCCGTAAGAGCTTCTGCATCGGCTTTCGTTTTCACTACAGTATATCCAGCTTCTTCTGCAAGCTGGTAAAGGTCTGTCTGATCCTCTTCCGCTCCTGTAGGCTGAAGTAATCCGCCTCCTGCAAAATAATCGAACTCACTTGCGATCAATTCCTGACCAATCTCATAATAGCTGTTTCTGGATGCCTGATGCGCATAAAAAGCAGCCGGTGTGGCGTGGTTTAAGTTTACGGATGTAAGGATACCCACCTTATATCCGAGCTGATCTTTTAATTTTTCAGCGATTGTCTCATAAGCGGTCTCCATATTTTCATCCATATTGATAGTACCGCTGTAGGTTTTATGTCCGGTAGCAATAGAAGTTGCTGTAGATGCGGAATCCGGACAGAAGGAAGTACTGTCATAAGTCTGCGCAGAACCTGCAACCGGGAAATCCATCATATTCAGATTGTTCTGGCTGGTAAGGATCTCATCCCCATCGTCCGCCATTGCGCTTAAATAATAATTTGTTGTCTGAATCTGTGGATAGCTCATTCCGTCACCGATAAATAAAAATACATATTTTGGTACGGCAGTTTCTCCATCTGCAGCGTCTGTGGTAGCTTCTTCCGTTGTCTGCTCCGCAGTTTCTTCTGTAGTCTCTTCTGCAGCCTGGGTAGCTTCCGCGCTATCCTCGGCTGCCATTGCTGCCTGTGCGGGAAGGATGGCGCTGGAAGCCAACATTGCTGTTGTCAGTAACAGTGTGCTGATTTTCTTTGCTTTCATGTCTCCTTGTCTCCTCTTACTTTCTTTTTCTATTTTTTGTTCTTTTGATCTCCGCCGATTTTTTTCCTTTGGCGGCACAGGGACAGTGTATCAGCAAGATATTAAATCCGCCTCTCCGTTTTGCTAAATATAGGTAAAATTATTGCCATTTTTGTAAAGTTTATTATATTGCTTGTGCCAGGTATGGTTAACTGTACTATATATCCCTGTTTTCTCCTCCAACGAACTTCTTGCGCCAATAAAAATTTCAAGCTATAATATAGTTTATCGCTTGGCATGCCATTTTCGGCATGCCTTTACATACTCTACGGAAAATAAGGAGCTATGATCATGAATAAAAAAGAAATATCCGAAATAAAAAAGCAATTTTCTCCTGCCAATTGTTCCATCACCCGCATCTGCGGCTGCTATGTGGACGGTGAAAAAAACAAAAAAACAGAGTTGAAAGAAGCTTTTCTTTCTCTTTCTGAAGAAGAAATGTTTAAGTACTTTGAAATTTTTAAAAAGACCCTTTCCGGCACAATCGGTAAAAATCTTTTGAACATGGAATTTCCTCTTTCCCAGGAAGAATCCGGAGGCACCCAAGAATTTCTCCTTCGTCTAAAAAACAGCAAACTTCAGGATGACAGCCTCATTGAAGCCTTTTATGACAAAATCATCGAAAATTATGATTACGGCGAAAATTACTATATCATATTGATCCACGCCGTATACGACATTCCCGGCAAAGCTTCCGATGGCGAAGAAATGTTTGACGCATCCGATGAGATCTACGAACACATTCTTTGCAGCATCTGCCCTGTGAAGCTTTCTAAAGCAGGGCTCTGCTATAACGCAGAAACCAACAGTATCCAGGACCGCATCCGTGACTGGATCGTAGAGCTGCCGGATCTGGGCTTTTTATTCCCGGTATTTAATGACCGCAGTACAGATATCCATGGTATTTTATATTATACGAAAAATGCCGAGGAGCTTCGCAGCACCTTTATCGATGAAGTATTCGGCTGCACCGCTCCCCTCTCCGCCGGAGGACAGAGAGACTCCTTTAACGCGCTTGTAGAAGAAACTCTCGGGGACGATTGTGCTTACGACACAGTCATCAATATCCACGAAAAACTTGCAGAGCTCGTAGAAGCCCAAAAGGATGAACCGGAACCTGTCATTCTCACAAAATCAGAAGTAAAGCGGCTTTTTGAAGACTGCGGCGTAGAAGAAAAGAAACTGGAATCTTTTGACGAGCAATACGAAATGGCCGCAGGAGAAAAAACAGCTCTGATGGCTTCTAATATCACCAATACCAGGCGTTTTGAGATCAAAACACCAGATGTGGTCATCCATGTAGAGCCGGACCGGGCAGAATTGGTAGAAACCCGCATCATTGACGGAAGGCGCTGTCTTGTGATTCCCATGGAAGCGGACGTAGAAGTAAATGGAATACGTGTGACTATGACAAATAAGGAGAATTTAAACGATGAAGGAACAGAAGATACTATTTTTTGACATTGATGGAACTTTACTCACCGCACCGCCTTTTTCCGTGCCGGAAAGTGCGCAGCTTGCTTTGAAAAAGGCCAGAGAAAAAGGGCATCTGCTCTTTGTAAACTCCGGGCGTACCCTGGGTATGATCTCCCCTTTGATACGGAATCTAGGATTTGACGGATATGTGTGCGGATGCGGTTCCCAGATCTACATGCATGACAGGCTTCTTTATTCCAGCACCATTCCCAATGAACTCTGCCGAAGAACAGCAGAAGTCTTGCGGGAATGTAAGGTGGCCGCCTTTTTCGAACAGCCTGGAGGCATCCTCTATGACGGAGGTTCTCCTGTCAGCTGCATGGATGTAGAGCATTTAAAGGATGAAGTAAAGGCAGAGGACTTATCTCTCTTTGATGAAGAAAAGAAAAATAAATTTACTTTTGATAAATTCCTTGCCTTTCTCCAGGAAGATTCCCTGGAGGATAAATTCCGCGCCTTCTGCGAAAAACATTTTTTATATTTTGATCATGGAAACCGTATCTGGGAAGTGACACAGAAAAAATGCAGCAAGGCTACAGGAATCCGTTTTCTTCTGGAAAAGCTGAACATCCCTTTAGAAAACAGCTTTGCCTTCGGCGACAGCACCAACGACTTGCTCATGCTCCAGTACGCAGGGCACAGCATAGCCATGGGAAATTCCATGGAGGAGATCCTGCCTTACTGTTCCTATCAGACTACAGATATAGATAAAGATGGAATTTACAATGCCATGAAACATTTTCAGCTGATTGACTAACCTTTTTTATAAAAAAGGGGCTGTCGCATCAGGAGGCTTCTGCTGCTTTACCTCAAGCCGGAAAATATTAATGACATCGGCATCCGGGCAGCAAAACCGGATGTCGCCCTCCCTGGAAAGCGGCAAAGTCCCTCCGTACCTGAGAATGTCGATCATGGGAAACAGGGTATGCATCGCCATTGGACAGAGCTTGCCCCCTTCGGTGTCGTAATCCCAGGTATCCCCGATGTTATGACCTCTGTGGCAGCCGACACTTCCTTTGCGGTCTATCAGGGTAATCTGAATTTCAGGCTTTTTCATGATACTTTCCCCCTTATCCTCAAGACGATCTGGCAGCCTTCTGATGGGCAGCAGTCTCCATCATTTTTTCATACATTTGGTCCCCTATGCACTGGCGGGCAAATTTGCACCACTGCACGCAGCTCAGCTTATCATTGTAAGCCACAAACCCACATTTCTCACAGACCACCTCTGTGTCCACAGAAAAAATCTCGATCACATTGCCGCATTGAGGGCAAATTCTCTCCTCAATGGTCACTTCCTTTGCCTTGCTCTGACATCCGCTGAAAATCATTTCCACCAATCCTCCTTTTGTTCTTTGACTTTCTGGATTTATTATAGTAGTCTGATTTCAACATGTATGTTAGATTTCCAACAGAGGTGACCTTCTTGAAAAAATATTTGCCTGTACTAAAACACTGCCCCTTCTTCGCCGGTATGGACGAAGGCGAAATTCTTTCCATTCTGAACTGCGTAGACGCAAAGATACGGACCTTCGATCACGATGAATATATCTTCCGCGCTGGAGACAGCACCGCTTCCATGGGGTTGATCTTTTCCGGCTCTGTCCTTGTCATCCAGGAGGATCTGTGGGGGGCACCGGAATATCATGTCCAAAATCGAAGCCGGCGGCTTCTTTGCGGAACCCTACGCCGCAACGCCCGGTTCCGTTTTGAACATCAGCGTGGTAACCGTCGCCCCCTCCGAGACCCTGATGCTGAATATCAACCGCCTTTTGACCGTCTGTCCCACTGCCTGCACCCATCACAACCGCCTGATTCGGAATCTGGTTTCCGTCCTTGCGGAAAAGGTACTGCAATTCAATGAGAAGATCACGCACATGAGCAAGAGGACCACCCGCGAAAAGCTCCTGTCCTATCTTTCCTCAGAATCCATCCGCCAGGGAAGCCTTTCCTTTGACATTCCCTATGACAGGCAGCAGCTGGCGGACTATCTGTGCGTGGAACGCGCCGCCATGTCGGCAGAATTGTCGAAACTCCAGAAGGAAGGGCTTCTCACTACGCGGAAGAATCATTTTGAGTTGGCGGTGGAACTATAACGAATTCTTTCCACCTCCCCATAAGAATTTTTGTCTGAGATAATCCGCATGTTCCGGCGTAATGATCCCATCATTGATTTCCGCTACGTTGATACTGCCATATAACTCTCCCCACAGGCAGTCCATCAGAGAGGAGCCATTTTTCAACCCTTCTTTGAAGGCATCCAGATCCTGCTGAAGATATTCCGGCAGTCCATGTTCATATGACTTTTCCCGAAGTTCCTCTTCCGCAGGATTCCTTTGGACTGCATCCTCGACCTGCATTTCTTCTGTAGATGCTCCGGGTGTTTTGAGTTTATTCAATCCCATATTCATCACCTAGCCCCATTATATCGGCGAGGAAAAACAAAGTCAAGAAATATACCGAACCGCAACCACCCCGCCAATGGAATCCAATGCAG
>DWYZ01000143.1 GCA_019118425.1 Candidatus Blautia faecavium | reverse complement strand
ATGTATTATAGATCAAAAAGCAGCAGCAAAAAAAAGAGGCAGAAATTTATTTTTTTCTTATCTTCTTTTCTTCTCTTAATAAGAAAAGATAAAAATCTCTTTTCCATTTGTAAAGTATTTCATAGTATACTGTCTCTAAACTTACTATAATTAAACAATACGAATTAGAAAGGCAGCGAGATATGGAACAACAGAATAAAAAATTATCCTTAAAATCTTATATAGGCTACGGTCTGGCAGAAGCAGGAGGACAGTTTTCCTGGACGCTGGTCAGCTCCTATCTGACCATCTTCTACTCTGATGTAGTAGGCCTTGCTCCCGCGGCTATCTCTCTTATTATGCTTATAGCCAGGATCTGCGATGCCATAAGCAATCCTCTTATGGGCGCTGTTACTGAACGCACCCATACCAGGTGGGGCAGTTTTCGGCCCTATCTTCTCTTTGCTACCCCGTTTCTGGCCTTGTTTAATTGTCTTACCTTCCTGAATATGGATATTTCCCGCAATAGCAAGATCATATGGTGCCTGATCACCTATATCCTCTGCGGCATGGCTTATACGGCGGTCAGCATTAGCACCGGCGCACTGGCAAACAGTATGACTATTGTAAATTCGGAACGGGTCACATTAAATTCCTTTCGGAATATTATCGGCAATGCAGCAGTCTTTATCATAAATGCAGCTACTATGCCTTTGATCCTTTATTTCGGAAATGGCGACACCTCTGATGGCATGGGATATTTTATGGCAGCCGTTATTTATTCCCTGATCTCCATCCCTTGTCTGTGGACGGCCTTTGTCTCTGCAAAAGAAGTAGTCAATACCCATAAAAAAGAAGAAAAATCTGCTTCTCTCCTTTCTTCTTTTGTCCAGACCTTTAAGGACCGTGACTCCATGCTGGTCTTTCTTGCCATGATCCTAGTTATGACTGCGGTAATGGGAAGGAGCAGCATAATGGCTTATTATTTTATTTATGTTCTGGATAATGCTCCCGCCATGGCTGTCTGTACCTCTGCCATGACATTAGGAGGACTTCTGCCGGGATTTTACTCACCTTTTCTGCTGAATAAAATAGATAAAAAATGGGCCGGTGCAGGAGGCTGCATTGCCTGCGCAATTGTCTGTATCCTGCTTTATTTCTGCGGCGGTTTCCATCCCCCTCTTCCGGTTCTGGCGGCCGTACATTTTCTTTACGGAGCGGCCAACTGTGTAGGACTTACCACCTTTGCCCTGACAGCCGAAATCATTGACGACAGCTGGATCCGCACAGGACACCGGGCAGACGGGGTAATCTACTCCTGTATTTCCTTCGGGACGAAACTCGGCCATGCCCTGGGAGGTTCCGTTGGTATTTTGATTCTGGGAGCCGTAGGCTTTGCGGCAAATACTACTATGCCTTCCTCCGTTCTCTCGGATATGAACAAAGTAATTAACTTTTTCCCGGCAGTAATCTTTCTTCTAGCAGCTTTATGCTTTTCCAGAATCCGCATGACAAACGCCAGAGGAAAAGAGAACGAGAAAACTGTGGAGGAAATGCTGCGCTCTTCAGCCTCCAACCAGAAAAATATGTAATTGTGTAAAATACAAACATACAATGAAAGGATGATCAACGATGAAACACACTACTTTTAAAAGGCACCCCCTAAGCCGTCTCTCCATCTCAGAAAACAAGCGGTACTTTATCAAAGAAGACGGCACTCCCTTTCTGTGGCTGGCAGATACGGTCTGGACCATGCCTCAAAGAATGAAATGGGACGATGTGGAATATTACATGCAGACAAGAAAGAACCAGGGCTTTACGGTTCTGCAGATCGTGGCACTTGATCCTGAACGGGACGAAGATATCCGCAATCCGGCAGGAGAAAAAGCCTTGATAAACAATGACCTTTCCTCCCCTAATGAAAATTATTTCTCTTATCTTGACTGGATCCTTGACCGGGCGGAAGCGTACGGTTTTTACGTACTGCTCCTCCCCGTGTGGGGACAAATGGTAGTGGGGGAAAATTGGCAGGGAGAAAAATTTCCTAAAACTGTAAATGAAGGCAATGCCTATCAATATGGAAAATGGATCGGCAGCCGTTACCGCACCAGGACTAATATTCTCTGGTGCCTGGGCGGTGACCGCCACCCTGTGCACAACGGAACAGATTATAAAAATGTCTGGCGGCGGCTTGCGGAAGGATTAGCCAAGGGAGTCCTGGATAAGGATCTTAAATATAATCAAAACAGAGAAGAATGGAAGGATCTTTTAATCACTTATCATTCTTCCTATGATGTGCATTCCGGCGAATGTTCCACTATGTCTTTCTGGACTGATGAAGAAGCGTGGATCCAGTTTATCATGCTTCAGTCCGGTCATGGTCTGACTGTAAAAAATTATGAGCTGATCAAAAAAGAGTATGACAGAGAACATCCCATGCCTGTATGGGACGGTGAGCCAGCTTATGAAGCCATGCCTAACTCCTGGCCAGTAAAGCCGGATTCCTATCACGGCTCCTGGATGGTACGCAGACGGGCTTATTTCAGTCTGTTTGCCGGAGCCTTTGGATTTACCTACGGCCATTCCTCCATGTGGTGCACCATTTCTCCAAGGGAAGTAAATCCAGTCACTCCTTATACTTGGTACGAGGCTTTGACACAGGAAGGTGCTTATCATATAAAAAATCTCCGTGACTTTCTGGAATCCATAGACCTTACAAAATTCGTTCCATCCCAGGAAATTCTTTTATTTCCAAGGGATACAGATGCCTCTGACGAAAGCCGGCATATCCAGGCTTGCAAAGACATGGAAAACAAACGGATCTGTGTGTACTTTCCTCAATATATCACTGCAGAACTGGAGCTCTCTGACTTTCCTCCGGAGCTTTTCCTTCGTTGGTACGATCCCCGGAATGGAAACGCTCTGGCAGCAGAAAAAATTAAAATTACAGGCTCCAGGCTAACCATCAACCCTCCCTCGAACGGATCGGAAGAAGACTGGATCCTGCTTCTTGGAAAAGAGGAAGCTTCTATTTCCCTCGTCAGCAAACAATATGGAACAGAGACGAAAGCAGAAGAAGTTAAAAAAGTATTTGAATGGTAATATAATTTTATTTATCCTATTTTAAAGCAGAGATAAAAAACAGCGTGTAATTTTTAACATCATCTTCTATTTTCTCTTTATCTTCCGAATTATGACGAAAAATATATAAGATATTGGATAAATGCCCAAACGAAGTCCCACCCCCGTTTTGCTAAAATAAAAGCATCAAAAGAGCAGTCAGGCACTGCAGGAAAAGAATGGAGGAATTAGAATGGCCGGCAGACAGATTTATAATCCAGATGGATTTAAAAACACCGAAAACGCTGGAAATGTAACAGGCTTTGAATTCCAGTTCAAGGCACAGTATTACAGAGGTTTTACCCTCTCTATTCTTCGTGACATCAAGGTTAATATTGATGGCGAAGATATCCCAAGAGAAAATATCAGCATTAAGGTAAACGGAGAAGTCTTCACTTTAGAAGAAGCCCGAACCGTGATCGATTCCGATTACCGCTGGGAATTCGGCGAGTACGCTACTGTTTATGTAAAAAAAGAAGGCGGCCTCGCACCAGGCGCTCATCATATCAACGCATTACAGGTCATCGCGCCTTCTTACATGCCGTTCCAGTTAGAATCGGTATGTGAAGCAGACTTTGAAATTTAAGGAGGGGACGAAAAATGAGCTACGATATTAAAAGAAGTGTATCCCTGTACAGCTATCAGGACGAATATTACAATGGCCAGCTTGATCTTGAGGGCTGTCTTCGTGAAACAGCAAAAACCGGAGCTACCGGCGTAGAGCTTTTGGCAGAACAGATGATCAAAAGATTTCCGCTTCCTATTGAAACACAGGAATTCAGAGATCACTGGTTTGAAATGTTAAAGAAATATAACCTGGAACCATCCTGCTATGACGCATTCCTGGAAAACCATATCTATGACAACCGTACTCTGTGCCTTGGAGAGCAGATCAATATGATGAAGAGAGACATCCGTCTTGCATCTCTTCTTGGCTTTAAAAATCTCCGTACCCTGGTTTCCACTCCTATGGACGTAATTGAAGGAAGCCTGGAATACGCAGAAAAAATGGATGTAAAAATCGGTCTGGAAGTACACGCTCCCTTCTCTTTAAATTCTGGCTGGGCTGACGGTTATATGGAAATGATCAACCGCACCGGTACGAAATACTTCGGATTTATCCCGGATATGGGCATCTTCTGCAAAAATATCCCGGATGTACTCCGTGACAAAGCAAGAAGAGCAGGAGCAAAGGAAGAATGCCTTAAAATCGTAGACGATGCTTACGCACAGAGAGTAGAAAAGGGCTTCGTTAAAATCAAATATGACCTGAATCTTGGAAAAGCTAACATGGAATACCGTATGGCAAATGGTATGAAGGAAATGATGGATGCTGTAGAAAAAGCAGGCGGCGGCCCGGCTGATATGATGTACGCTGGTTCTTCCTTTACCTATTCCTGGTCTGATCCTCAGGATATCATTGATAATATTGATTATATCTATCATACTCACGCAAAATTCTATAATGTTTCTGAAGATTACAAGGAAACGGCAGTTGCTATTCCAGAAGTAGTAGAAGCATTTAAGAAAGCCGGATACAAAGGCTATTTAAGCTCTGAGTACGAAGGCGGCGAACATTTGAGACAGGATATGGAAGTAGACAGTATTGAACAGATAAGACGCCATCAGGAAGCTCTCAGAAGAGCCATTGAAGGCTGATTATAATCCCATGTATCCCGTTTGCTTTGCGGGATACAGCATACCCAAGCGGGTATGAAAAACTTGCATAAACCTCCACAATATGCCAAAATCCCTGTGCCGCAAAATGCGGCGCGGGGATTTTGGCGTACAGTCTTTATGTATCAAAAAAATAGGTAGTGTAAAAAACTTTGTGGCTTTGGTAAAAAATGGCTCCTTTTTGGTAAGAATTATAGATATGACAATTCTTATCGAAAAGG
>DWYZ01000025.1 GCA_019118425.1 Candidatus Blautia faecavium | reverse complement strand
AAGAGAATGTTTAAAAGATCTTCCAATTCTCCAATGTTTTTAACACGGTTCCTCCTGACTATATCCTGGATATATATTTCACTGAACAGATTCTGTAATGCCGCAGCTTTATCATTTGCCCCATCACGCAGAACAATTAAAGGAATACCGCCATAGAACATATATTCGGACAGTCCCATATACTTATCCCCTTCATATACAGACATAAACTCTGCAAAGCTCAAAGGGTACATATGAACTTCATCACCACGGCCGGCAAACTCAGTAGCGATATCTTTGGACAGGAGCTTTGCATTACTTCCTGTCACAAATACATCCATGTTATCCTTGCGCAGATAACTGTTCAGTACAGCATCAAAACAATCCAACATCTGAATTTCATCAAGCAGCAAATAATACATTCCATCGTCAACGACTTTGGTTCGGACATAAGCCATGAATTTTTCCGGGTCTGCCCCACGCTTTTCTTTTTCAATCCCAATGAGGCTTTCGCCAATCCGGTACAGGTCGTCCGCTGAGTCAAAGGCAAAACGTATGATATGGTCAGCATCCACACCGCTCTCCAGTAAATAATGATAGAAAAGGTTATTGAGCAGATAGGATTTACCGCACCTGCGAATACCAGTGATAACCTTAATGAGTCCGTTGTTCTTTCTTTTTATCAATTTATCCAGGTAGAAATCTCTACGAATCTCCATTCAATAGCCTCCTTACAAAAGATTTTTGCAACCTGACACTGTTTTCCGTTCTATTTTATCATGAAACATGCGTCAGCTCAATTCCGAAAAAAGGTTCATAATCACCTGTATTCGGAATATATTATACTCAAAAAGAATTTTTCAAGTCAGATGCTCCATCCTGATTTACGGCAGCGTTATGGTACTTGGGACGTTCATCTTTATGACTTTTCCCGTCACCGATATCATTGCGATGGGTTGTTTCTTTTTCCTGTTTATTTTCATTCCCTACAGGTCTTCGTTTCCCTTCACAAACCAGGAAAGAATCTCCCTCTGAGCCTTTTCTCCATAGAAAATGTCCTCATAATCCGTCCCTTTTTTACTCACTCTGGTTCCTAAGGTAAGACCGAACGCTTCCCCTTCCTCGGTAATCGTCTTTATCCATCTTCCGTCCCGCCGTTCCTCTCTGGCATATCCCCTTGCCTGCATCCTTCTAAATATCTCTGCGCCGGAAGTTTTCCTTACCTTCCCCTCATCCCGGAGCAAATTTAGCTGTTCTGCAAATTCAGCGGCAAAATATTTTTCTCTATAAGGAAACTCTGCTGCCTGTTCTTTTGTAAGATAAAATTCTTCTTTCCTGCCCGCTTTTTTCCTTCTTCTCTCTTCTGAAACCTCTTCGTCAACAGCTTCCAACTCCTCCTTGTCGCCAAAATATAACTTTTCCCTTTTTCCATGGGTAAAATCAGCGATCTCTGTTAAAAAAGCTTCTCCGTAACGGCTGAACTTATTTTCTCCTACACCGGAAACCGCAAGCATTTCTTCTCTCCTCAAAGGTGCCTTTACGCACATATCCACCAAGGTCTTATCGGAAAAAATAATATAAGGAGGCATACCGGCTTCCCGGGCAAGCCGGGTGCGCAGACCTCGCAAACGTTCGAACAGCTCCAGCCCTCTTCCATTTAGAATATCTGATTTTCTTGTGCTCTTTCCTGAAACGGATTTGTTCTTTTCTTTATCTTCCGTCTTTTTTCTCTTCATGATCACGGTACACAGTCCGTCAAGTACCTCCTGTGACCGGGGACTTGTTTTTAAAAGGGCATATTTATCCTTAGTCACTTGCAAAAGCTCATCCATCTCCATTTGGCTGATGATTTCTTTAATCTCCGGCTCGCTCATTTCTTGAAGGCTTCCGAAAGACCCGAAACGGGATACTCCATACTCTCTTAATTTCGCCCTGTCGTTCCCTGCCAGAGTTCCCGCCACCACATTGATCCCGTATCTTTGGCCCATTTCACGGATACAGGTGAGAATCTTTTTGGCAGGCTCTGTCACATCAATATTTTCTGTCTCTCCCAGGCAATTGGAACAGTTTCCGCAGCCGCCTGCTGCCATCTCTCCGAAATACCGTAAAATATAACTCCGAAGACATTCCGCCGTTCTGCAGTAATACGTCATACTGCGCAGCCTCTCTTCATCCCGTTCCTGGATAGCGTTTAATTCATCCTGGGAAAATTCGCTGTTCTGCTCCTTACTGTTGATAAGGAAACGATTGATCATCACATCCTGAGGGGAATACAAAAGGATGCATTCCGCAGGCTCTCCGTCACGTCCGGCTCTTCCAGCTTCCTGATAATAATTTTCCATACTCTGGGGCATATTATAGTGGATCACATAGCGCACATTTGATTTATCAATCCCCATCCCGAAGGCATTGGTGGCAACCATTACCGGAAGTCTGTCGTAAATAAAATCTTCCTGGTTCTGTCTGCGTTCCTCGTTGGACATTCCTGCATGATACCTGGCAGCGGGAATCCCCATATTTTGAAGGATAATATAAAGCTTATCCACATTTTTCCTGGTGGAACAGTAGATAATTCCACTGTCGTTTTCATGGTCTTTTATATACGCAGATACATAATCATCTTTTTTCCGCGTATTTTCCACCGCAAAATACAGATTTTTTCTGTCAAAGCCGGTGACAAGCACAGTGGGATCCTGAAGTCCCAGCACACAGAGAATGTCTTCCTTTACCTTTTCTGTGGCCGTTGCTGTAAAAGCGCTGAGCACAGGCCGGCGGGGCAATATCTGCAAAAACTGAAGGATCTTCAGATAACTGGGGCGGAAATCCTGTCCCCACTGGGAAATACAGTGGGCCTCGTCCACAGTCAGCATGGAAATATCCACCGATGCAGCAAATTCTATAAACTCATAGGTTTCCAACCGTTCCGGCGCCACATAGATAATCTTATACTGTCCCTCCTTCGCAAGCCCCAAAGCCTTCCTGATCTGCGTCTCTGTAAGAGAACTGTTAATATAAGCTGCATGGACTCCCGCCTGGTTCAGCGCTTGTACCTGATCTTTCATAAGGGAAATAAGAGGAGAGATCACCAGGGTAATTCCCGGGAGCATCAGCGCCGGTACCTGATAGCATAGAGATTTCCCCGCTCCCGTGGGCATAATGCCAAGGACATCCCTCCCGGCCAAAACAGAATCGATCAGCCTTTCCTGCCCCGGCCGGAACTGATCATAGCCAAAATACTTTTTTAGAATGTTGAATTTATTCATAGACAATATGTAAGACGCTCCTTATAACTGAAATGATAAGATGATAAACGGATGTGGCTTTTATCATAGCATATCTTTCGGGAAATAGCTATCCTGTTTTGGATATTTTCTCTCTTTTCTATTCATCCACCCCTCTCTTAAACCCTACATATGTGGCCAAAAAATAAATCACATAAACGCCAGCCGAGATAGCCAGTGAAACTCCGAAATAATACACTCCGCTCCCCTTCGCCCTGGTGTACAGTACAAACTG
>DWYZ01000142.1 GCA_019118425.1 Candidatus Blautia faecavium | reverse complement strand
GCGTTAAATGTACGTCGGATGATGCAGATCCTGGACAAATTATAGGATTGTATTTTTCTACAATAATATTAAAAAAAATTGTTTTTTAAAACATTGCGTAAAAAGAAATCAACTGCTATACTTTGCAATATCAAAGCAAAGGCGCTGGGATGATGAAAAATTATCCGGCGTCTTTTTTTGTATATTTTTACAATAAGGAGGCGGATATTATGGGACTTTGCTATCAGGAAAGCTTGGAACATTTTTTGACGGTCTTTAAAAAATCCGGTGAAATGAGTGAATATGCGTCGGAATTTATACCGGGTTCCTATAGCAGAAGAAGCTTTAATTATGGTCCGCATGCGATTTATGTGGATCGGGCAGAGGGAGCCTATGTGTATACCATAGATGGCAAAAGGCTTTTGGATTTTAATAATAATTTTACGGTAAGCGTTCTCGGATATCAGAATAAGCAAGTGGATCAGGCGATTATCGACACGATGAAAAAAGGCTTCTCTATTGGAAATCCTACAGAAGAGGAAGTGGAATTGGCAAAAATGCTTTGTGAACGGATTGATTCCTTTGAAAAGGTAAAATTTTTCTGTTCCGCGTCTGAAGCCTGTGTCGGAGCGCTGCGGATTGCCCGCGCCTATACTGGAAAAAGAAAAGCAGCTAAGATGGAAGGCGGATATCACGGATTCCTTGATGATTTTTCGTTTTCTGCCCATCCGGATGCGTCAAAGGCAGGAAATGATCTTGAGAATATTACTCCGATACCAGAATCAGCCGGCATCCCGGAAAATCGGGCGGAAGATGTCGTACTCTTGACGCAAAATAATATAGAAGTATGTGAAAAGCTGCTTAGAAAATACGCAGACGAATTGGCTTGTGTGGTCATGGAGCTCCAATCAGGTTCTGGGGGGATCGTTACCTTGGACATAGATTTTGTTAAGCGGATCAGGGAGCTCACCAAAGAATTAGGCATATTGCTTATTTTTGATGAGACGATCATGATACGGGCATATAAAGGCGGTTTTCAAAGCCGGTATGGGATAAAACCTGATTTGACTATTTCGGGCAAAACCATCGGAGGAGGAATTCCATTGGGAGTTGTAGGCGGCTCGGCAGAGGTGATGGATATAGTGGCCAAGGATATTGTTCAAATGTCGGGAACACATCATGGACACAGACTGGCCTGTGCGGCGGGAATCGCTACTTTGAAGCAGTTGGATGACGCTGCGTATGAGAGATTAAACAGTATGGGAGAGCGTATAAAGGAAGAACTGAATGGCTGGGCAGAAAAACGAAAGCTTCCGTTTGTATTATTTGGAGAGTCTTCTGTTTTGGGCTATGCTTTCACGAAGGAACCAGGGCAGACAATCCGTACGCACCGGGATTATTGGAATAAGTCAGACGGAGAAAAAATGCAGACATATGCCCTTGAGATCGCTGCCAGAGGCTTTCTTCCTGTACATAGAGGGCAGTTGGGACTGACGCTGCCTATGACAGACGAAGATATTGCTAATTTTATAGAGACTACGAAAGAAATTGTAACAGAAATTTATCAGTAAATTGTGCAGACAAAGGCGTCCAAAGTGTGAAAAAACCTCGGACGCTTTTTTTATAGGAGTTAAGCGTGAAAGCAAACTTTCACATACTATGATTGACGCATCCACCGTTAAGGTGCGTCGGAAAGAGGGAAAAAATGGAATTTGTAAGAATAGAAGTGATAACAGCGGCTGCTAAGCTGGATGGATTTAAACACGCCATTAAAAAACTTGGAGTAACGGGAATGACAGTAACCCAGGTGATGGGATGCGGGGTGCAGAAGGGGACTATGGAGTATGAAGACGAAATTCATGAAGAAATAGAACTCCTTCCTAAGCAAATGATCATGATGGTAATGGAAAAAGAAAAGGTTGATAAGGTACTGGATGTGATCAAGAAAGAATTGTATACCGGACATATTGGAGATGGGAAAATTTTTATTTCAGATGTTTCGGGAATCATTCGGATCCGAACCGGGGAGGAAGACAAAGAAGCGCTTCATTAAGAAGGAAATGCCAAATTGCCCGTTACTGGTCAACGTGTGACCAGCAACGAGCAAAATGCGTCAGAAGGGAGGAAATTATGGAGAATAAGAAAAAATTGGGGCTGCCTAGTGTGATCGCGACTGGAGTGGGCGTTGTCGTAGCCACAAGCTGTTTGCTTTCGCTGGGGCAGGGCGCGGGAGCAATCGGAACGCCGTTTATTTTATCGATGCTTCTGGCATGTATTTTAAACTGCTTTGCTGCTTCTTCAATGGCGGAATTAAATGCATTGATGCCGAATCTGACAGGAGGTCTGGCACAGTATACACTTGCCTGCGTAGGTCCGTTTATTACGATATTGATCATGGTGGGAGGATATTTGTTTGGAAATACGATCGTTGCCAGCGTAGAATGCGCGATGTTCGGAAATACAATACTGGAAATTTTTCCGGATTCTCCAGTACCGGCATCTTTTTATTGTGTGGGAATTTTAGTTATATTGATCCTGGTAAATTTAAATGGAGTGGATATTTTCGCGAAGGTTCAGAATGTGGTAGCATACGGGCTGATTATTTCCCTTCTGGTACTTGGGATTGTCGGCGCGCTTGGACTTGGAAGCGGCGAGAGCATCCAGCAGTCGGCGGTGGTAAAGGGGGATATAGAAAGTATAATTGGTATGTGCGGACTTGCCTTTTTCCTGTTTATTGCCTCTGAGTTTGTAATTCCCATTTCTAAGGATGTAAGAAACGCGAAAAGAAACGTACCTTTAGGCATGATATTAAGTCTGATTATTATATTTGTCATGCAGTCAATTTTAGTGATAGGGTTTAAAAATTATACGCCCTGGGAGGAATTAGCGGCATCCTCTTCTCCTCATATTTTATATGGAACTTTACTTTTGGGAAATGTTGGGAAAATCTGGATGGCTGTAGTCGCTATATTGGCTGTGATAAGCACGGTGAATTCCAACATTGCCGGGTTGGCGAATATAGCGGCTGGAATGGCCAAGATAGGGCTTTTGCCTGAGATTTTTTTAAAAAGAAATAAAAAGGGAGTCCCTTATGTATCTGTTTTGATCATTGGCGGCGCGATGCTTATTATCAATATTACAGGGCTTTCCACAACGGATGAGCTTTCTTTTATGATATTAAGCGCCAGCGTAATATTAATGCTTGCATATATTTTGGTGCACATTGACGTATTGATCTTAAGGAAACGCCTTCCGAAAGCGCCGAGAAATTTTAAAGTTCCAGGAGGCACGTTTATTCCTCTGCTTGGGATCTGCGGAACGGCCTGGATGGTGTGGAATATTGCGGAGGATAATGAGACGAGATTCCAAATATATAAACTTTGCCTTATTTTGTTTGCTGTCCTGACAGTCTACGCAGTTCCCTGGCTGAAAGCAAAAAGAAGGGCCCTTTTTAAATATGTGCCGTTAGAAAAGGTAATGGCCATGGAAAATGATAAA
This sequence comes from Candidatus Blautia faecavium, assembly GCA_019118425.1. Classification (GTDB taxonomy): domain Bacteria; phylum Bacillota; class Clostridia; order Lachnospirales; family Lachnospiraceae; genus Blautia_A; species Blautia_A faecavium. Next base: position 7,151 of record DWYZ01000142.1, on the reverse strand, counting down.
TATCAGGAGTACCACAAAGAAAAAAGGAATATGTCCCGTTATGCCGCAGGAAAGGAAATGACACAGAATCCATAGAGCGCTATAAATAGAAGCAACAAAATCTCCAGCAAAAAGGCGGTGAAAGAGATTGACCGCTGAGTGTCAAAGCTGTCTGTTTTCGTGGTTATAAAGGGCAAAATACCCGTTTACTTTATCCATCCTATATTTTATATTCTAAAGTCATTACAAACCGGATTTTTCCCTTTCTTACATCCTTCTCTGGGGATTTTCTAAATATTCCGGCGGCTTGTCTCCCTCTGTGCTTCTGTTCTCATAGGCGGCATTAAATTATAAAATCTAAATTTATATTGTGTTCAAAAATTTTTCTCTATATAATAGTGTTATAAAAGACACACTTTGAAAGGGGATGAAACTCCCGCGGCATAGAGAGAAAGAAGGGAATCATATGCAAAGAAAAAGAATAGCGGCCGTCTTGCTGGCTGGAACCCTGGCCTTTCCTGCGCCTTATACAAACATAATGGCGGCGGATCTTTCAGACGGAAGGGAAGAGGCTTTTGCAGACGAAGGGGAAGTTGAAGAGGCCGGGGACGCCAAGGCCGAGGAAGAGCTGTTTTCTTCAGGGGACAGCGAGGATGCGGCGCAGGTGCAGGCGGATGGAGAAGAAAAAGAAGTTTTTGATACAATTTCAGACGGCACAATAGAAACACAGGTAACGATAGAGAATGTGACCTACCTTTACCATGAAGAGACAGACAGTTATTCTGTGAGCGTGGTTCAAGATGCTTCTGACAGCACAGTTACTATTTTGGACGAGATTTCCGGAAAAAAGGTGACAGAGATTGAAAGCGGAGCCATGAAGGAGTGTACGGCTCTGGAGAGTGTGTTTATTCCTGCAAGTGTAACGGCGATCGGGGAAGACTTGTTCCCTGAAAATGCAGGCGCTGTCATCTACGGGGAAGAAGGCTCCTATGCCCAGGAGTATGCCCTGGCAAATGGGATTCCTTTTGCGGTCAATGACGCGGCCGCGGAAGATACGGATCATATGGTGATCGACGGAATAAATTACACCTATCAGGAGGATACGGACAGCTATGCAGTAAGCGGGTACGAAGAGGGTATCCCCTCCGAGGCAGCGGTTTTATCAGAGGTAAATGGAAAAGCAGTGACGGCTGTGGCGGATGGAGCGTTTGCAGAATGCGCCGCACTGACGAAGATCTCTATTCCCGGCACAGTAAAGAGCATTGGCGAATCGGCTTTTGCCCGCTGTACAGGCCTTCAGGAAGTGACTTTGGAGACAGGCGTGGAGTCTCTTGGAGATTATGTATTTTATCGCTGTACAGGGCTGAAAACAGTGATTTTGCCGGAGAGCGTCACTTCCATCGGGACATACGGCTTTTCTTTCTGCAGCAGCCTTGAAAATCTTGAGCTTCCCGCAGGCATAGAAAAAATAGAGGCGAATACATTTTGGGATGCAAGATATCAGGGAACCTTTGTTGTTCCGGAAGGGGTCACCAGTATTGAACATAATGCGTTCAGTTCTTTTGGGGCGGATGGTATTTCTCTCCCAAGTACGTTGAAGACAATTGACCAGCAGGCATTTTTCGGAACTTATCTGGAAGAGATCACTGTGCCGGATTCAGTGACGGAAATCGGAGCGAGAGCCTTTGCCTACAGCAATCTTCAAAAGGTTATCCTAGGAAGCGGCGTCCGGTCCATCCGGTCTTACACCTTTTCCCGGTGCTCAAAGCTGACGGAAGTAGTTTTATCCGATGGCGTGGTTGAAATCGGAAAATATGCCTTTCGGAATACCGGGCTTATCCGTATTAATATACCGGAAAGTGTGATAAGAATGCATAAGCTGGCCTTTTCAGGCAGCAGCCGGGTTACCTTGTATGTGCAGGCTGGTTCCTATGGGTACAGGTACGCAAGGCAGAGAGGAATTCCCTATTCTGCGGACTCTATGTTTGAGGCGGTCGTACAGCAGGATGGTTTAGAGTTTCAGTATATGTCGGAAACAGATTCCTACGTGCTTGCCAGCGCCGGTGAGCAGGCTGCGGGGAACGTTGTGATCCCGGAGCGGATCAACGGGAAAAAAGTCACGGCTATCCTGGCAAGAGCCTTTCAGGCGAATAAACAGATTACTTCTGTGGAAATTCCGGATACAGTGACTTCTATCGGAGAATATGCCTTTGAATCCTGTTCCCTGACCAGTGTAAAGCTTCCGGCAAATATTACAGAGATTGCGGCGGGTGTATTTGAAAATTCCCAGCTTACCTTTGTGAGCATTCCGGATCAGGTGACGTCTATAGGAGAAGAGGCATTTTATAATTGTCCTTTGGAGACGGTGGATTTCTCCGATTCCGTGCAGGAATTAGGGATCCGTGCCTTTGCGGTGTGCAGCAATTTACGGGAGATCGATCTCCCGGATGGGATCAGGGAGATTCCGGAAGGCTGTTTCCAGCACTGCGATCTGTTAGAGAGGGCAGGACTGCCGGAAGGCTTGGAAATTATAGGCAAAGAAGCCTTTCAGGGCACTGCTCTTGCGGAAGTAGAATTCCCGGAGACACTTACATCCATAGAGGAGGAGGCTTTCGCTTATTGTGGAGAGATTAAGGAGGTTACGATCCCGGGGTCTGTGAAATATGTGGGATACCGCATATTTGCAGGATGCAGGGCGCTTGAGAGGGCTATCCTTGAGGACGGAGTGGAGGATTTAAGCACGGCTTTTGCGGACTGCTCAAATCTGAAAGAAATCTATATTCCGGACAGTGTATATTCTATCAGTCTCTATCCATTGGGTGAGGGCATTACGATATATGGCAATACAGGATCAAAAGCGTACTTATACTGTCAGGAAAAAGGAATCGCTTTTGTCTCTTTAGGGACTGCTGTTTTAGAGCAGCCAGTGATCATCTGTGAAATAGAGCAGGGAAACAATATCCACGTTGCGTTGGAAGCAAGGTGTGACAACGCGGATTTTTATGATTATGTGATTTCAGAAAGCGAGGATTTCCCGGAAAGCGGAGAGGCGCTTTATCAGATGAATAAAAGCTGGAATAAAGAAAGAGATTGGAAAAACCTGGATCGAGGGGTATATTATCTCTTTGTCCGTTCAGGACGGACACTTGAGAGCGGAGAAACAGAGTATTCGCCATGGACGATGGAGAAGATGACGGTTTCTGTACAAGCCCCGGACGCTCCGGTTATCCGAAGCGTAAAGGTGAGCGGATCTACTATGACGGTTACGATGGATAAAGTATCCGGCGCTGTGGGATATGGTGTTGTCCTGGCGGATCACGACGCCCTGGATTCCGTGCAGGGCCTGGTGGAACCGGTACAGCTTTTTTATACATCTAAGAATAATAGATCGACCGTGTATACTTTTAAAAATCTGCGGTCTTATTCCTATGCATTGTTCGTCCGGACATATACGAAAGACGCTAATGGTGTGAATGTTTACAGTCCATGGACGCAGTATAAGGGGAATGTAAGCGTATAGCAGTATGCGATCTGCTTAAAGAAGAAAAGGGAGTGAATGAGAATTTAAAAAGGAACTGTCAGGCAATAGATAACCGCTAATAGTGCCAGGTGTGACTCGTATGAGTCACATCTGGCACTTTTTTTGATTCGATGCAATAAATTGATGCTTTCGTGCATTATCTTATTGAAGGAATAATTCTAATCCTTTCCAGTTAGAAATATATGGTACGAACCTGTCTATTACAAATATCGTTAAAGCGCATTGTCACATCCGCTTAAAGACTCCTGCATACTTAGAGCAATCACTTTGACCTTAAATTTATAAGCTTTTCTTTTCGTATATGGACCAGAAAAATCCAGATCTTCTGACTGCAAAAGAAAATTTAAGAAGAATAAGAAAATGGAAAAAAACTTAAGAGATGCTCCCCGTCCGGAGAATAGGAAAAAAATCTATGCTTTGTTTGCCATAGGAGAGGACAGAAAAAGATTTTATTTTGCCTACACAATAGCGGCGCTCCTGCTGTTTGCGTGTATCACACTGATCTTTTACGGAAGCGGGAAATCCTTTGTATGGAGCAGCGACGGCCTGCGGCAGCATTACACCTCCCTTGCCTATTATGGGCAGTATCTGCGCTCTATCATAAAAAATATACTGGTAGAGCATACTTTAGAAATCCCTATGTGGGATCTCCATATCGGCTATGGTTCGGATATCCTTACTGCCCTGAATTATTATGTGATGGGGGATCCGGTGAACCTGCTGTCTGTCTTTGTCCCGGAAAGATATACGGAATATCTGTATGGATTTTTGATCTTTTTCCGGATCTATCTGGCTGGACTGGCTTTTACGAGATTTTGTTTTTTCCACCAAAATAAGCAGGCGCCGGTATTTTTAGGGACGTTAATCTACATCACTTCACAATGGGTGCTTGCGACTGGGTTCGACCACCCTTCGTTTCTTAACCCGTGTATCTATTTTCCGTTGATACTTTTAGGGGTGGATAAGATCTTAGCAGGGAAAAAGCCCTTTGTGTATATCTTCTCCATTGGCATAGCCGGGATGGTGAACTTCTATTTCTTTTACATGATGGGGCTTCTTACAGTGGCCTATGCTGTGTTCCGGTATTTCATGATCTATAAAGGATGGAAATGGAAGGAGATCGGCAGGCTGCTGGGAAAGTTCTGCCTGTACAGCATGATCGGCATTGCCATCAGTGCAGTGATCCTGCTGCCTTTAGTGATGCAGGTGCTTGGGACTGGAAGGATGGAAGCCGAGTATTATGTCTCCATCCTCTATAGCCCTGGTTTCTATAAAGAACTTCCCACAGCACTGGCAGGGACGAGGCTGTCCCGCTATACCATTATCGGGGTAGCTGGCGTATGTGCTATGTCTGTCTCCGTATTGTTTATGAAAAGAAAGAAATATACAGGGATCAAGGCAGGGCTTATCTTTATTGCGCTGCTGTTCTGCATTCCTTACGCGGGCCATGTCCTGAATGGTTTTTCCTATGTGGGCAACCGCTGGAGCTGGGCGGCGGTTATGTTCTTTTCTTATCTGTTCGTAAAAATGTATCCGGAATTTTTCCTGCTGGGAAAGAAAGAGAGGATCATCTTATGTATCCTGTCTGTCCTGTATGGCGCGTATGTGATCTGGTTCCCGAAGGATAACGAGCTGGGCAATGATCTTGCAGGACTTGTGATCCTTCTTACCGGAATAGGCTTCTTAATGGTACAGGGGTATGGAATGACCGGGAAGAAAAGAATGGCCAGGTTACTTGCCGGCAGTGTGACAGTCAGTGTCATGGCAAATATCTGCGGGGCCTTCTGGCTGGGCGAAGAGGGCTGGGGACGGACAGGACGCCACGAAGAAGCGGGTATGGTCTATGAAGCCACACATGACTCTATCCAGATGGCCCTTAAAGCTATCGATGGGATTGCTGCATACCGATATGAGAAGAAAAACGTTCCCGATACCCTATACAATGACGCCATGCTGAACGGCCTGAACAGCGGCCAGTATTATTTTTCTGTGGCTCCTGAAGGGGTCAGTGATTTTTTCCAGGAGAACTATCTGGACAATCCGGCAGAACAGCGGATAGGCGATCTGGGAGGCCGTTCCTGGCTGATGAAGCTGTTTTCCATGAGGTATTATGTAGGACGGGAAGGGGATATCCCCTATGGATACGCCCCTGTGGAGACAGATGCGGAGCTCCCGGAAGGGATAGGGATATATGAGGACACCAGTGCCCTTCCCCTTGTGTATACATATGACAGCTATATAACGGAAGAAGAGTTTGAAGGACTCGGTCCGGCGCAGAAACAGGAAGCTATGCTGCAGGGGGTGGTATTGGAGGAAAGCGGACTTCCTGAGAGCGATCTCGAGTTCCATTCCAATACCGTCACTTATAAAGTGACAGAGGAAAACGGGGTACGTATGGAAGAGGACGGGATCTATGTAGAAAAGGAAGGCGGCAGCCTGATACTTGAAGTTGAAGGGGAGCCTTTCTGTGAGACCTATGTTTCCTTTACTGACCTGCAGTATGAAGGCGTAGATAAAACGGACCGGCTCATCTTTGAGGATTCTTCCATAACAGAAGGGAGCATCCTGGCCAAGGTTGACGCCGAGGGGGAACGGACCGTGCAAAGCCTGAGCCTGCGGTCCCCGAAAAGCCGTTTCCAAGGTGACAGGAGCAATTATATACTGAACCTGGGGTACAGGGAAGACGGGATACAAAGGATAAAGATCGGTTTCGGGAATGAGGGGAAATATTCCTTTGAAAAGCTGGAGGTCATCTGCCAGGAAATGGAACCACTGAACGAACTGGCTGCCCAGAGGAACCAGGACACCATTGAGGATTTCACTGCTGATGGGAATGATGTAAGCTGCAGCGTGACGCTGGATGAGAGTAAGGCAGTTGTATTTTCTATCCCTTACAGCAAAGGATGGTCTGTAATGGTTGACGGGGAAGAGGCAGAGGTCAAGGAGGCCAATGGGCTTTTTATGGCGGTAGAGATAGGAGCGGGTACCCATGAGATCGTACTGCACTATGAGACACCGTACATCCGGGCAGGAGCAGCCCTGACAGGAACGGGGCTGGCAGCGTCTATAGGCGTTTATATTTTTGAAAAAGAAAAAAAGAGAAGGAAAAAGAGTATGAAGATAAATGAGAAATCTATTTAATTACTCCTAACAGAGTTTATGGAACATAGACATGCAATTTCAACCGGAATTGGGCAGGAGTAAGTTTTTGTGGAGCAAGGAAATTTTATTTTTGATGCAATAAAATCCGCTTCTCGTGCATTATATAAGTAGAAGGAGAAAATGCCAGAAAAAGGAAAATCAGCTACTTATATGATACTGCTGGGTAAAAGTAAAAGATCTTACGAAAGGAGAGGATTTTATAAAGAGAAAAAAGGCACAGGCGTTGCTGCTTGCGGGGAAATCGTGAAAACAGAATAATTTGATTGAGAAGCCGGAAAGAGTATGCTATACTGGCAATACGGAAAGTCAGAGCGCATAAAGGCGGCCTACCCTCCCATTTTCGGAGGGGCTAACCCTCCAGACGAAAGAAAGGAGGGCGATGCCGATGTATGTTACATATTCGGATCTTATCCAGATAGGTATATTCATCGTAGCCCTTTGCAGGTCTGTTATATCAGATATCCAAGGG